>DASRAP010000238.1:0-12610 GCA_035638155.1 Gemmatimonadaceae bacterium | reverse complement strand
GAATTGCGCGCCCAACGAATGGCAGGGTGGCACAGTGCGTTGCTCACGATCGCCGCCGTTTGCGCTTCCGGTCTTCTGATGAAAGGCCGCTTCTGGGAGCCCGTCATTCTTGGCGCGATCGGCATCACGCTGCTCGTGAGTGTCCGGGATGAACTCGATTAGGTAATGCCGGCGCAATCTAACACGCGTTGGAGCTGGCAAACGCGGACCGGGCGGTAGCGCGCGCGACCCGCGCGCTTCATTCTTTCAGTCGGCGCGCGAGCCGCGCGCGCATTTCATTTGAGCGTTTGCAGCTCAACGCTATTCGTTAGGTAGCACACAAAGACCGTCGATGTTACTGTTTGGTTCACGTGACGGCGACACGATAATTCAGCCGAACTGGCTCGTCGTCACGATCGACGAGACCGGTGACACGACCCGTCGCGATCCCCGGCATCCTGTCTTCGGACTAGCCGGCTGCGCCGTTCTGGCCAAGGACTACGACGCCTCCTTGGCGACGCCGTGGATGCGCATGAAGGATCGCGTTTTTGACGGGCGACAGTCCGCCCTGCATGCCGCGGATCTCCGGCAGCCTTCCGAAGAGCAGATCTCAGCCCTGAACAGCTTTTTCCGTGACGCTCCCATCGCCCGATTCGGCGCGTTTATCACCGATCGAAGCGCCCTGCACGTTCCGGTTGCGCCATACGCGGTGGTCGGAGCGATGCTTATTCGGCAGCTCGCCCAAGTTCTTCGCATCTGGCAGTGCAACGGGATCACGCTGGTAGTCGAAAGCTCTCCGAAGCACGACGATCAGTTCTTCGAGTTGTTTTCGACGCTCGAATTCAAAGCCGGAATGCCAGGCAGCGAAGCAGCCTTGCCGCTAACCATGTTCCGATCGGACAAGAATCCCGGCATTCCCTCACTTGAAGTTGCCGACTTCATCGCGCACACAGGCGGCATCGGCACCCGGGCATCCTTGGGTGGCAGCGCGCCTTCCAGTCGCCCAGAAATGGAGATTGTGTTTGGCCCGCCCGAACCAGTCGCTCAGTACATCCGCATCGACGAGTTCACGCGCGGTGCTGCCTAACCGCGCGTTGATACTGACCAACGCAGACCTGTCGGAAGCGGCGGCTTGCGCCGCCGCATTTTGTTGATAGCGTTGGCAGCATAACGCTAGTCGTTAGGCGGAATGTTCATCCCGGCTTGTGCTCTACAAATACCTTCCGCGTCGGTTCGCTGCGCCGTTCGTAGCGAATGGCGAGATTCTCTTCCGGACACTGTCGTACTTTCGCCGAGTCGAGCACGCGGCGCGAGGCGACGAAGTTGAGGGTGTGCATGTCGACGATCCGAAGCGGGATGTCCGGTTGGACGTCGTTGGCGGACCTCATGTCATCGGTCGATACCGATACCTCAACTCCGTCGATCAGACCAAGGTCTACGCGTTCTGCTGCTCAGATAGGTTGAGCGTCGAGCTTTTCGACATGTTCGACGCTGACGCATGCGTCGTCATCAAGGACCCGGTCCAGTTCTTCTTGCGCTGTCAGACCGCAGCTCGCCGCGCGTTTCCCGTCGACCGACTTCGGCTAATCCACCGGCCTGTCGCGTACTGGAAAACGAGCCACGAAGCTCCGCTGTCCGTCAAGGATCCAGACAGCCTTCCGTTCCTCAAGCACGAAGCGTTTGCTCCTCAGTGCGAATATCGCGGAGTGTTCGCCCGTCGCGGCGGCCGTGAGCTCGTTCAGCGCATCGTCCAACCTCAGTTCACGTTCCGCGAGGAGATCGAAAGCGCCAGCGTTCACGAGCGGCTCTTTCGTATCGGCGACATTTCGGCAATCGCAGAACTCGTTGACCGGAGTTCGGCGAAATGAACATCCGCCTAACCGCGCGTTGCTGCTGACATCGGCGGGTCCTGTCGGAAGCGAATCGGCCGCGCTCGCCGGCTGGACGTTCTGTTTGCGAGCGCGGCCGATTCGCATTTCATTTGAGCCGATGCAGCAGAACGCTATTCGTTAGGCAACACTAAACCCAATCATCGCATGATCGGTGAGGGTGACAAATCCGACGCGGAACCGACCGCTCACGGCCCCGATCCCGCGAAACCGCACGTGGCGATGACGCTCAGCGGAACGGCTAACGGACGAGTCCGCGTCGGCGTTTCGCGGGACGCCACCCACGGTGAAGACAACTGCCCGGTTGTCGCGAATCTTGTCGTCATTCTTCTCAACGAATGGGGTGAAGGCTGGAGCAACCTCCGTACACCTGATGGATCTGAAGACGGTGCGGACATGATCGCTGATGGTCCCCGTGGACGATTGCGACTGCAGATTACGCGAGTCCCCCGGTCGCCTGAGCACTGGGAGGCTCTGAGTGTAACTGGACATGCAGCGCGCACGGTCGCGCCCGATGAGTTGGCGGATGAGATGATCGACGCGATCCGCCATAAAGTGGCTCGCTATTCGCCTCAGGTTCGTGCGACGACGATGCTCATCCTGGACGGCCAGAATGCGATTGGGTTTGATCTCCCCGGCGTTTTGCATTCATTCACTAGACGACATATCACCGAGGCACTAGCGTCGGGGTTTGACGACGTGTTTCTACTCGGCACATTTCGATTCATCAATCTTTTGCGCCCCCAGCAGGATTCAACGTGGTTCAGTGTTGCCTAGCAGGCGTTCCTGACGAACGCAGATAATGTCGGTAGCGTTAGCTGGCGCGAACGCATTTCGTTGGAGCGTTTGCAGCAGGACGCTATTCGTTAGGACGACACGAGGAGAGCAGACGCGTGTGGCGTTTCCGAAGACTGCGCGGCCTACTTGGCATGACTGTGCTCTGGAGTGCCGCGTGGATCCCGTTGGGCGTGGTCCTTTCTAGCGTCGATCGACTAAGTCGTGGCGCACAGGTGACGCTCGGCACGGTCGCCGCAGACCTTCCAGCTCTCGCAATCACCGGAGCACTCAGCGGCTTTGCCTTCGGACTTGTACTCGCCGCGACGCAACGGCATCGAGCGTTCGCGCGTATGTCGGTACCGCGCGTGGTGGCGTGGGGCATCGTGAGCGCGCTCATCACGCCGCTCCTCATTGTGGCCCTAACGCTGCAGTGGGCGACCCTAGGCAACGCAGCGGCCGGCTTCGTGAGGCTCGGCATCATGGGCGCAGCGACAGCGGCGGGCACAATCGCGATCGCCCGCCGAGCGCCAGCAGAGGCGCTCGAGTCGGGTAGGTCAGCGCCGCGCATCGAGTGATCGCAGGGGCGTCCTAGCACGCGTTGGTCCTGACAAACGCGGGTGATTTTGGTAGCGTTCGCTGGCGCGAACGCAATTCATTGGAGCATTTGCAGCAGAACGCTATTCGTTGGGCCGCTCACTCCCCACCACGATGCCCTCGTCTGTGAGAGCGCACAGCGGAGGAATATGATGATCCTGCGATGGATGCTCGTCATCGTCGTTCTCCCGGCAGCAAGTGCCGTCGCGCAGTCGACCTCTTCGCGATCCTTCGACGGCGTCCCGCTTCGAACATGGGTCGCCCGGATTCTCGAAGATACGTCGACCTTCCGCCGTGACCGAGCTGCCGCGGCCATTCGAAGAGCACCACCAGCGTTTCGGCGTGAGTTCGTTCGCGAGCTCGTGCCAGCTCTTGGGCGATCTGGCCAACCGCAAGCGTTCGCCATCAACGCAATCGGCAGGGTCGTCAATGAGGGACAGATCGGAACGATCCTCGACGACCGCGGCTTGGACTTGGTACCCGCCGTCGCGGCTCTGACATTGATCGCGGAGGAAGTCGGCAATCCAAATCGTCGGTTCGCGTGGTTCCTGCTCGCACGCACGGATTCCGTGACGAGCAGGGGCCTTCTCCCGAACGCGCGCCGCGCTCTCGGCGATCCGGATGCGGGCATTCGGTGGCAGGCGGTGGACTTTCTCGCACACGTTCGGGACTCGGCGGATATTGCCGGGGTTCTCGGCGCGGCTCGAGATGCGTCGCCTGACGTCCGCGAACGTGCGCTGTCGCTCTTGAGTCAATGGGCGCCGCGCCGGGCAGTCCCGGCCTACCTGGATGCGCTCAGCGACACCGCCGGGGATGTAAGGGAATCTGCGGTTATCGGGCTCGGACGAGCAGGCCCGTTCGCCCGAAACGCAGTGCCCGCGCTCGTGCGCATGGTCGGTGACACCGCCACATCGCGCGCGCTCGCCGCAAATGCGGCGTGGGCGCTCTCGTTGATCATGCCCCGCTACGATCAGGAGAATCTGATCCAGCTCGAGGTGAGCGATGACAACACGAGCGTTCGCAGCGATGGACTGGGACTATATGTACATGGCGCCGATTCGGTCTCAGTCACCAAGGCGGCGTCGCTCAACCTCGACCTCGGCGGTCCTCGTGGCGAAGGCCGTGCGACCACACTCAACGTCGTCCGGCCGCTCAGGCGATCGCTCGTTGTCGACCTCTCGCAGCCAGTAAAGGAAAGCGGCGCAACCGCACTTGGAATCATCCGTGATAACGAAACCATCGTGCACATGGCCTTCACGCACGTACACGAGCGCAACATGGTCAGCATCACCAGACTCGAGCCGAACGATACGTTGACCCCGGTCGAACGCGTCGAGTTTCAGTTCCGCATCCGTGGAGCGGCTCACCTGCTGCAAATGGGCGAGTGGACGCAGGGCGAATTCAGTCGCAACGTACCTCGGGTTAGTGGCGCGGGGACGACAACAGCCAGCGTCGCGCATCCTGATGTTTCGACATGGACAGTGAGCGCGCCACAGGGGAGCGTTGCACGGTTGTGGGACCTCCGCGATCCGGCACATCCCGTTGACCGTGGACTGTACGTTGTACCGTTCACGTTTCGCTGGTCGCTGGTGGATCCACCATGAGTCGCCAGCGAGGATGAGTGAGAATGAGTGAGAAGCTTTGAAACGTGCGTACTTCGTTCGACCCATGAAGACCGCGTGCAGCTGAACGCGTGCGTCATGGGCATACTCAGTGACTGGGAGGAATCCCGATGAGCTCTGGAAGCTCCGCCGATCTATTCACTGCGGGCGACGCCCGAACTGCGCACCGACGAATCGGATCGCTCGTGGCCTCCCGGGTGATTCGAATCGTGTCGGCGCTGGCGATAGTGACGCTGTCAACCGCATCTGCAGTTGCGCAAGCGCGACGCCCGACACCGCCTCTCAACGTGTTATTCATCGTTGCTGACGACCTGCGGAACAGCCTCGGGGCGTACGGCGACACGGCCGTTCGTTCTCCCAATTTCGACCGGCTCGCACGGCGCGGCGTGTTGTTCGACCGAGCGTATGTCCAGTACCCGGTGTGCAACCCCTCTCGCGCGTCGATCCTGACCGGACTGCTGCCCGAGTCCACGCGCGTCCTGGGCAACGAAGTCTTCTTTCGCACCACGCTGCCCAACATCGTCACGTTGCCGCAACTGCTGAAGGAGCACGGATACTTCACGGCAAGCCTCGGCAAGATCTTCCATCGCGGCGGAACGATGGAAGACCCGAGGGACTCCTGGGCGGATTCGGTGTCCTGGTCGCACATCAGGTTCTATCAGGCCACGCCAAAGGGATTTCAGGGTGAGGGACGAAACCTCACAGGCGGAGCGTTGCCCTGGGCGCGATGGTTGGCTGCTGATGGGACGGACGAAGACCAGCCCGACGGGCAGATCGCCGCCGAGGCGGTCCGCCTGATTGAGGAGAAGCGGAGCGCGCCGTTCTTCATCGGCATCGGCTTTCACAAGCCGCACGATCCGTTCATCGCGCCGAAGAAGTATTTCGATTTGTACCCGCTGGACAAGATCGAGCTATGGCGCGATCCGCCCGATCGCTCCCCCGAAGAGCGGCTGGCCATTCCCAACGCCTTTCAGGAGTTCAAGTCCTTCACCGATCAGGACCGCCGCGAGTTCAAGCGCGCGTACCTGGCCGGCGTCTCCTTCATGGACGCGCAGTTGGGCAAAGTCCTGGATGCGCTCGATCGCACCGGAGGATGGGACAACACCGTCATCATCTTTGTCGGGGACCACGGCTATCACCTCGGCGAGCGCGGCTGGTGGAACAAGAGCACGCTGTTCGAGCTCAGCGCGCGCGCACCGCTGGTCGTGTATGCGCCGCGCGCAAAGGGCAACGGAAGGACCGCCCGAGGCATCGTCGAATTCGTCGACCTCTATCCAACGTTGCTTGAGATGACTGGCCTCACGGCCCCGCATAAGCTGGCCGGTACGACGCTGACGCCGTTGCTCGAAAATCCTGACCACGCGGGGAAACAATTCGCCTACACGGTGGTGACTCGAGGCAACATCCTCGGCCGAACCATTCGCACAGATCAGTGGCGATACACTGAATGGGATGGCGGCAAGGCTGGCGTCGAGCTTTATGATCATCGAACCGACGCCGGTGAGTACCACAACCTGGCTCGGGACGCGCGGTACAGAACAACAGTCGAAACGCTGAAGGCCCTGCTGAACACACAGCGTTGAGCTGCCGCAGCTCACGCCTTCCGGAGAATTGACATGCGCCGCATTTCGCTGTGGACAGCAATCATTTTCCTTGCAGGCACCGCCGGAGCGCAGGGCATCCCGCGTGCGCGACCGGGTGACGTCGGCCTCGACGAAGCCGCCCTCGCGCGCATCACGCCACTGCTCAAGTCCTGGGTGGACTCGGGCAAGTTCGCCGGGGTGACCGCCGCCATCGCTCGGCACGGCAAACTCGTATTCGTGACCTCCGCCGGCGCGCTCGACTCGGCGCGCACGCAGCCAATCGCGGAAGACGCGGTGTTTCGCATGTACTCGATGACGAAGCCCGTCGCGTCCGTCGCGGTCATGCAGCTCGTCGAGCGCGGGAAACTGCGCGTCGAGGACCCCGTTTCGAAATACATCCCGGCATTCGCGAACATGAAGGTGTACGCAGGCGGCGGCGCGGCGAAGCCGGTCCTCCGGAATACGTCGCGGCAGATGACCATCGCCGACTTGCTCACGCATACGTCGGGCCTCACCTACGGCCAGTTCGGGAACACACCCGTCGACTCGATCTATGTGCGAAGCGATTTCATGAATCCGGCGTGGACGATCAAGGACATGGCGGACAGCATCGCGAAGATGCCGCTCATGTTCGACCCGGGGTCCGCGTTCAACTACAGCTTGGCGATCGACGTCCTGGGCCGGATCGTCGAAATCGCGTCCGGCACGTCGTTTGACCGGTATCTCGAAACGGAGATCTTTCAGCCACTCGGCATGCGAAGCACGGCGTTTCATGCAACGCCCGACATGGCGAGGCGCGCAACGGCGCTCTTTGTGCGTGCGCCCGGTGGCCGCGGACTGGTCGCCACATCACCGCTTCTCGCGCCGCAATACACCGACAAGGGCAGGTATTTCTCGGGTGGAGCGGGACTTCTCTCGACGATTCCCGACTATCTGCGCTTCACGCAAATGCTCTTGAATGGCGGCGAGCTCGACGGGCATCGCGTGCTCAAGCGCGAGACGGTCGACCTCATGATGCAGAACCACATTCCGCAGTCCGCCATTCCCATTTTCGCGGCATACCCCGAACCGCCGGGCAGGAACGGCTTCGGATACGGGGGCGGGGTGCGCATGGATTCGGGCGGCGCAATGCCGGGGTCCGCCGGCACGTTCCGATGGTCAGGTTATGCATCGACGTTTTTCTGGATCGATCGCAAGGCCGACCTCATCGCACT
The DNA here is from genome assembly GCA_035638155.1 of Gemmatimonadaceae bacterium. Classification (GTDB taxonomy): domain Bacteria; phylum Gemmatimonadota; class Gemmatimonadetes; order Gemmatimonadales; family Gemmatimonadaceae; genus DASRAP01. The sequence goes on along the minus strand of DASRAP010000238.1, from coordinate 4,952 downwards.
GTTGTGGACGCAGTACGTCCCGGAGCCCGACGTGTGGGCAGTGGACGGTCAGTTCCAGAAGCTCGTGTACGCGGCGGTGAAGTAGCGAGCGCCGCGGCGGCGATGAAACAGGTTCTGCAGGCACTCGGCGTAGTCGCATTCGTGCTGCTCTGGCCGCACCTGCTCGAAATGATCTACTTTGCGATCAATGTTATGCTTGCCACTGGCCGCAAGTGCGGCATCGAGGGATGCACGTTCCCAACCGGCCCATCGTGGGAAATTGCGCGATGGGCTCCGCGCGTCCTCGTCCCGATCTGGTGGCTCCGCAGGCTGCGCAATGAACGCGCGTTCGCGAATAGCAGTCCACCATAAGGACGTCTTCATCGGAGAGTGTCATGGAACGCCGGGAATTTCTCACCGCCTCTGCACTCGCCGCCGCCGCAAGCCAACTCGGCGCGGATGCGCAGCTGCCGCCGATCCCGTATTTCGCGGGGCGCAAAATCCTGATCGCCGGCGGCAACTACAACACAACCTGGATCAGGTACATGGCCGCGCTCACCGGCAAGCCGCGGCCGCGCATCTGCTATCTCCCCACCGCAAGCGCCGATTCGCTCAGTGGGTCCGTTGCGTTCTTCCGCAGCTGCTCCCCGCTCAGCGTCGAGCCTTTCGTGCAGGAATCGTTCGTCGAATCACTCTCGCAGAAACAGGGGTGGGATGAAGTGCTGCTGTCCATGGACGGCATCGTCGTTTCGGGCGGCAACACGCTCAACCAGCAGGCGATCTGGAAAGCGCAGGGGATCGACGCGGTGCTCAGGACCGCGTGGGACCGCGGCATCGTGCTCGGCGGCGCGAGCGCGGGCTCGCTCTGCTGGTTCGAGGAAGGCACGACAGATTCGCGCCCGAAGGAGCTCTCGATCGTGAAATGTCTGGGCTTCATTCCCGGCAGTCACTCACCGCATTACGACGCCGAGGCAGGGCGACGCCCGCTGTACCAGAAGCTGATCAGCTCGGGGCAGATGAAGCCGGGCTTCGCCTGTGACAATGACGCGGGGATCTACTTCGAGGAGACCACGCCGAAGCGATATCTGTCGGCGCGAGATGGCTCGAAAGTCTATTTCGTGAAGAGCGCGGGCGGCGTGGCAGTGGAGACGGCGTACGACATGGAGAAGATCAGCTAACGCCGAACAGCTCGCTCAGGTAAGTCTCAGCCGAGGTGCATCCGCTCGAGCAGCGCGACGAACCGTGGATGCGAACGCAGCGGCTTGAACAGGAACGATCCCTTGACCCCGTGAATGGATCCTGAGCGCTTTGCCTCAGCCTGTTCCAGGCAATCCATCGCCTCATCATTCCGCCCGAGGCCCGTGTAGACGTACGCGAGGTGGTAGGGAGACACATACCCGGTGCGCGACTGACTGATCAGTTGCTCAAGGATCGCCTCTGCTTTCTCGCGCATCCCATTCAGCGCGTACGCCTGCCCGAGCTGCGCGAGCCAGAGCGAGTTCCCCGGCGCCAACGCCACGGCATGCTCCATCTCGGCCAGGCCTTCGTTCTGCTTTCCCTGCCCGAGGTGCGCCCAGCCCAGCGTGAAGTGGCATCGCGGATCGCTGCGGTCGATTTCCACCGCGCGCTTCGCAAATGTCGCGGCTTCGTCGTGGCGCCCGGCGCGAAGAAACGCCGTCGCGACGTCCGTCTTGTTCACGATCGGATCGAGCTCATGCGCGCGCATCTGCAGCGCAATGGACTCATCGTGACGCTCCATCGCCGCGCACATCCGCCCATAGAGGTCGTACGTGTCGGAACTGTTCGGGTTCAGCGCGATCGCCCGCTTGAACTCCGCTTCAGCTCCGGGCCAATCAAACTCGTATGCCATCTTCACGTATCCCATCATCGTGTGCGCTTCGGCCAGATCGGGGTCGAGTGTGATCGCCTTGAGCGCAGCGGCCTCGGCGAGCGGATACGCCTCGTCAGGTGGCATCTCGCCCGTCTCGGCGAGCTCGGTGTACGCCATCGCGATGCCGGCGTATGCAGCCGCATACTTGGGATCGCGCTCGACGGCACGCTGGAAGCGGGTGATCGCCTCGCGGAATCCGTCGCCGGTGAAGCGAAGGATGTTCGCGCGACCTTGCAGACACAGTTGGTACGCGGACATGTCGTCCGTTGGCGGTCGCTCGATGCGTGCGCGCTCATCGGGCGAGAGCGTGGCCTTGAGTGCGTCCGCGATGTGCAACGCCACCTCGCTCTGAATGGCGAAAATGTCGACGAGCTCGCGGTCGTACGTCTCTGCCCAGAGATGCTGATCGGCGCCGGCGTCGATGAGCTGCGCCACGATGCGCACGCGAGTGCCGGCGCGCCGCACGCTTCCTTCCAGCACGGCCTCCACCTGGAGCCTGGACGCGATCTCGCGCAGATCGTGCTCGTGACCTTTGAACGGCATGACCGATGTGCGCGACACGACCTTGAGCGAACGGATCTTGGAGAGCTGCGCGATCACGTCCTCCGTGATGCCGTCTGCGAAGTACGCGTTCTCGGGATCGGTGCTCAAGTTCAGGAAGGGAAGCACCGCTACGGAGCGTTGCGCTGGGCGCTCAACGCTTGGCGCTTTGAGAGCTTCTGCGAATGCGACGGTCGTTGGGAATCGGTCCGCCGGCGACTTTGCCAGCGCGCGCGTGATCGCCGCGCTGATGTGCGAGGGCACGTTCGCGCGAAACCGGCTGACCGGCGGCGGGTCGTCGGCCATGTGCTGGTACATCATGCTCTGGAACGTCGGACCGACGAATGGCGGGCGGCCCGCGAGCATCTCGAAGAGGGTGCACGCAAGACTGTAGAGGTCCGCTCGCCCGTCGACCGTCTGATCGCCGGAGATCTGCTCGGGACTCATGTAGCGCGGCGTGCCGAGCGACGCGCCGCTCTGTGTCAGCGCGGGATTCTCGGCGACCCGAAGCGCGCGGGCAATTCCGAAATCGGCGATGACCGCGTGTCCACCTTCGATAAGAATGTTCTCGGGCTTGATGTCGCGGTGGACGATGCCACGGGTGTGCGCGTAGTGGAGCGCGTCAGCGACTTCGTCGGTAATGCGAATCGCGTCGTCGAGTGCGAGCTGCTTGTCGTGATCGAGCCGGGTGCGCAGCGATTCGCCCTCCACGAACGGCATGACAAAAAACAGCGATCCCCCGGCGTCGCCCGAGTCGAAGAGCGGAAGAATGTGCGGATGTCGCAGGTTGGCGCTCGTCCCGATCTCGCGCAGAAACCGCTCCGCGCCGAGTGCCTCGCCGAGCTCGGGCTTGAGCACCTTGATGGCGACCTTGCGCCGGTGCCGGAGATCGCTGGCGAGGTATACCTTCGCCATTCCGCCCGCGCCGACTTCGCGCTCGATCACGTACCGGTCGGCGAGGGACGTGCGAAGGCGGGTGAGCGTGTCGTCCATGCAGAGTGAAATATTACCTGTGTACGCGGACTGTTCCCCGCCTCTGCCTGCGCATTATCTCAACCTGATTCGCCCTCGTTCTCCAGTCAGTAGGGCGAGAGCACGCTGACGCCGCGCCCTTCGAGGTCCGAAATGTCGCGTGTAACGAACGTGAGGCCGTTGACCTGCGCGGACGCGAGCATCAGTCCGTCGACCACGGGGAGCGGCCGCCCCATTTCGTCGCCGGCGGCGCACAGCAGGGCCCACGCTTCCGCCACCGCGGCATCGATCGCAATCGTCCGAGCCGCGAATGCGGGGAGGAGATCGCCGTCCAGCCACGCCTTGAGACGCTCCCGCTTTCGGCCGCGCGGCAACCGCTCGATGCCGAACCGCAACTCGCCCACGGCTAACGCGCCAATGGCGAGATCGTCGATTGGCTGCGCATCGAGCCACCTGGCCAGCTGGCCGAACTGGTCCGGCTTCGCACCGTCGGACAGCACACACGTATCGAGCAGAAATCGCATGGTGCGATCAGAGCTTCACTGCGCGTCCGGTGTCGCGCGAACGTTTTACGTCGAGCGTGACATCGCGCAGCGGCGACTTCGCGAGCAGTTTGCCGAGCGTTTGCCCGTGCTGACCGCGCAGGCGGTGATAGTCCGCGTTCGAGACGATGACGACGGCGTCTTCCCCGCTCCGTGAGACGACCTGCGGTCCATCGGCCAGCGCGCGCCGAACGACTTCGCTGAACTGCGCCTTGGCATCCTGCAACGACCATCGTGACACTGTGGCCATACGCGCTCCTCTGACTATCAATCTAGTCAGCATAGTCAGTATGTCCAGCGTGCGGGCCCGGAACCCTGTCCCGCGTTCCCACGCCCGTCTGAAGCCGCCTCTCGCGCCCGCGCCCGGCGGCCTGCACATTGGTGCGCGTGACGACTCCGAATTCCCGCCTCGCGACATCCCTCGCCAGCCGCTACACGATCGAAGGTGAGCTCGGCCAGGGCGGCATGGCGACCGTGTACCTCGCGCATGACGTCCGCCACAACCGCAAGGTCGCGCTCAAGGTGCTGCGCCCCGAGCTGTCGGCGGTGATCGGCGCTGATCGATTCCTCGCCGAGATCCAGACGACCGCGGGCCTGCAGCACCCGCACATTCTGCCGCTCCACGATTCGGGAGAAGTCGACGGCATCGTGTACTACGTGATGCCGCTCGTCGAGGGGCGCTCGCTGCGCGACCGGCTGCAGCACGAAAAACAATTGCCCGTCGACGACGCGGTCCGCATCGCGAAGGAAGTCGCGAGCGCGCTCGACTACGCGCACCGCCACGGCATCGTCCACCGCGACATCAAACCCGAGAACATCCTGCTGCACGACCGGCAGGCGCTCGTCGCGGACTTCGGCATCGCGCTCGCCGTGAGCCGCTCCGACGGCGCGACGCGCATGACGGAAACGGGCATGTCCCTCGGCACGCCGCATTACATGGCGCCCGAGCAGGCGATGGGCGAGCGCGAGATCACCCAACGCGCCGACATCTACGCGCTCGGTTGCGTCCTCTACGAGATGTTGACCGG
>DASRAP010000237.1:0-4799 GCA_035638155.1 Gemmatimonadaceae bacterium | reverse complement strand
CCCCGCCGCGCGCGCCATCAAATGATAGGCGTACTCGATGGCGCCGTACCCGCGAGGATCCTCGAGCTCCTTGTCCTTGTTGCCCGACACACCGTCGAACTTGAGGATCCAGTACTCGAACCCGTCGCCCGCGGGGACTTGGCCCGACCGGACTTCGTCCGTGGCGCGGTTCCACGCGATCACCGCTTTTGCGCGTGCACCACCGGCGGATGTCCCGACCACGAGCAGGTCGCGCAACGCAGCAGCCTTTCCCTCCGTGTGAAAGTGCCCGCGAAGATTTCGGCGATGCGAGAGTACCTCACTCGCGAGTGTCACGAGCGCATCGATTTCGATCCGGTGCGCCGTGCGTGGCCGGGGCCCGAGCGCTGGCGCGAACTCGAGCGCGCCCGTCGCGCGTGTGCCGAGGTAGCAGAGACGCTCCACGGCGCTGAATGATTCTGCGCGGCGTCCCTGAGTAGCGAGCCATGCGTCGATGAGCGCGTTGCCGAACCGGTCGGGCAAGGAGTCGGCGACAAGTCCCGGAAGCCCGTGAAAAGTTTCGGGGGGAAGCGCGGGGAACTCGTACACCCGATCGCTGAGCGGCATGACGAGCGGAGACACTTCAATACCGCTCGCCGCGAAGGCCGGATCGTATTGAAACGCCGCCGCGCGGCGGCGCCCGGTGTGTGACACCGCTCCAATCGTTCGCCCCCAAAGCCGCACCTCGGCGATCACGCGCCCTCGCCCCACTTCCACGGCCCCTTCCGGGCCGCGGTTTTCCCGGCACGCTTGGGCCGCGCCCGATGCCGCCGAAGCTGCGCGATGGGACTCGGTGGCGGTTCCGGAATGAGCGCATCGATACGGTCCAGGAGGCCGAGCACGCGGCACACGCGAAGGAAACCGGCGAGCTGCGTGGCGGCCTCGCCAGCTTCGAGGCGCTGCACCGTGCGCAGCGCGACTCCGGCTTCCTCTGCGAGCGCGCGCTGGCTGAGATTGCGAGCGATACGGTGAGCAGCGAGCCGCGCGCCGATGGTGCTGAGAGCGCCCTTATCGGCCTTATCTTCAATATCAGTCATACGCCAAATATGGCGCATTAATCTCAGAAATGCTAGCAAAGCGCCATTTCTGGCGTGTTAACGCTAACTAGCTATAACGCCTGATTAGGCGTCATCCTCGTAAGCACCTGTTACTTCCTGAGCGCCGTCATTGGATCCGTTTTCGCCGCCCAGCGCCCCGGCACGTAGCAGGCGACCGCGGCGACGATCAGCAGCCCAAGCGCCACCGCGATGAACGTGACGGGATCCGTCGGCGTCACGTTGAACAGGAAGCGTCCGAGCGCGCGCGTGCCGATGAACGCCGCCGCCACGCCCACGGCGAGGCCGAGCGCGGGCATCTTCATGCCGTCCCGAATCACGAGCGACATCACCTCACCCGGCGACGCGCCGAGGGCCACGCGCACGCCGATCTCCCGCGTCCGCTCCGACACCGCGTATTGCACGAGTCCGAAAATTCCGACGGCGGCGAGGAGCACCGCGAGGAGCGCAAACGCGGCAAGGAGCCACGCCTGGAGCGCGCGCTGGGCGGAGAATCCTCCGAGCAGCGCCTCCGCCGGTAGCGCGCTCACGACCGTCACGCCCGGCCACGCCTTGTTCACGCGTTCCGTGATGGCCGCCGCGAGCGACGCGGGATCCACGCTGGTGCGCACCAGGAGGTCCGCCCGCCCCGGCGCCGACGGAATGTACGGGCCATAGTACTCCGGAATCGGCGCCTTCTCGAGTCCCTGCCGGTGCATGTCGCCCACGACGCCGACGATCTCGTACCAGTACGTCTTGTTCGTTGGATCGATGCAAAAGCGTTTGCCGACGGCGCTTTCGTTCGGGAAATAGCGCCGCGCGAACGCCTCGTTGACCACCACCGGCTCGAACACTGCGTGCCGTTCCTTCTCGGCGAGCGGCATGTCGGTGATCACACCGGTCCAGAGTGCGCGGATCTTTTGCGCGGCATCGTCGCGCGTGGGGTAGCGCCCTGCGCGAAGCCGCACGTGCATGAGCGTAAAGAAGTCCGCGCTCGCCGCGGCTTCGTTGAGCTCCCCCGCGGGAATGGTGCTCTCGTCACGTCCCGGAATCGTGATCGACTCGTTGCCCTGGCCGTTCACGAAGAGGTCGTCGGAATAGCCGGCGGCGCTCACGCCGGCGAGCGACGCGACGGACGCGAGCACCTGCTCGGCGCGTTCAGTCCGCGCGCGTGCCCGCGCCTGCGCCGTGGCCGACGTTTGCGTAAGCTCGGCCGCGGTGGGCGGCGGTTCCGCCGGAAACTCGAGCCGCACGGTGAGCACGCCTCGCGGGGCGAACCCCGGATCCACCGCGCGCAGGCGGTCGAGGCTCTTCATTAGTAGCCCCGCTCCCGCGAGTAGTACCATCGCAATGGCGCACTCCGCCAGCACGAGCGCGGACCGAAGACGGCGCGTGTGCACGGCACCCGTCGCGCGCGCGCCCTCACGGAGCGCGTCACTCGCGTCGGCCGTCGATGACTGCAGCGCCGGGAGGATGCCGAAGATGAGCCCGACCGCGATGGCCGTTGCGGCCGTGAACACCAGCACGCGCGCATCGACGGTGATCTCATCCGCGCGCGGCACATAATTCGCGATCACGCCCGCGAGAAGCTTCGTCGACCACGTCGCGATGAAGAGGCCGATGGCGCTTCCGGTTACGGCCAGCGTGAGACTCTCCACGACGAGTTGCCCCACGATGCGCGCGCGATCGGCGCCCAGCGCGCGACGCAGCACGAATTCCCGCTGGCGTGTGGCGCTGCGCGCGATCAGCAGGTTCGCGACGTTCGCGCACGCGATGAGGAGCACCATCGTGACGGCGGCGAAAAGAATCCAGAGCGATGACTGGAGTCCCGGGCCCGTCACGAAATCGAGAACGGGCACGACGGATGCGGCGAATCCCGGGAAATCGGGAACGGTGCTCACGTACTGCGTCGCCAATCCCTTGCCGATGCCCGCGAGCTCGGTGGATGCGTCGTGCACGGTTCGTCCGCGCGCGAGGCGCGCCACGGCCGTCCATCGCCTGGCCCACGACGGGAATCGCTCGCTGCTTTCGCGATCAAACCGCCAATACGTGGTGGCGGGCATCCAGACATCCGTGAGCTTGTCGGGGAAATAGAAGTCGCGCGGCATCACGCCGATGACCGTGAGCGGCTGGCCGCCGCGCGCGTCGTCGTCGAGGTGCAGGGTCTTCCCGAGCACATCGGGCGCGCCCGAGAAGTGTCGTTGCCAGAACGCGTAGCTGATCACGGCGACATTCGCGCGTGCCGACTCGTCCTCGGCGGTAATTACGCGACCCTTGACCGGATCCGCGCCGAGCACGGCGAAGAGATTGCCCGAGGACAGTGCGGAACGCGTGCGTTCGCGTGGCGACGAGGGATCGTTGCCGAGCGCGGCCGCGCGCTGCGTCGTGAAGTAGGCCACGTCGCTCAGCGTACGCGTGCGTTCGCGCCAGTCGAGAATCGTGCTGCGCGCCGTCGCTTCACGCGGCAGCCCGCGCTGCACATCGTTGGTCCAGACGAGGACGAGGTCGTTCGGCGCGCGGTAGGGCAGGGGCCTGAGCATCACCGCGTTGACGACGCTGAACATCGTGGTGTTCGCGCCGACGCCGAGCGCGAGCGTGAGGAGCGCGATGGCGGTGAAGGTCGGCGTGCGGCGGAGCGAGCGCACCGCGAGCACGATGTCGCGACGGACGGTGTCGACCCTGGATTCCCATCCACCGGAGCGAACCTCTTCCTTGACCGACTCCGCGCTTCCCACTTCGGCGCGGGCCGCGTGCAGCGCCGCCGCGCGTGACATGCCGGCGCGCTCCTTTTCGGCGGCGCTCAGCTCGATGTAATGGGCGAGCTCGTCATCGAGCTCGCGGTTGGTCTCATCGCGATGAAAGAGGGCGCGAAGCCCGCGGGAGATGGCGCGGAGTGTGGGCATCGGCGATCACGCGTGCATGAGGCGTTCGATCGCGGCGACCCGCCTTTCCCAGTCGGCGCTTTCCTCCTTGAGCTGCTTTCGTCCGCGCGCGGTGATGGTGTAGTAGCGGGCGCGGCGTTTGTTCTCGGTCTCGCGCCACTCGCCATCAATGAGTCCGGCGCGTTCGAGGCGCTGGAACGCGAGCAGGAGGGACCCGGGGTTGACGGTAAAGACGCCCTTGCTGAGCTGCTCGATGCGCCTGGTGATGCCGAAGCCGTGCATGGGGGCGAGGGTGAGGCTTCGGAGGATGAGCATGTCGAGCGTGCCCTGAATGAGATCGGCCACGGGTCTTGGGTTGGATGCCAAGAGGAAGGGTGACGCGTCTCATCTTGGATGTCAAGAGGGGGTTCTTTTTTGAGCTCACGGCCGGGAGCTCACGGGAGAGGCTCTCCGCGCGACGCACTCGATCGGCCAGGCGCGTCACCCGCGCGCTCGCGCGCTGCTCGTTCGCGCCTCGCCGTTTCTCCGCCGTTGTCGCGCGGAGAGCCTCTCCCGCTCGCTCACAACCGATCGTCCTCCCGCCCGGATTCGCGATGTGCCGGTCTGCGCAGTGTTACTCGCGCTCGACCTGCCAGTAGCCGTGAGTCCGAATCGCATCGTACATCGCGTCCGGAGCGAGGTCAGCACCGTTCGGCCAGTGCACTGCGCCAAGTTCGATCCCGGCTTGCCCGAAGACGTGGGGAAGTCTGAGGGCCTCGAAAACCGTTCCGGTGACGGCTGGTGATTCGAGGAACGATTTCATTCGCACTTCACCAACCGTGCCGTCCCGAAAATGCACCCGGAGGCGAAAGTCCTGGAGGCATTC
>DASRAP010000236.1:0-8544 GCA_035638155.1 Gemmatimonadaceae bacterium | reverse complement strand
TGTGAGATCGTCAGCGGTCGTCAGCAGCATGGAACGCAGCGTCAGCGCGCGGCGTCAGCGACGCGCCATTCACTGAGCGACGCGAGCTCGCCGCGGAGATCGAAGCGGACGCCCTCCATGCGCTTCGCGACGCCCTGAAGTCCGCGCGCATGATAGATCCAGACCGCAGGTTCTTCGCGGGCGAGCTCGGCCTGCACGCTGCGCCACGCAGTGCGCGCCTCGTCGCCGGAAGCTGTGCGCGCCCGTGCCAGCGCGGCGTCGAGGGCGGGCGTGTGAAAGTCTCCGTAATCGAGCGCGCCACCGCGCTGCCGGGAATCGTACATCGCGCCAAGATAGGCGAGCGAGACGTCGGTCGTGATGCCCGTGACGAGAAAGTCGAACGCGGGCGGATGGGCCCTCGCCGCGGTGAGAAATGCACCGAGCTCCATGTCGCGGATGTCGACACGGATTCCGCGCGCGCCAAGATCGGCCTGGATGAGCTGTTCGAGTGCGTGATCGCCGGCCCCGACGGTGAGGAGCGAGACGGTGAACGGCGAGCCACCGCGAGTCAGCGCTCCGTCAGCGCCGCGAGTCCATCCCGCGGCGGTGAGGAGCGAGTCGGCGGCGCGGGTATCCTGGTGCGGTGACGCGGCGTCAGCGAGGGGGTTCTCCGGCGCGACGGGGCCCGACGCCGGCCGCGCGAATCCCGCGAGCGCCGCGCTGACGATGCGCTGACGGTCCAGCGACAAGTCGATCGCGCGCCGGACGCGCACGTCGTCGAACGGCGCGCGGTGCGCGTTGAACACGAGCGCGACCGAAAGAAAGACCGGATAGTCGCGGACCCGAATCTGCGGGTCGCGCGCTGCGAGCGCGGCCATTGTGGGCGCGATGCCCGCAAAATCCAGATCGCCGCTCGCGAGTCCGGCAAACTTCGTCGTGGGTTCGTCGACGACCGCCACCACGAGCTCCGACACCGCGGGCGGCCCGCCGAGTGCGGCGGGAAAATCGGGATTACGCGCGAAGGTCCAGCGCTGGCCCGGCGCGCGAGACACGAAGCGAAATGGCCCGTTACCGACGGGCGCCACGTTGAACGCCGCACGACGCATGTCTCCTCGCGGCGTCGATGCGAGGAGGTGCTCCGGCACGATCGGCAGCTCACACAAGACGAGTGGAAACGCGGACTGCGGGCCGGAGAAGCGTACGTCGGCCATGGAGTCATTGCGCGCGGTAACGGTATCGATCGCGGCGAGATCGCCGGCTCGCGGGTAGCCGGTAACGGGGTCGCGCGCCGCAAGGAGCGTGAACGCCACATCGCGCGCCGTCGTGGGCGCGCCGTCGTGCCACGCCAGCCCGGTCGCGAGCGTGAACGTGAGGGTGCGGCGGTCGGGCGACCAGCTCCACGCACGCGCCGCGTACGGCACCGGCGCGAGCGCCGAATCGTAGCGGGCGAGCGTTGTGAAGAGCGCAAACCGCTGCACTTGCCGCGACAGCGAGTGGACGGTGACGAGCGGGTTGCCGGATTCGAGATCGGTCCCGGACGCGAACACAATGACGTCGCGAGGCCGCGGCGACGGCGCACACGCCAGGGCGAGGAGCAACGGGAGCACCGTTGACGTTTGACGTCCCGTGCGCATCATCAACGCGTGACGACGTCCGTCCCGGCACTCATGGCGCGCCGCCTTGGCGAAGCAATTCTTCTGGTGTGGCTCGTCGTCACGCTCATCTTTGCGCTGGTCAGACTCGCTCCGGGTGATCCCGCCGCGCTGCTGGTGCCGCCGAACGCCACCGCCGCTGATGCCGCGCGCATTCGCACCGAGCTCGGCCTCGATCGCCCGCTCGCGGTGCAATATGTGCGCTGGAGCAGGGAGGTGCTGCGGGGAAATCTCGGCGAAAGTTTCGTGCAGCACCGCCCGGTGACGCGCATCCTGGCCGAGGCCGCACCGGTGTCGGTGTGGCTTGGCCTCGCGTCGCTCGCGCTCACGTTTCTCATCGGCGTGCCGGTCGGCATGGCGCAGGCGGCGCGCCGCGGGCGCGCGTTGGACCACGCGCTCACGGTGACGACGACGGCCGTCTATGCCGCGCCGACGTTCTGGCTCGCGCTCGCCTGCGTCGCGGTGTTCACGTACGGCGCGTCGTCGCTCGGGCTTCCGCCGTCGCTCCGGTTGCCCTCGTTCGGTCTCCACACCCCGGGCGTCACACTGAGCGGCATGGCCGCGTTCGTCGATCTCGCTCGCCACGCGGTGCTTCCGGTGTTTGCGCTCTCCATTGTGGGTGCGGCCGGTATCGCACGATATGCGCGGAGCGCGACGGCGGATCTTCTGCCGCAGGAATTCGTGCGTACGGCGCGCGCGAAGGGCGCGCCGGCCTCGCGCGTGTATGGCGTGCACGTCCTGCGGGCACTCCTCCCGCAGCTCGTGATCCTCTTCGCGCTCTCGCTCCCCGGTATCGTGGCGGGCTCCGTGTTCGTCGAATCGGTGTTCGCGTGGCCGGGGATGGGGCGCGCGATGCTGCTCGCGATTCAGGCGCGCGACTATCCGGTGATTATGGGGGCGAGCCTCCTGTACGCGGCCGCGGTGATTGTCGCGAACGCGGCCGCCGATATGCTGATGCCCGTGCTGGATCCGAGGCGTTTATGAGGGCTAGAGGGCCAGTGGGCTGGAGGGCTGGAGGGATTGAGACCGCGTGTCTCGCCATCCTCGTGTTCACAGCGTTCGGAAGCGCGCTGATCCCTCTGTTGGCACGGCATGACCCGCTGGCCATTGGTGATGTCCTTGCCACCCGCCTCGTGGCGCCGTTCGGCCGCGACGCCACCGGTGCGTTCCACCTGCTGGGCACGGACCGCTTCGGGCGGGATCTCTTCGTGCGCATGATGCTCGCCGGGCGGATCTCGCTCTTCATTGGCATTGGCGGTTCGCTGCTCGCGGCAATCATCGGTACCGCGATCGGTGCCGTCGCGGGGTGGACGGGTGGGTTCATCGATCGCATCGCGATGGCGGTGACCGACACGTTTCTCGCGATTCCGCGCATGGTGCTGCTGCTTCTCTGCGTGGCGTTCTGGAGTCCGGGCGTCACTACTGTGATCGTGGTGCTCGCCGCGACGGGATGGATGGGGGTGGCGCGCGTGATTCGCGGGGAAGTGCAGGGGGTGCGCACGCTGGCCTACGTCGATGCAGCCATCACGCTCGGCGCGCGGGGTCGTCGCATCCTGTGGCGCGATGTGATGCCGAACGCCATCGGCCCCGCGATCGTCGCGGCGACACTCGGTGTCGGCAACGCGATCCTGCTCGAGAGCGGGCTTTCCTTTCTCGGGCTCGGGATCCAGCCACCGCGGCCGAGCTGGGGGAACATGATCGCCGGGGGGCGCGATCTCATCGTGACGGCTCCGTGGGTGGCGCTCGCGCCGGGCGTTGCGCTCATCGTCACCGTGCTCTGCGTGACCCTGCTGGGTGATGCGCTGCGAGACGTTCTCGCTGGTGAGAAGACGCGCGTGGGCGCGAGCGAACTGGTGAGCTAAGTTGCGAGCGTGACCGCACCCGTTCGCCCTCGCTCCATCGACGCTCAGGTCGATGTCGAAACGCCCGAACAGGTCACGTTCTCCTACACGCTGGCCGGGCCCGGATCGCGCGCGCTCGCCGCAATGATCGATTACGCGATCTGCTTCGTCGCGTTCCTCGCGGTCATCCTGCTCGTTGGACTGCTCCGCGCCGGATCGATTCTGCCAACGGCGTCGGGCGCATGGGCTGCCGCGGTCCTCATCCTTGCGCAGTTTGCGATCGTGTGGGGCTACTACGTCCTGTTCGAAGGGACGAACGACGGCCAGACACCGGGCAAACGCTGGCTACATCTCCGCGTGGTGCAGGACGGCGGTTTTTCAGTCACGTTCGCCGCGTCGGCGATCCGAAATCTGGCGCGCGTGATCGACCTGCAGCCCATCGTGCTGTACGGAGTCGGGCTCGCGAGTATCGCGCTCTCGAAGAATTCCAAGCGCGTTGGCGACATGATCGCGGGCACCATCGTGGTGCGCGAGCGCGTTGCCAGGTTCCAGTCGGACGCCAGGAACACCGCAGGCGCCGAGGCCAGGGCCCCGCTCCAGACGCATCTTACGGACGACGAGTTCGCTGTGCTTGCGCGCTTTGCCGACCGCAAGGCGACGCTCTCTGCCGAACATCGCGAACGGTTCGCGGCCCAGCTCGCCGAGCGCTTTCGGCCGCGCGCGCCGGGGATCGGCGGCAGCGACGCCGCGTTTCTCGCCGCGCTCCAGTCGCACGAGCTCCTCGCCCGCCAGCGTGGCGTCGCGGCGCGCAGCGACACGGGTGCCGCCCGCGAGCAGCACGCGCTCATTGCGGCGGGGTCGCCCAAGTGGACGGCGTTCGCGAAGCGACTCGCCGAGGTGCAGCGCATCGGCCTCGCGAATCTATCCGAGCGCGATGTGAGCGAGTTCGTGGCGCAGTATCGCGAGATGTCCACGGATCTCGCGCGTCTCCAGACGGCAACGCGGGGCCGCGACGTGGAATCCGTGTTTGCGCTCAGCCGCCTCGTCGCCGGCGCGCACAATCTCGTGTACCGGCAGCGTGTACTCACCGCGACGACGGTGCTCGACTATCTCACCGGTACCGTGCCGCGCGAAATCCGCACGTCGGTCCGGCCGATCCTCCTGGCGGCGGCGTTGATGTTCGGGCCGGCGGCCATCGCGTGGGTCGCGGTCGTGCGCCAGCCGTCTGTGGCGTCGGAATTCATTCCGCCAGGCATGATGGAACGCGCCAGGCAGGGAGTTGAGCGCGCGAAAAAAGGCGAGGGATACATTCCCGATCCGCAGCTCATGCGTCCGGTGATGGCGTCAGGAATCGTTGCGAACAACGTGCAGGTCACGTTCGCCGCGTTTGCATTTGGTGTGACGGCCGGCATCGGAACCGTGCTGCTGTTGGTGTTCAACGGCGTGAGCTTCGGCGGCGTGCTCGGACTGTATCAGAGCAAGGGCATTCTGCCGCTCATTCTCGCGTTTGTAGCGCCGCACAGCGTCCTGGAGCTCGGCGCCATTTGCATCGCGGGTGGCGGAGGGCTTCTCATTGCCGCCGGGATTCTGCTGCCCGGCGCGCGCACAAGGCGCGAAGCCCTCGTCGCGAATGGTCGTCGCGCAATCAATCTCATCGCGGGCTCCACGCTGTTTCTCGTGATCGCAGGAACGATCGAAGGCTTCATTTCGCCGATTCCGTGGTGGCCCATCGAGTGGAAAGCCGGAGTCACCGTAGTGACGGCCGTGTTTTTCTTTGGGTTTATCGGTCTCGGGAGGGCTAGAGGGCTAGAGGGCTAGAGGGCTAGTGGGTGAGGGCTAGAGGGCTAGAGGGCTAGAGGGCTAGAGGGCTGAATTGTTGGTATTGTCTCGCCATGACGGCCCGACTCCCTCTAGCCCTCCAGCCCTCCAGCCCTCCAGCCCTCCAGCCCTCCAGCCCTCTCAGAGTGCTCCCCGCGCCTTGATATCCAGGTACCGGTTAATCACTGCCGCGGTCATTGCCTCGGGCGCGACATTCACGACCGACACGCCGGCCGCGCGCATGTGCGCGAGTGCCGTCTCACGCGCGGTGAGCAGCTCCTCGGCTGCCGCGGCGTGAAACACATCGTCGGCGGTGATGCGACCTACGGGGAGCGCAGCCATGGTCAGCTCGTCATTCCGAAGTGCGACAACGAGCGGAAGGTGTCTGGCCGCACTCAGCGCGAGATGCGCGATGAGTGTGTGGCTTGACCTGGCGTCGAGCACGTCGGTGAAGAGTACGATCAGTGCACGATTCCGCTGCCGCGCGGCAATCGTGCGGAACGCGGCCGCGTAGTCCGGCTCGACGAGCGTCGCTTCGGCAGACGTGAGCGCGTCGCGCACTGCGCGGACCGCGCCGGGTCCGCGTGCAGGCGCGACATAACGGCGCACGAAATCATTGAAGACGACGACGCCCACGGCGTCGCCCCCTTGTGAAGCGATATCGGCGAGCACGAGCGCCGACGAAAGCGCGTACTCGAACCGGGGCTGTGCGCCGGCGAACTGTGTCATGAGCCGCCCCGCATCGATCGCGATCAGGATCTGCTGCCCCTGCTCGACCGTGTATTCGCGGGTGATGACTCTGGCCCTGCGCGCGGTCGCCTTCCAGTCGATGTGACGCGGGTCGTCGCCGAGTGCATAGTCGCGCAGGTTGGAGAAATTGCGCCCGTCGCCGCGCCGGCGCACCGCGCGAATGCCGGGCGCACGCATGCGACGCTGCACGCTGAGCAGCCGGTACCGCCGCACAGCCGCGACGGACGGAATTCCGCGCACGCTGTCGTCAGTGTGCCATCGGAACGTTCGGGTGACGAGACCCAGCCGGCCTTGTACGCGAGCGGCGACCGGGCCGAGCGCGTGGTCACCGCGGCGCGCCCCGATCACCGGCCGCTCGACGCGCACAGTTGACGTCGCGGGGAGCGTGACCGTTTCGGCGAGCTCACCCTCGCCAACGAGAGCGTTCGGAAGGCGGTCGAACAACGTGAGTGTCAGCGCACGCCGCCACTCGGAAGTGACGGTGTACGTACCGATCACGCGGTCGCCAACACCGATCGCCGGTGGAAACTCCCGCGCGACGCCAATGTCACGCTTGCGCGGCATGGTGACGACATCGAACGCCACCAGCGAGAGCAGCGCGACAACCGCTACGATCCCAACTGTGGCGCCGGCTCCCGTCACAATCGACAGCAGCCAAAGCGGCGCCAGCAACGCCATCGTTCGAGCGAGGCGACGAGTGGGGAAGAACGACATTGCCCGACTACCGTTGCCCGTTGCCCGTTGCCCGTTGCGCTTGGCCCGTTGCCCCTTGGCCCGTTGCCCGTGCCCCGTTCACTTCGGCGCCTCAGTCCGATCGAGCACGCCTTCCAGCACCTGATCCGCCGTGCGCCCTTCCACCTCGAGCTCTGGCGCGACAGCCACGCGGTGACGCAGCACGGGGAGCGCCAGATCCTTCACGTCATCGGGGGTCACGAAGTCGCGTCCTGCAATGACCGCCTGCGCGCGCGAAACCCGAAAGAGCGCGACCGACGCGCGTGGTGACGCGCCGAGCGTGAGCGCGCTGTCTTCGCGCGTCGCGCGGACGATGGCGGCGATGTACGCCTGAATCTCCGGCGCGACCCGCACCCCATCGACTACCGCGCGCAGCTCCGCACACGCGTTGGCGTCGAGCACAGCTTGCGGCGCCATCTCCGCAAAGCGTTCGGAGTCGAATCCCTGTGCGTACCGGTCGAGCATGGCGAGCTCTTCGGTCTGCGACGGATACGGCACCACCGTCTTGATCAGAAAGCGGTCGAGCTGGGCAGCGGGCAACGGATACGTGCCTTCATGCTCTACAGGATTTTGCGTCGCGAACACGGAGAAGAGCGGCCCGAGCCCGTGCACCGTGCCATCGACTGTCGCCTGGCGTTCGGCCATGGCCTCGAGCAGCGCGGACTGCGTCTTCGCGGGCGCGCGATTGATTTCATCCGCGAGCAGAAAGTCCGTGAAGAGCGGGCCCGGACGAAATTCGAATCCCCGCGACGCGTCGCGCAGGACGCTCACACCCGTGATGTCGGAGGGCATGAGGTCGGGCGTGAACTGAATCCGTCCGAACCTCATGCCGAGCGCAGCGCCCAGCGCGCGCACGAGCAGCGTCTTTGCCGTGCCAGGCACGCCTTCCAGCAGCACGTGTCCGCGCGCGAGAAACGCGGCGAGCGCCTCGTCCACGACGGCGTCCTGCCCGACCACAAACCGATGGACGGATTCGCGAACGCTCGCGAGGCGTGCTGCGGCGGTGGACAGCGTCTCCTGCGAAACCGTCATGAACGAATGCTCCTTTCGATACGATCGATGGTCGTGGCGAGCTCACCGAGCTCGGCCGCGGGTATTGGCGTGGAGAGTGCGGCGCGCAGCCGCGCGGCATCGGCCTGTGCAGCGGGGCGCCGCAGGACGAGGGCGTCGAGAAACTGCTCGTCGGTGGCGCCGCGCGCCGCCACGGTCCGTCCTGCGCGCCGCCGCAGCCCCTGCAGCAGGAGGTGCGCCGCCGTACGCGTCGCGCGCACACGTTCGTACGCGTACGCCAGTGCGCCGACGTGCTCGAGCGGCGAGCGGCGCTGGATGACGGTCTTCGCAACCGGAGCGATCGGCCGAGCGGCGACCGCCATGAGCAGCACGAGTGCGGCGACGAGGACTTGCAGCATGGTGCGGCCACTCGCCGTGCGCACGAGCCACGTGCCGACGGCGCGCATCGCGCTCGCGTGGTGTCCGTATCCTTGATGGTATTCGTCGAACATCACCGTCCTGCGCGGCACGCCGGAGTCGCTGGCGACGAGCCACTCGAGCGCCCGCACCGCCGCGATGCCGGCGCCGTAATGGCACTGCCGGATGACGTCGTTGGTCAGAAAATGCGGATCGGATACGATCGCGATCCGGCCGCGGCCGAGCGTCAGTCCGAGCGTCGTCACGTGACGGCGCCGTGTCCGCCCCTCGGCGACCACCCGCGTCGCGGCAGTCGCGAGATGCACCGTGTCGTACGGAACAGGCCCCGAGAACTCGAGCGCGTT
>DASRAP010000235.1:0-9294 GCA_035638155.1 Gemmatimonadaceae bacterium | reverse complement strand
GCATTGATTCCGTCAGTGCGGCGACGATGTGGACGCTCGTGTGGACCGTCGCCGTGAGCTGGGTGCTCTGGGGTATCGCGCTGCTGGGACTCTCGCACGCCCTTCTGCAGACGGTCACCGCGTCGGTCGCCGCACACATTGCCGCCTGGGCAGGTGCGTTTCTGGCGGGCCTGATCGTGGTGTTCGCGCCTGCGGGGCTCGGGGCGCGTGAAGGCGTCATGCAGGCCGTGCTCACGCGATCCGGAATGCCGGCGGCGGACGCGCTGGTGGTCGCGGTGGTGTCGCGTGTCTGGGTGACGGCACTGGACGTCGTGCCCGCAGTGATCCTGCTCGCCATTCGCCGGCGGCGCTACAATACGTCCGTATGACCAGGCCGGCTATCAACGGCATCGCGCCGTTCTTCATTGTGCGGGATGTCCCCGCCGCGCTCGCGTTCTACCGCGACAAACTCGGTTTCACGATCGCGTTCCAGGGACCGGAGCCGAATGACATTTTCTTCGGTATCGTCCAGCGCGACGCTGCGATGATTTTCCTGAAGGAAGTCGGCGTCGAGCCGGTGCCGAACTACACGCGCGACATCAAGAAAGGGATCGCGCGCTGGGACGCGTACCTGAACGTTCCCGACCCCGACGCGCTCGCGGCTGAATTCGTGTCGCGGCAGGTCGAGTTGTTCACTCCCGTCAGCGATAACGATGACAATCTGCGCGGATTCGAGATCAAGGACGCGGACGGATACCTTCTCTATTTCGGCCGGCCCAACCAGTAAGCGCTCAGGTATCTTCTCCGCCCATGTCTCACATCAGACTCTCACTCCTCGTCGCGCCGCTCGTCGCGATCGCATACGTGGCGCGCGCCCAGACGCCCAACACCACGCCGGCTGCGATCACCACGCGGGGCATCGTGCACACCGCCGCAGGTGCAATCGACTATGAGGCGGCCACCGGCACGCTGGTCGTGCACGCACGCGGCTGGGACGACGCTGCACCGGCGAGTGACTCGGCCAACCCGACCGCGATCGCAACGATGTCATACGTCGCGTACTTCAGGAGCGGAGTCTCCGCGTCGAAACAACCAATCACGTTTGTCTTCAATGGCGGCCCCGGCTCCTCCACCGTGTGGCTGCACATGGGCGCGTTCGGTCCGAAGCGTGTCCTCACGACCGACCACGCCCATACGCCGGCCGCGCCGTATTCCGTCGTCGAGAACGAATTCAGTCTTCTCGACGTGAGCGACGTCGTGTTCATCGACGCGCCCGGTACCGGATTCGGGCGCGTGAGCGGGAAGGACAAGGAAAAGGCGTTCTTCGGCGTCGATCAGGATATCGCGGCCTTCGCTTCCTTCATCAATCAGTTCCTGACCAGGTACAACCGCTGGAATTCTCCGAAGTACGTGTTTGGCGAGAGTTACGGCACCATGCGCGGCGCCGGACTCACGCTGGCGCTGCAACAGCAGAACATCGATCTCAATGGGGTCATGTTGCTCTCGTGCATTCTGAATTGGGACACGATGCCAGACGACCCGCAACTCAATCCTTCAATCGATGAGCCCTACGAGGTGGCGTTGCCGACGTATGCGGCGACTGCGTGGTACCACCACAAACTGCCGAACGCGCCCAGGGACCTCCGCACGCTGCTTACCGAGGTGGAGCGCTTCGCGACGACCGACTACGCGCTCGCCCTTCAGCAGGGTAACGCGTTGAGCACCGACCGGCAGCGTGCCATTGCCGAGAAGCTCCATGAGTATACGGGGCTCAGCGTGGAGTACTTGCTCAAGACGAAACTGCGCATCGAGTACGGCGCGATGCAGAAAGAGCTGCTCGCCGGCAGCGAGCTCACCACCGGAACACTCGATACGCGATTCACCGGCCCCACGCTGGATCCGCTCAGCAAGGTGAGCGACTACGATCCCCAGTCCGCGGCCATCAGCGGAGCGTACGTCTCCGCGTTCAACGCGTACGTGCGCGACTCGCTCAAGTATGCCGGTGAGCTGGCGCTCAAACCCGGGATCGACATTTACACGAGTTGGGATTACAAGCACAAGGCGCCGGGCGCCCCGCGATCGATGATCATGTTGCCGAATGTGCTGCCGGATCTCGCCACGGCCATGAAAACGAATCCCAACCTGAAGGTGCTCGTGCTCGGCGGTTATTACGACGTCTCGACACCGTACTTCGAGGGACAGTTCGAGCTGCGCCACCTTCCGATTCCGGCGTCGTTGCTCGGCAACATCGAGTATCACTACTACGAGTCGGGGCACATGGTGTACGTCATCGTGCCGGTGCTGAAGCAGTTGCACGACGACGTGGCGGCGTTCATTCGCAGCAGTACCGGGAGCAAGTAACAGTCATCACGACGCTCACGCGTAGAGAACGTGGCGGTCAGCGATGCAGCACCTTGTACGCGTGCGTCCATTCATTCCGAAGGAAGCCCGGAATGCACCACAGGATGCAGAGCGGCTCGATCGCTCTCGCCGCCTCGGCCTTGCCCAGGTCGTGCACGTCCCATCCGAACTGCTCACAAATCGCCGACACGATCTGCTTTGCCGTGTCGTCGTTACCGCAGATGAACATCGTGGGCTGCCCGTCGGCAAATGATGGATTCACCATCCGCGTGTTGCCGACGGAGTTGAACGCTTTCACAAAACGCGCCTTCGGCCACGCGTTCTGTAACCGTTCCATCAATGAGTCACTCAGAGTCGTAAAGAAGGAAAGCACACCATTCACCGGTGGTGCCGGGGCGATCGGATTCGTAGTGTCCATCACCACCTTGCCGTTTACGCCCTCGCCTGCCATGCGCATGACCTCTTCGGCAACGGTTCCCTTCACCGCCAATACAATCAGTTCACCGAACGCGGCCGCATCAGCAAAGGAGCCAACCTTGCCGCCGTTGTCCCGAGCCCAGTCACCCAGTTTGTTCGCGTCGCGCGTGCCGAGCATCACGGAATGCCCGTGCTTGATGAACCCCGCGCCGAGCACCTGCGCTACGGGGCCCGATCCAAGTACGCCAACGTTCATTTCTCGCCCCCCAAAAAGAAAAGAAGCTGAAGAATCGCTCTTCAGCTTCTTTTCGTTTGTGTGTGTTTAGTTCCCGCCGCGTCCCGGCCTTGGGAGTGCCGTTGGCGGAAGGATGCCGTTGAGCCGCATGTAGTTCGCGAGTTGGCTGTAGTGATCCTGGAGGTCGAGCGCGTGCCCCAACACGTACTGCATGCGCGACGCCTGTCGCGTCGTGTTGTTTTGGCCGGCGACGGTAATGATCGCGCCGATATTGGTGTCATCGAGCGACGTCATGACGTCATCGCAGTACGCCACCGCAGCGCGCAGGCTCGCCATCAACTTTGCTTTGGGCCACGCGGCCTTTACCGAATCGGGCGCCTTCGCCTCTTCGTCGGGGACGGTCGGCTTCTTGTCGCTGAAGTTGCTGCAGAAGAAGTAGCTGTCACTCGCCACATGCTGTGCGACAAAGCCGACGGTGAGCTGCGCCGGCGTGGGCTTGTAGCTGAATTTCGATTCCGGAATCGAATCGAGCGCCTGCACGATCTGCTTGCGCAGGGCGCCGGTGCGATTGCGAAACACGGTGGCCGTCGTTGGCGGTGCGGCGGGCTGCTGCGCCTCAACGAAGGATGCGGCGACTGAAAGAGCGAACAAGGCTGCGGCAATCCTCATGGTGTCTCCGGAAAGGGGTTGGACGCCCCAAACCTAGTGGTTGCAGTGCGCCCCGGTATGACCGCTGCCACTCGACCCGCGCCCACCACGCGCGGACCCAGCGACAGCGCTCCCCATCATTTTGCTGCGTTGTGGCCTGCGGGACTGTTCTTCGTGGCGCTGCCGGCATATCTCTGAGCGTCACCGTCCCCTCTGCTGATTCCTCAGGTCCAACACATGCTGTACGTGGTCATTGAGCACTTCCGCGACGGCAACCCGGTCCCGGTTTACCGCCGATTTCGAGATCAGGGGCGCGGAATGCCCGGCGGCCTGCAGTACATCTCGAGCTGGGTCACGCAGGATCTCCAGCACTGTTATCAGGTGATGGAAACCGACAGGCGCGAGCTGCTCGACGGATGGATCGCGTCGTGGTCCGATCTCGTTGACTTCGATGTGCACCCTGTAGTGACATCCGCGGAAGCGCGCGCGATGGTCGAACCGCGCCTGTAACAGTGCCGACGCGAAACGAACATCCGTGGCGCGTGGCGATCCTCCTTGCCATCGGACTCTTCATCGCTACCATAGCCGCCGGCGTCGCCATCTCGTCCACGAAGACCGGTCCCGAGCAGCTCGGGGCCGGCTATGCGTGCGTTTTACCGGGGTGCATTGCACTCGGCGTCTGGGCGAAACGATCCCCGCGGCGGTGGACCACCACGGAGTGGGCCCTTCGCGCGTTTGTGTGTCTTCTGGTCTCCGGCGTGGTCATGGCTGGTCTCGCTCTTGCGAGTCAGATCGGCACACCTGCCAAGCAGCGACCGTGAAGTCGGGCTCCTGCGGGCGGCAACGAACCAGCGCCGCCCACTGTCGAATCTTCGTCAATCCACGGAGTCATTCCGATGAGCACAGACGTCGCGGACCTCGAATCCAGAATCGTCAATCTTGAACGCTCGATGCGCCGGTGGAAGAGCGCGGCGGTCCTCGCGTGCGCCCTCGGCGGTGGTGCCGCCGCTGCAGCATTTCGCCTGCCGCAACAGCACGTGATCGACGCGGACAGGATCGTGCTTCACTCGATTGGTGATTCGACCGGGCGCGCTGCGCCGAACCGGCGTATCGAGCTTTCTGTCGGCGCATACGGGGGACTCTCCGCGACGTTTGCGCGCGACAGCGTGCCGAGCGGTAACGTCGCAATCTCCCCGTCGGAGCTGCGGCTGACCGACGAGCGTGGTCGCGAGGTCGGAAGATTGGGCGCGCCGTCAGCCCGGCCACTGGGCAAGTGATGCGTTGATGCCCGCAGTAACTCGCGCAATGACTCGTGCTCTTGGGGTGAGCGCTTCACTGGCGGCGCTCGCATTGGGCGCCCGGATGAACGCGCCGCTCCCCGTCGCACTCGACGTTCCTGCCGCGCCGATTCCCGTGATCACCGGCGGCACGACGGCGCTCGTGTACGAACTGCATATCTCCAACCTCGGCACGAAACCGCTGCGTCTCGAACGGATTGACGTCCAATCCGGCGACTCGAAGCGTGTTGCGAGCTACAACCGTCGCGACATCGAACGGAGCGTCAAACTGATCGGACCGCGCGGCGCACCTGCGCCGAGCTCGCTGACGCCCGGAACGCGCGCCGTGTTCTTCGCGTGGCTCACGTTCGACTCGCCGGAGCAGATGCCGCAGACGCTCGTGCACGCGGTGGTGTTTTCGGGCGGCGACTCCGTGCGAGGTGGCCAGACGTCGGTGCGCGCAGAACAGAATCCCGTGCTCGCTCCGCCGGTTGACGACGGCGACTGGTGGATTGCCCTTGGCCCATCGAGCACTGCCGACCACCGTCGTTCCGCCATTCGCGTCGGCGACGACACCGTCCCGCACCTCGCTCAGCGCTTCGCCATTGACTGGATAAAGATGGACGCAAAGGGCGAATACGCTCGCGACCATAAGGGACGGCGGAACGAGGATTGGTACGGCTACGGAGAGGCGGTGCGCGCGGTCGCGGATGCGCGCGTCGACGCCGTGAGCGAAGGAATTCCGGACAACACCCCGGGAGAGAATTCGCGCGCGGTCCCAATGACCGTGGCCACGGTGCTCGGCAATTACGTCGTGCTCGACCTTGGCGCCGGCAACGGGCCGATGCACCGCTATGTGACCTACTGCCACCTCAAGCCCGGCAGCGTTCAAGTGCACCCCGGCGACACCGTGCACCGCGGACAGCGTCTCGGTCTCATCGGAAATTCCGGCAACTCCGATGGTCCGCATCTGCACTTCCACGTGACCGAAGCCGCTGACGGCACCCTGGCTCCGCTCCGCTCAGAGGGAGTCCCGTTCGTGCTCGATTCATTCGTGGTGATCAATCACGATCCGGAGCGCGTCTCGAGCGGCGCGCGGTTGACCGCGCCCGGGTTACAGCGCAGCGTGCTGCCGGTGGAAGGCGACGTCATTCGCATCAACCGGGGCCGTTAGCGTGGCAACGTCCAGCGAGTACGTGGTATCCGTCGAGAACGCCGCGCCGCGCATGATCGCGGCCGTGCACGCCAACATGGCGATCCGGGATGTGCCGGCCACGTTCGGGCGTTATCTCGATCAGGTGTACGCGGCCGCGAAGGCGGGCGCCGTGAAGCTCGACGGCCAGAACATCTTCGTCTACCGCGACGCGCCGGGTCGCCCGGGATATGCAGACGTCGCGTTCGGCGTCGGGCTTGCCGCACCGTTCACCGGCGCCGGCAACGTGCAGGCCACGCCACTTCCACTCGGTGAGGCCGCGCACGTCACCCACCGCGGGAGCTACGCGGGAATCGGCGCCGCGCACAACGCGATCAAGGAGTGGTGCAACGACCACGGGCGGCACCGCGTGGGCGTCCGGTGGGAGATCTACGGGCACTGGACGGACAACGAATCCGAGCTTACGACCGATATCTTCCATCTTCTCGCGCCGGCGTGAGCGCTTCCCCAGACCGGCATAGGGAACTCCCCTAGACCGGCATAGCCAACCATTCGCGTGGCCCGGTTGTCTGACTTCGAGTCACAACCGCGGACGCGCCATGTTTGCCAAGGAATCCGGCCTCCTGCAGGGAACGGCCGAACTGCTCATTCTCAAGACCCTGTCGTGGGGACCGATGCACGGGTACGGCATCGCGACCTGGATCGAGTCAGCCACGAAAGACGTGCTGAGCGTCGAGGAGGGATCGCTCTACCCCGCCCTCTACCGCATGACGCACAAAGGATGGATCAGGGCGCAGTGGCGCGTCACCGAAAACAATCGCCGAGCCAAGTACTACCAGCTCACCGCGGAAGGCCGGCGGCAATTCCGCGAACAGAGCTCCGGCTGGCAGCGATTTGCCGCCGCCGTCAGTCTCGCGGTCAACAGCCGAACCGCCCCCAGCTGGGCGAAGTGAGGCATGATGCCAAACAATGAACCCACCGACGCGCGCGACGCGCAGGTCGTGCCGAAGAAGCCAGCCGCCGAGGTCGACAGTGAGCTTGCCTTTCACCTCGAGCAGCGAGTGCAGGCCAATATCGCGCGTGGTATGACGCCCGAGGATGCACGGCGAGCCGCGCTCGAGCGCTTCGGGGACCTCAGCGGCGTGCGCGCGGAGTGCACGGAGCTTCTCGCCGCGGACCGCCGCGCCGAAGCTCGGCGAGACTGGTTCGGAGATCTCGCACAGGACGTTCGATTCGCTGTGAGGGGAGCCCTGCGCACGCCGGTGTTCTCCGTCCTGGTCACGGTGACGCTCATGCTCGGCATTGGTGCGAACGCTGCTGTGTTCGGCACCGTGAAGTCCGTATTGCTCAACCCGCTCCCGTATGCGGACGCCGGGCGGCTCGTGCGCATCTTCTGCCCCTACCGGTCGCAGGGCGTGATCCGCGGCGCACTGAGCGCCGGCACCATAAGCGACGTCCGTGAGCGACAGCATTCTTTCGAAAGCCTCGCGGCCTTTCTTCCCGTTCGCGACGCGATCTACTCGGCGGATGAGCCGACGATCGTCAAATCGATGTTCGTCGAGCCGCAGCTCTTTCGAACGTTGGGTGTCGTTCCGGTGCGCGGCACCGCGTTTCGCGACGAGGACGCTGAGCACGACACGACGACGGCCGTCATGATCTCGTACGGCGCGTGGCAGCGATTCTTCGGCGGGAGCGACGAGACCATCGGAAAGACCATCCGCTTCAACGGCATCGGCCGCACCATCATCGGCGTGCTCCCGCGCAACTTCGTCCCGCCGGAAAACGAGGTGGATTTCTACCAGCCGCTTTCGACCAGGCTGTTCATGCGTGATCCGATCGGTGTGCGCGGATCGCACAGCTTCGGGTTTGTCGGCCGGCTCAAACCGGGCGTCACCGTAGAGGGAGCGGACCGGGAGCTCAACGGGATCGGCGCCGAGCTCGAACAACTCTACGCAAAAGACAACCTCGGCATCGGTCTCTCCGCCATGTCGTTGCGGGACGCAATGGTAGGAGACACGCGGACACCGCTGCTCATCCTGCTTGCGAGCGCCGGCCTTGTCCTCATCATCATGTGCGCGAACCTCGCGGGCGCACTCCTCTCGCGCACCATGTCTCGCCGCAAGGAGTTCGCGGTGCGCGTGGCGCTCGGTGCCGGACGCGAGCGGCTCGTCCGGCAGTTGTTGACAGAGAGTATTCTGTACGCGCTCGCGGGCGGAGCGGCGGGTCTCGTGCTTGCCTCGCTCGCGCTCAGGCTGGTGCGCACGCTCGCCGCCGCATCGCTGCCGAGTTACGCGAGTCTTTCGCTGGACGTAACGGCCGTGATCGTCATGGCTGCGGTCGCACTGCTCGCCGGCCTTGCGTTCGGTGTCGGTCCCTCGCTCGCCGCCGGCCGCGGCGATCCGCAGCGGACGCTGCGTGACGAATCGCGCGGCACCAGCGAAGGGCGCCGGACGCGCCACGCTCGCGGCGTGCTGGTCGCGGGTCAGATCGCGCTCTGCGTGAGCCTCCTCGCGGGCGCCGCGCTGCTCGGCCGCAGCCTGTGGGCGATCATGAATTCACCGCTCGGGTTCCAGACGCACCAGCTGCTCACGCTCAGCCTGCAGCTCCCGAACGCGAAGTATCCAACTGCCGATTCGCGTGTTGCCGTCCACGATCGGATCGAAGAGGCGCTTCACGCGGTCCCCGGCGTTCAGAACGTCGCGTTCACATCGCAGCTCCCGACCAAAGTCACGAACAGCAACGGCTTGTTCATCGAGAACGCCCCATGGGCGCCGAACCAGCCGGTGCCGTTCATTCTCACGGTCCGGGCGACAGACGACTACTACAAGACGTTGTCCATTCCGGTCAGGCAGGGCCGAGCGTTCTCGACCGTCGACCGCGGCGATGCGCCGCCAGCGATCATCATCAATGACGCTATGGCGGCGAAGTTCTGGCCCAAGGGCGACGCACTCGGTGCGCGCGTACACATTGGACCGCCCAATCCCAATCAGCCGTGGTTCACCGTCGTCGGCATCGTCGGAAACGTTCGCAACGATCCCACGAAGCTCGTGCCGGAGCCGATGATGTTTCTTTCCCAGCGCCAGGAGCCATTCGGCGACAACATTCTGATACGCACATCGGGCGAACCGACGGCGCTGACGGCCGGCGTTCGCAAAGCGATTGCCACGGTCGATCCGTCGTTGCCGATGTACAATCTCGCGAAACTGGACGACGTGGTTGGTACA
>DASRAP010000234.1:0-4070 GCA_035638155.1 Gemmatimonadaceae bacterium | reverse complement strand
CCACCGCCGCCGCGGCCCCCGCCGCCACCGTTCGGCTTGATGCTCTGCTGCCGGCCCGACGCGAGGTCGTAGCGTGTGATCCCGCCCTGCTGTGACTCGCAGTAGATGTTGTTGTAGTCGCGCGGATCCATCGCCGTGTAGAAGCCGTCGCCGCCGCAAATTCCGAACCACTCGGCGTTCGTCGGTCCGCCGCCGCCGCGACCGCCGCCGCGCGTCTGGCTCGGTCCGCACCACGTGCCGTTGTCCTGCAATCCGCCGCACACGTAATACGGGTGCCGCATATCAACCGAGACCTGATAGAAAAGTCCCGTTGCCATGTTGTTGATGTAGTGCCAGCTGTCGCCGCGATCATAACTGATGTTGAAGCCGCCATCGTTCCCGATCATCACGTGCTGGCCGTTTTTCGGATCGACCCAGATCGCGTGCTGATCCACGTGGCCGAATCCACTCAGCTCCTTGAACGTCTTTCCGCCGTCCATCGAGCGTTTGACCGGAAGCTCGGCGATGAACACTTCATTTTCATTCGTCTGATCCGCGCGAATCTGGCTGAAGTACATCGGACGGCCGTTGCAGTTGCTCATGAGCGTCCACGTCTTGCCCTTGTCCGCCGAGCGCCAAACGCCGGATCGCGTTGCGACGGGCGCGGGGTACGAGCCGGCGGGGAGCGGGTTGTCGCCGATGCTGCACGCATCGGGACCGCCGCCGCCGCGGCCACCACCGCCTCCCCCACCACCGCCGCCACCACCTCCACCGCGCCCACCGCGTCCACCTGCCGTGCCGGCGCGCCCGGCGCCGCCACCAGCCGCCCCCTGTCCTCCACCGCCCGCCGCGCCGGCCGCACCTGCGGCCGCACCTGCGGCCGTGGTCGGCGTCTCCTCGGCGGTGCCGCCTCCGCCGCCGAGCTCGATCTGTGCGTACACAACGTTCGGATTGGCGCGCGTCACGTCGAGCGCAATGCGCCCCATCTGTGCGGACGGCAAGCCACCGCCGGTGATTCGCGTCCACGCCTTGCCGGCGTCAACGGATTTCCAGATTCCGCTTCCGGGCCCGCCGCCGTTGAAGCCCCAGTTCGTGCGACGGCGCTGATAACTCGCGGCGTAGATCGCGCTCGAATTCGCCGGATCGAAGACGATGTCGGTGAAGCCGGTGTTCTCGTCGATGAACTTGATCTTGTCCCACGTTTTCCCGCCGTCCGTCGTCTTGTAGATGCCGCGCTCGGCGTTCGGTCCGAAGAGATGGCCGTTCGCGGCGACGTACACGATTTCCGGGTTCTTCGGATCGATGATGATCCGGGAAATGCTTTGCGTCTCACGCAATCCGATGTGCGTGAACGTCTTTCCGCCGTCGGTGGTCTTGTAGATGCCGTCGCCGAACGACGCGCTCTGGCGGTTGTTCGACTCGCCCGTTCCGACATAGACGATGTCGGGGTTCGTGGGGTGGATCGCGATGTCGCCGACGGAGCCCGTACCGTATGTCTCGAAGATCGGCTCGAATGACACGCCATTGTTGCTCGACTTGTACACGCCGCCCACGGCGTAGCCGATGTAGATGACGTTCGGATTGCTTTCGCTGACCGCGATGTCGTCGATGCGGCCTCCGGGATTCGCGGGACCGATCGACCGCCAGCGGAACGGCGCGAGGACAGGATCGGTGGACGCGTTGATCATGGGCCGCGCGCCCTGCCCCTGCGCACCGCGACCCTGCGCCGCGACACCCGTGGACGAGACTACCAGCGCGAGCAACGACGAGATGAGAGCGACTGCGCGAGTGGCACGAGACATTCTCTGCTCCTGTTTTTTCGGCTCGACGGAAAGCGGCCGTCCTCAATCGTGAGGCGGTGAGGCGTCTCCGTCAACCGGCGCAGCCGTTACACCGCGAGCCATTTTTGAACGCGTGGTGACCGTTATGCGTGGAAGGGGTACTTGAGGTCCCCGATCCGGCACCTGCATTTTCCACCGCACGACCACATGCGCGTCCCTGTTGCCGTCAGTCTCGCGGCGCTCATCGCCGTGTGCAAGGAACCCGTCGCTCCGCTCAACACGGAGTTTTCGGTGCGCCCGGGCGGGCGTGTCCGGATTCGCGAAACGGGCGCCTACGTCGTGTTCACGCGCGTGGCCGAAGACTCGCGCTGCCCGGCCGGCGTGCAGTGCATGCGGGCCGGAAACGCGGTCGTCGAACTGCTGCTGATCGCGCACGGCGACACCGCACGAATCGAGCTCGGTACCGCGCGCGGATCCCAGGAAACCATTTCGGGAGATTACATCGTTCGGCTTGGTGGCCTCGGGCCGCTCCCCTCCACCAGCCCGATTGAGCAATCCGCCTACATCGCGTCGGTCACGGTGCAGCGGCGGGACTAGTCATTTCCTGAACACCGCGACGAGTTTCTTGTCGAAGCCGGGCACGAACGTGGAGACCGTGAGCTCGGACCCGGACCGTTTCGCCGTGATCACCTGATCCGGTGACTTCGTGTCGTGCAGCGTGTAGGTGCCCGACGTGAGGGTCCACGTTCCACCCGACGTGTCGACGATGGTCTGGTTGGATGTGTTCGCCGTGATCGTCTGCTCGATGATCGTGCTCCAGGTGCCGCTTTCCTGGAAGCTGAGCGTGCCGGAATTCCACGTGTCGGTATAGTGCGCGAACACGAGGTTGGTATCGATGACCACCGCGGGCACGGCGTGTCCGTTCGCTCGCGTCAGTACGTAGACGCCATACGGATCACTGGGCTCGGACGACTCGCTGCACGCCGCGAGTACAAGAGCACCGAACAGGACTGCCTTGGCGCCACTGCGCATTCTCGTACGATCGTAATCCCGTGTCGCGTCCGCCGTATCCCGTAATCACCCGATTTCGGGGACGGGCCTCTTTGGCACATGAGCCCGTTTATACACGAGTATCGTCCTCCGGAACGTAATCACCACCGTTCCGTCCTGATTGAACCCGCTCGTTTTCACCTCGACCAGGCCCATGTGTGGCCGGGATTTCGACTCGCGGGCGCTCAACACCTCGGTCTGCGCGTAGATCGTGTCGCCCTCGAACACGGGTGCGGGCAATCGGACTTCATCCCACCCCAGGTTCACCGCATAGCGCGAGATGTCCGCCACCGAGAGGCCCGTAACCAGCGCGAGGATGAACGGTGAATTCACCAGCGGCCGCTTGAACTCGGTCTGCGCCGCGTAGTGCGCGTCGAAATGAATGGGGTTCGTGTTCACGGCGAGCAGTGTGGTCCACGTGTTATCCGTCGCGGTCACCGTGCGGCCGATCGGGTGGCGAATGATGTCGCCCTGCCTGAAATCTTCGTATGCGCGTCCGTCGGTCATGGGTTCGCAGTTCGAGTCGTTTCCGCCGTGTGTCTCTTCAGGACCACCTCCGCCATCCGTACGCTCGCTTCGTCGATCATTCGGCCGTCCAGCGACACCGCACCACGTCCCGCGGCCACGGCCGAGCGGTACGCATCGACCACGCGCCGCGCGTGCTCGAGTTCGGAGTCTGACGGACTGAACACCGTGTTCGCAATTGCCAGCTGGGAAGGATGGATGCACTGCTTCCCGTCGAAGCCCATGGCGCGGGCAATGCGGCACGAGCGCTCGAACCCGCCGGCGTCGGTATGCGCCGCGTACGGTCCGTCCATCGCGCGCAATCCGGCCGCTCGCGCATTCGCGACGATCGCGTGCATCACCGCGTGCCAGCGGTGTCCGGGATACAGCGCGTCGCTCGCATCGCTCATGCCGATGCTCTCGGCCGGCATGCGCATCGACGCCGCGTAATCGCCCGGACCGAAGATCAGACCCTCGAGCCGCTTTGACGCGTGCGCAATCTCGCGCAGCCACACGAAGCCCGCCGCCGTTTCGATCTGCCCTTCGATGCCGATCGCGCGGTCGAGCTTGCGATTCGCAGAGGCCTGCGCGAGACGCGACTCGGCTTCGGTGACGTCGCCGGGCGACGACAGCTTCGGCACCATCATGAGATCGATGCGGTCGCCGGCACCGTGCACGACTTCGGCGATGTCGGCCGCGGCGAACGGCGTGTCGAGGCCGTTGATGCGGAACATGCGCGTGCGCGCACCGAAATCG
>DASRAP010000233.1:0-15851 GCA_035638155.1 Gemmatimonadaceae bacterium | reverse complement strand
CCCACGTACCGTACGCGCCGAAGATATTGTGGAAGCGCACGATGCGCGTCTCGAGGCCGTAGTCCTCGCGGTAGTGCGTGCACAGCCGCTCGGTCATGAGTTTTTCCCAGCCGTACGCGTCCTGCGGCAGCGCCGGGTAGGCGTCCTCTTCCTTGAGCGGCGTCACCGCCGTTTCCAGCTGCTTGTACTCGGGATAGATGCACGCCGACGACGTGTACAGATACCGCTTGACGCCATTGATCTTGGCGGCGTCGAGCGTGTGCAGGCTGATGAGGGAATTGTTGAGGAGGATGCGCGCGTGGTACTTGGAGATGAATCCCATGCCGCCCATGTCCGCGGCGAGCGCGTACACATCCTCGACGCCCTGCGTGGCCTCGAGGCAGTTGTCCCGGCGCCGCATGTCCAGCAGCAGGAATTCGTCCGCGCGCGACGGCGCGTATTCGGGGTGCTTGATGTCGACGCCGCGCACCCAGTACCCCTTGTCCTTGAGGTAGGAGGTGAGGTGGTGGCCAATGAATCCACCCGCGCCCGTGACCAGTGCCTTGCGTTGCGCCGTCATCGCACTCTCTCCCGTGACACGCTATGAGCGAAAATCGGACTTGCAATGTAACACGCCACGTCGCCCGCGACCGTGACGCTGCGCCGGTGCGCGTACAGGGCGACGCAGATCACAAACGCACGTCACATCGGGCGGCCGCCCGACCATATTGACTCCGCCGGACACGCTGGTGTGCTTTCCTTGTCCGCCGGCGACGTCACGACGACATGCGCAGCGCGGGCCGACCCTTGTCGCGCGACGCGCGGAGGATCCGGAATGCCAGGACGCTTTATCCCCGTGGCCGAACCTGCACTCGCGGGGAACGAACGCAAATACGTCCTAGATTGCCTCGACACGAACTGGGTGTCGTCACGCGGCCAGTACATCGACCGTTTCGAGCGCGCGTTCGCGGAGTTCTGCGGTGCGTCGCACGCGGTCTCGTGCACGAACGGCACCGTTGCGCTGCACCTGGCGCTGCTCGCGCTTGGCATCAAGCCCGGCGACGAGATCATCGTGCCGACGCTGACGTTCGTGGCGACCGCCAACGCCGCGATGTACTGCGGGGCGACGCCGGTCTTCGTTGACATCGAGCCGGCGACGTGGAACATCGATCCGGCACGGATCGAGGAGCGCATCACGCCTCGCACGCGCGCCATCATCGTCGTGCATCTCTACGGCCACGCGGTCGACATGGATGCCGTCATGGCGATCGCCCGGAAGCACAAGCTGTACGTCATCGAAGACGCCGCGGAAGCCACGGGCGCGACGTACAAGGGAAAGGTGGTCGGCTCGATGGGCGACCTGTCGACGTTCAGCTTCTTCGGCAACAAGGTCATCAGCACCGGCGAAGGCGGCATGGTGACGACCAATGACCCCGCAATCGCGGCGCTCGTGCGCCAGCTGAAAGAGCAGGGCATGGATCCGAACCGCCGCTACTGGTTCCCGCTGGTCGGCTACAACTACCGGATGACGAACATCGAAGCGGCCATCGGTCTCGCGCAACTGGAGATGATCGACTGGCACATGGCCCGCCGCATCGAGCTCGCGGCGTGGTACCGCGAGGAGCTCGAAGGGCAGCCGGGACTTTCATGGCAGGTCGTGCAGCCATGGGCGCGCCACGTGTACCAGTTCGTCACCGTGGTCGTGGATCCGTCGCTGGGCGTCGAACGCGCGGACATCATCGCGCACATGCACACGCGCGGAGTCGAAGGCCGTCCGGTGGTGTTCCCGATGCACGAGCTGCCGCCGTTTGCCGGCCTCGCGCAGGGCCAGACTTTCCCGCACGCCGAGCACGTTTCCCGCCATGGCATCAATCTTCCCACGTCGGCGTCGCTGACCCGCGACGAGGTCAAACGCGTGTGCGAGAGCCTGCTCGAGCGGCTCGCGCCGGTGTCGACCGCACGCTGATACACTGGCATGGTACTTCTTCGCAGAGACGACGCATGACCGACCCGGCCGTGATGCCCGCGGTGAAGAGCTTCATCCTGGAACGGTTCCTGGTGGGCGAGGATCCGGCGCGCCTGACGCCGACGACGCCGCTGGTCACCGGCGGCATCCTGGACTCCCTCGCGCTCCTCGACCTCGTCGCGTTTCTCGAGCAGACATTCGGTGTCGAGTTCGAGGCCCACGAAGTGGACCCGGGGCATTTCGACTCGCTGCAATCCATCGACACCGTCGTCCGCGCGAAACTGGCGAAATGACCATTCGCCGACCGGGGCCGGCGCCGCACTAACGGAGCGATCCGCCGTGGAGTTTGCCTGGACGCCGGAACAACACGCGTTGCGCGATGCCGTCGTGCGGTTTGCGCGCGGCGCGCTGAATGATGACGTCGCCGCGCGCGACGCGAAGAACGAGTTCTCGCGGGCCTTGTGGGAGCAGTGCGCGGCGTTCGGCATTCAGGGCATTCCGTTTGCCGAGGAGTACGGCGGCGGCGGGCTCGACGCCATGGCGGCCGTCTGTGCGATGGAAGCGCTGGGCACGGTGTGCCGCGACAACGGGCTGTTGTTCGGGCTCGCGGCCCAGATGTGGAGCGTCCAGATGCCCATCTACCGGTTCGGGTCGGACGAGCTCAAACGCCGCATCCTGCCGGCGTTGTGCGACGGGACGCGCATCGGCGCGCACGGCATGTCGGAACCCGACTCGGGCTCCGACGCGTTCAGCCTGCGGACGCGCGCGACACCTGATGGTGATTCGTACGTGCTGAACGGCACCAAGACGTTCGTCAGCGAGGCGCCCGTCGCCGATGTGTTCGTGGTGTTCGCCACGATCGCTCCCGAGAAGGGCGTGCTCGGAATCACGGGATTTGTCGTGGAACGCGGCGCACCCGGGTTTCGCGTCGGGCGCGAGATCCACAAGATGGGACTCCGCACGTCCCCGATGGCCGAGCTCGTGTTCGAGGACTGCCGCATTCCGGCGGCCAACCGCATCGGCCGCGAAGGACGCGGCGCGACGGTCTTCAACGATTCCATGGAGTGGGAGCGGGCGTGCATTCTCGCCGGCGCCGTCGGGTCGATGCAGCGCCAGCTGGACGACGCGATCGCCTACGCGCGGAGCCGGGCGCAGTTCGGGCACCCGATTGCGACGCTGCAGTCCGTGCAGCATCGCCTCGTCGGGATGAAGGTGCGCCTCGAAAACGCACGACTCGCGCTCTATCGCGCGGTCTGGGCCAAGCAAGAGAACGTCGATCCGGCGCCGGCGGCGGCGATTGCGAAGCTCGTCATCAGCGAGGCGTGGCAGCAGTCCGCACTCGACGCCGTGCAGATCCGCGGCGGCTACGGGTACACCGTAGAGTACGAGGCGGAGCGGGATCTCCGTGACGCGATTGGCTCGACGCTCTATTCCGGCACATCGGACATTCAGCGCAACCTGATTGCGCGGAGTCTCGGATTGTGAGCGAAGCGGCCGCCGCGGAGCCCTTCCGCCGCGACGAATACGCAAGAATCGGCCTGATCGCCGCGGAAGTCGCCGGCGTCGTGCTCCTGGTTCGCGCGTTCGGAATCGAGAATCAGGCGGTGTACCGGCTCCTGCTGTTCACGCTGGGTGCGTTCGTGGTCCACGCGCTGCTGCCGATGCGCTACCGTCTCGGGTTCTTCGCGCTCGTGTCGATGGCGTCGGTGGTCGTCATTCTCGGCCCAAGGGCAGGCGCCGCGGTGCTCGGGGCGGGCGCGACGCTCATCGCGGTGTGCCACCTCCCGGTCGCGTTTCGGTGGCGCGTCGCGCTCCTGCTCGCGATCGCCGCCGCGCTCATGCTCGTGCGGTCTGGGCGTCTCGTTCACGGCATACCCGGTCGCGTGTGGCCGGTGCTCGCGTCGATGTTCATGTTCCGGATCGCGCTGTACCTGCACGCGGCCCGGCACGACGACGCGCCGCGAGGCGCAGTGTGGGGCGCGGCGTATTTCTTCATGCTTCCGAACGTGTGTTTTCCGCTCTACCCCGTGGTCGACTATCGCACGTTCACGCGTACGGCGTTCGACGCGGAACGGTTTGCGATCTACGAGCGGGGCGTGGAGCTGATGCTGCGCGGCCTGCTGCACCTCGTGCTCTATCAGCTCGTGACGTTCGATCTGGCGATCAACGGCCTGTACGTCAACGACCTCGCGCAGCTCGTCCAATACCTGGTCGCCACGTTCCTGCTCTATTTGCGGGTGTCGGGGCAGTTTCATCTGATCGTGGGCGTGCTCCACCTCTTCGGGTTTCGCCTGCCCGACACGCACCATCTGTACTATCTCGCGTCGAGTTTCACCGACTTCTGGCGCCGCATCAACATCTACTGGAAGGATTTCATGATGAAGCTGGTGTACTATCCCAGCTTCTTTCGCCTGCGCCGTGTCGGCAACACGGTCGCGCTGGCCGGCGGAACGATCGTCGTGTTCGTGGCAACGTGGTTGCTGCACGCCTACCAGTTCTACTGGATCCGCGGCGAAAGCCTCTTCAACGCGCGCGACGCGGCCTTTTGGGGCGTCTTCGCGGTGCTGGTCGTGCTCGCCACACTGCGCGAGGCGCGCGCACCGCGGCGCACGGCGCGCACGGACCGCTCGTGGAGCGCGCGGCGGGCGCTGCAGACCGTGGGCACGTTCGTTGCCATCGTCGTGCTCTGGTCGGTGTGGAACGCCGAGACGTGGAGCAACTGGGCGTACCGTTGGAGCCGCGCCGCGTACTCGACGCCAGCGACCTGGCTGGCTCTTGCCGGCTTGATTGCGGCCGGGATTGCGGTGGCAGGCTACGGGTGGGGCGCGCCGACCCTGGCCGCGCCGCGGACATCGCCGCTTCCGTGGCGCGGAACGCTCATCAATGCCGGGCGGCGTGTGGCCCTGATCGCTGCGCTGCTCGCGGTGAGCGTTCCCGCGGTGCAGCAGCGGCTGCCCTGGCGCGCCCGGTCGCTCGTTCAGCACGCGCAGGGTATCGGTGATCCGCTGGTCCGTGTCGGTCTGGACGTGGCAGGGTACTACGAAGCGCTGAACGATCCCGCGAAAGAGAGTCCGTACACGCCGTGGCGACCGATTGTCCCGACTGTCATTGTCGAGTCCACGCCGCTGTACGTTCCGCGCCAGGACTTTCTGTTGCACGACATGGCGCCGAACGTATCGATTCTGTTTCATGGCGCGCGGTTCACCACGAACTCGTGGGGCTTTCGCGGCCACGAGTATGCTCTCGAACACCCCGAGCACACCTTCCGGATCGCGGTAATGGGTCCGTCGCAGACCATGGGCTGGGGAGTCGCCGATGACGAGACCTACTCCGCGCTGCTCGAGCGCCGTCTGGATTCGGCGGCGGAACGGGCGTCCTCGCGCGTGGAGGTTCTCAACTTCGGCGCGCACGGCGAGCCGCTGATTCGCGCGGTGGACCGCTTCGCGGCGGAAGCACTGCGGTTCCGGCCCGACCTCGTCGTGTTCACGGTGCATGCGGAGGATCTCTCGCTGATGCAGCTCACGATGCGCCGCACCGCGCGCGCGGACGGGTCCGCCGTCGTTGCGGACTCGTCCATCGTTCGGCTCATGGCCGGCGTGGGCGTCACGCCGACGGACGCGGGTGATCTTCGCGAGCTGCGCCCGATTGAAGAGCAGATCGCCGTGCGCGCGCTCATGCGGGCGAAGACGCTTGCGTCCTCCATACAGGCGCGCGTCGTGGTGCTCGGCATCCGTTCGCCGGGACAACGGTCGTCCGGAAATCTCGCGACCACCGAGCGTGCTGCGGCGTCGCAGGGCCTGCCGTTCATCGATTGCGGCGGCGCATGGGACGGGGCGCCGCAGGATCAGTTCCGCCTGTCGCGCACGGACGCGCACCCGAACCCGGCGGGCCATCGGCGGCTGGAGGAGTGTCTCGGAGCGGGACTTATCGGCCTCGGTGTCGTGCCTGGCAGGACTGTGGCGAATCTGGAGCACGGCGAGCAATGAGTACGGGTGTTCTCCATGAAGTGTTTTTCGCCGCGAGCGCGCGGTGGCCCGATCGCGTGGCAGCGGCCGAGCCCGACGGTTCGTCGCTCACGTATGCGGAGATGCGCGCGCTGGTCGACCACGTGCACGGTGCGCTCAAGGCGTCAGGCGTCGTGGCCGGCGACCGGGTCGGCGTGTACCTGCCAAAAACCATCGACAGCGTGGCGTGCATTCTCGGGGCGCTTGCCGCAGGCGCCGCGTACGTCCCCGTCGACCCCGGGTCTCCCCCCGCGCGCGCGGCGTTCATCCTGAGCGATTGCGCGGTGCGCGTTGTCGTCACGACGCGGGAATTCGCGCCCGCGCTCGCCGAACAGCTCTCGCGGACCGAGGCGCGCCCCGTCATCGTCGAGCTCGACGGCGCCGGTGGTGGCCACGGCGTGCAGTCCTGGCTCGACGTCCTTGGCGCGCCGCCGCAGTCGACGCCGGCGGCGCCGGACCCCGGCGAGCCCGCGTACCTGCTCTATACCTCGGGCTCGACCGGGAATCCAAAGGGCGTCGTGGTGTCGCACCGCGCGGCGCGTGCCTTCGTGGACTGGTGCTCCATCACGTTCCAGCCGAACGAAAACGACCGGTTTTCGTCGCACGCACCGTTCCATTTCGACCTCTCGATTCACGACCTCTACGTGAGCCTCAAGCACGGCGCGCGTGTCGTGCTGATCGGTGAGGATCTGGGGAAGGATCCGGGCCGCCTCGCCGAGCTCATCGAGCGCGAACGGCTCACGATCTGGTACTCGACGCCGTCGATCCTGTCGTTGCTCGAAGAACACGGTCGGCTGGACCGCCGCGACTGCTCGTCGCTTCGTATCGTGCATTTCGCCGGGGAGGTGTTTCCGATCCCGCGGCTTCGAAAGATTCTCGCGCGGTGGCCGCACCCGCGATTCTTCAATCTCTACGGCCCCACGGAAACCAACGTCTGCACGTGGTACGAGGTGCCGAAGCCGTTTCCGGCGGACCGCACGGAGGCGCTCCCCATTGGCGCGCCGTGCGCGCACTATTCGTCGCGGATCTCGCTCGACGGCGTGACCGTCCCGGCCGGCGAACGCGGTGAGCTGCTGATGACGGGTCCGGGAGTGATGTCCGGGTACTGGAATCTCCCCGAGCGCAACGCGCAGGCGTTTGTGGCCGACCCCTCGGGCACCGTGTGGTACCGCACCGGAGACATCGTGTCCGAGGACGCGAAGGGCGTCCTCCTTTTTCACGGCCGGCGCGACCGCATGGTGAAGCGACGCGGGTACCGGATCGAGCTTGGCGAAATCGAAGCCGGCCTCGCTCGTCACCCCGCCATTGGCGGCGTGGCCGTGGTCGCGAAACCCGACGAGGCGTCGGGCGTCCAGATTCACGCGTTTCTCGTTGCGCGATCGGCGGAGCGTCCGTCAATCGTGGATCTCAAGCGTTATTGTGTCGACGCGCTCCCGCGGTACATGGCGCCCGACCGCTTCACGTATCTCGACGACATGCCGCAGACGTCGACGGACAAGACCGATTATCAGGCCCTTGCCGCGCGTGCCTGAACCTTCCCGAATGAGGACGTCACCCTGATGGACCACGAACGACCGCTCGCGAATGTCACGGTCGCGATTCTGGCCGGAGGCCTGGGCACGCGGCTGCGCGCCGTCGTGGCCGACCGGCCGAAGGCGCTGGCGCCGGTCAATGGCCGTCCCTTTCTCGCGTGGCTCCTCTCGCAGGCGCAGGGCGCCGGCGTGCCGCATGCCGTGGTGTGCACCGGCCATCTCGGCGACCAGATCGAATCCGCGTTCGGGACGTCGTTTGATGGGATGTCGCTCACGTACTCGCGAGAACCCGCGCCGCTTGGTACCGGCGGCGCGCTTCGCCGTGCGCTTCCGATGCTGCGGTCGGACCCCGTGCTCGTCGTGAACGGGGATTCGTATTGCAACGCCGACCTGCGGGACTTTGCGCGCGCGCATGACCGCCGCCACGCCGACGTTTCGATCATGGTGACGAGCGTCGCCGATGCGGGCCGTTTCGGGAGTGTGACGCTGGGGGCGAACAACCGCGTGCAGGGTTTCGAGGAAAAAGTGGCGGGGCGGGGCAAGGGATGGATCAACGCGGGGCTGTACCTCATCAGCCGCCCGCTCATCGAGCGGATTCCCGTCGGGCCCGCGGTGTCGCTGGAACGCGACGCGTTTCCGCGGTGGCTGGGGGACCAGTTCTTCGCGTATCGTTCAGCGGGTCCGTTCATCGATATCGGCACGCCCGAGTCGTACGCGGATGCGGAGAAGTTTTTTTCCGACTATCACCCTTCGGACGACTGACCTGCGCATGACGCGCGAATTCTCGGATCGGGCGCTCGCCCACTTGCGCGGCAGCGCGGATGTCAAACGCGCCGTGGCGGATACGTGCATTCCATCCATTCTCGACGCGGCACGGCTGATCGCCGCGACGTTTCGCGCACACGGGCGCCTCTATCTGTGCGGCAACGGGGGCAGCGCCGCGGATTGCCAGCACGTGGCGGCCGAATTCGTGAGCCGGCTGACGCGCGAGTTCGAACGCCCCGGGTTGCCCGCGGTCGCGCTCACGACGGATACGTCATTCCTCACGGCGTTCAGCAACGACATCGGCTTTGAAGGCATTTTCGAGCGCCAGGTGCGCGCCCTCGGCCGGCCCGGCGACGCGCTGCTCGGCATCAGCACGAGCGGGTCGTCGCCGAACGTCATGCTCGCGATGGCCGCGGCGAAGGAGATCGGCATGCGCACCATCGGTCTCGCGGGCAACAGGGGCAAGCTGCGCGACGTTGCCGACGTCACGATCTCCGTGCCGAGCGCGAACACGCAGCACATTCAGGAGTCGCACCTCGCCATCGAGCACATCGTGTGCGATCTCGTGGAGCAGGAGCTCTTCGGCAACGGGGCCGCGCAATGATCATTAGTCGCACGCCGTTTCGCGTGTCGTTTTTCGGCGGCGGCACGGATTACCCCAGCTGGTACCGCAAGCACGGCGGCGCGGTGCTCGCGACCACGATCGATAAGTACTGCTACATCACGTGCCGGTACCTGCCGCCGTTCTTCGAGCACAAGTACTGCATCGTCTATTCGAAGATGGAGTACTGCCACACGCTCGACGAGATCAAGCATCCTTCCGTGCGCGAGGTCCTGCGGTTTCTCGGTGTGTCGCGCGGCGTCGAGATTCACCATGACGGAGACATCCCCGCACGGAGCGGGATGGGCTCGAGCTCCGCGTTCACCGTGGGGCTCCTGCACGGCATGCATGCACTCCTCGGCCGCATGTGTGGCAAGCACCAGCTTGCGACGGAGAGCATCCAGCTCGAGCAGGAGATTCTGAAGGAAACGGTCGGGTCGCAGGACCAGGTGCTGGCGGCGTACGGCGGTTTCAATCACATCAACTTCATGCAGAACGGCGACATCTCCGTGCGCCCCGTGACGCTTGCGACGTCGCGGCAGCAGGAGCTCGAGTCGCACATGATGCTGTTCTATACCGGGATCATTCGCACCGCGTCGAACATCGCCGATTCGTTCGTGCCGAGCCTCGACGACAAGCGCCGGCAGCTGCGTTTCATGAAGGAGCTGGTGGACGAGGGTCTGGCGATCGTGAGCGGCACCGGCGACCTCACCGCATTCGGGACGTTGCTGCACGAGGCGTGGGAGGCCAAGCGCAGCCTCAGTGACGCCGTGTCCAATGCCGAAGTCGACGCGATGTACGCCAAGGCGCGCGGCGCGGGGGCGCTCGGCGGCAAACTCATCGGGGCCGGTGGCGGAGGGTTTCTGCTGCTGTTCGTGCCGCCGGACCGGCGCGCAGCGGTGCGGGAGGCGCTCGACGGCCTCATCCACGTGCCGTTCCGCTTCGAATCGTCGGGAAGCCAGATCATTTTCTTCGACCGCGAGGCGGACTACCTCGCGGAAGAAGAGCAACGCTCGTCGCAGCGGATCGCGGCATTTCGCGAGCATCGCTAACGCTCGCTAACGCATCGCTAACCGGTTCAACATTCCTTTTCTATGCGAATTCTGGTAACGGGGGGCGGGGGGTACATCGGTGCGGTGCTTGTTCCGATGCTGCTGGCGCGGGGCGACGAGGTTACGGCGGTGGACAGCTTCACGTACGGCCAGGCGTCGCTGCTCGACTGCGCGCATCATCCCAGGCTGTCCATCATCCGCGCCGACGTCCGTGATACGAAGCGGATTCTGGATCTCGTGCCGAAGTTCGACGCGATTCTTCCGCTCGCGTGCCTCACGGGCGCCCCGATCTGCGCGCGAGAACCGCAGACCGCCAC
Source organism: Gemmatimonadaceae bacterium (assembly GCA_035638155.1). GTDB lineage: Bacteria > Gemmatimonadota > Gemmatimonadetes > Gemmatimonadales > Gemmatimonadaceae > DASRAP01. Next base: position 5,635 of record DASRAP010000233.1, on the reverse strand, counting down.
CGCGGTGAATCGTGACGCGGTCCGTGCCATCGCCGAGGCGAAGGGCAAGAACCAGCTGCTCGTGTTTCCCTCGACGAACAGCGGGTACGGGATCGGGGAAAAGGACGTCGAGTGCAACGAGGACACGCCGCTTCGCCCGATCTCGCTGTACGGCCGGCTCAAGGTGGAGCTCGAATCCTACCTGCTCGAGCGCGGCGACTGCGTCACGTTTCGTTTTGCCACGGTGTTCGGCGTGAGCCCACGGATGCGGCTCGATCTGCTCGTCAACGACTTCGTGTATCGGGCCGTTAATGACCGGTTCATCGTGCTGTTCGAGCCGCATTTCAAGCGGAATTACCTGCACGTGCGCGACGCGGCGCTCTCGTTCATCCACGCGCTGGATAATTACGACCGCATGAAGGGGCGGCCGTACAACGTCGGCCTGAGCGACGCCAACATCAGCAAGTGGGAGCTGTGCGAAGTCATCAAGCGACACGTCCCGGACTTCTATTTCACAGCAGCGGAAATCGGCGAGGATCCGGACAAGCGCAACTATGTGGTGAGCAACGCGCGCATCGAGAGCACGGGCTTCCGCGCGACCGTGGGCCTGGACGCCGGGATCGCGGAGCTGCTCAAGGGCTATCAGGTCATTCGCCGGAATCAATACTCGAACGTATGAGCGCACGCGGAGGCCGCGGTTGACCAGTCCTGGCGTGGCCGCCGGCGGTCTCGCGGGCCTCCGGCGAATTGCGATCATCTGCGCCGACTTTCCGCCCATTCAGTCGGGCGAGGCCGGCCACGCACTGCACCTGGCCCGCGCCATGGCACGGCGCGGCCTCGAGACGCACGTGCTGACGTCGCAGATCACGGGCCACGCCAGCGATCCCACGTTCACCATTCACGCGGACATGCCCAGCTGGTCGTGGTCATCGCTGCCGCGCCTGGTCCGGTTTCTGCGCCGCACGTCGCCCGATGCCGTCGTGTTCCTGTTTCTGAGCACGATGTACAGGTCCCATGCGATGATGACGTTTCTGCCCACCATCGTGCGCGCCGTGGTTCCCCACGCCGTGACGGTCACGCAGTTCGAGCATGCCGGCACCGAGCCACACGATCATTCACTGACCCACCGGATCATTCGCAAAGGCGTTGCGACGCTCATCGGCTCGCGGAGCTCGAGTTACGAGTTCGGCACGCTCCTCCGGGACAGCGATCAGGTCATCGCGCTGAACGAGCCACACCGCCTCGCGCTGGTGGAGCACTGGCCGCCGGTCACACAACGGATCTCCACGATTCCGCCGCCCCCGCTCATGCGCATCGTGCCGCCGGACGGCGGGCGCGCGCGGGAACGCGGCCGCCGCATGCTCGGAGCGCGCGACGACGAGATTCTGCTGCTCTACTATGGCTACATCTATCCCGGGAAGGGCGTCGAAACGCTGATCGACGCGCTGCAGCTCGTGGCGCGCGCCGAACCGCGGGTGCGTCTCATTGTTGCAGGCGCGATCCTCGAGCACGTGTTCTCCGGCGGACCCAACAGCCATAGCATCAATTACAAGAGCGCCCTGCACGAGCAGGCCGCGCGGCTCGGCGTGGCGGACAGGATCACGTGGACCGGCGCGACGTCGCCGGACGGCGAAGAGGGCAGCCTTTACATGTGGGCGGCCGACGTCTGCGTGCTTCCGTTCGATCGCGGCATTCAGCTCAACAACAGCACCTTTTCTGCCGCGGCGTCTCACGGGCTTCCGGTGATCACGACGCGGGGACCGCTCCTCGAAACGCCGTTCGTGCACGGCGACAATGTCTGGCTGTGCGAGCCGCGGAATCCCGAAGCACTCGCCGCCGCCATGCACACGCTCGTGTCGCAGGAGCCGATCCGGCGTGTGCTGGGCGCCGGGGCGCATGAGCTCGCGACGGAGCTATTCTCCTGGGACGCAGCGGTCACCCGCACGCTGGATCTGATCCAGCTGTCGCGCTCGCAGCGCGGCTCGGCCCGCCGGAGCGCCTGACAAAAACAAAGCGGCCCCGGCATCGCTGCCAGGGCCGCTCGCCTTCGGCTCAGCCACCGTTTAAACGGCGCCGCGACCGAAGATCATGACTGGGAGGGTTCGCGCCATGATCAGGAGATCTTCCGCGAGCCCGTGCCGCTGCAGGTATTCGAGGTCGTAGCGGACCTTCGTGCGGACATCGTCGATGGTGGCGTCGTAGCTGTGGTTGATCTGCGCCCAGCCCGTGATCCCAGGTTTCGCACGCTGGCGAATGGGGTACTCGACGATGGACTCGCACAGCCGCGCGAAGATCGTGGGCCGCTCGGGACGCGGTCCGACGATGTTCATATCACCCTTGATCACATTGAAGAGCTGCGGAATCTCGTCGATGCGGCACTTGCGGATGAATTTGCCGATCGGCGTGACGCGGCAGTCGTTTCGCGTGGCCCACACGGCGCCGCTGCACTGCTCCGCGTTCACGTACATTGAACGGAATTTGTAGATCGTGAAGGCGCGTCCGCCAAGGTCGCGAAGACGCCGATCGTCTTCCTTGGTCGCGCTCTTCCATCGCTGGTCGATGCCGATGCGAACCTGCCGATAGAACACCGGTCCGCGCGACGTCAGTTTGATGAGGATGGCGCAGGCAATGAGAATCGGGCTGACAATCAACAAGGCGATCGATGCGACCGCCACGTTCATGATTCTGTTAGCAAGCTCCGAGCGATATCCAGGTTCGAACTCGTCGCGCGTGTCGAACGACACCACTGTATCCGGCGCGGGCTGCGCTTCCGTTCGCGTTGCGAGCGGAGCGCGAGTCGCGTTGATAAGTGGTTCGAGCTTTTGCTGCGCGGAGCCGATTGTGGACATTTGGTTCGGTGAGACGGTCGAATAACTCGGCCCGTGAATATAGCGGCCTATGGACACCTTGGTACGGGGGCCACAACGCACCTATCGTGCTAGTTCCTCCCAACCTGGCACAACAGTATAAGTTGTTTATTCTCAATATGTTAGGAGTCATGGTCCCGGTATTGCTTCGTGACACTTCCGTCGCAGATGTCGCGTCGCCGCAGCAGAAAGTGCGGTCGGCGCAACACACTGGGCATTTTCGTAGAAGTTCCGTGCGCCAGCGCACCACCGTAGGTCACAAAACTGCTGTGGTATCGGTTACTGCGGCGCGTCATAGCCTTCTTTGGGCGTCTCCGGTGACGCGGCTCGCGCCGTGACGCTATGGGTCACTCATATTGTCTGAACCGACGATGACAAATATGCGCGACATCACCGCCGAGACGCGAGCGCTCCAGAAGCGGGCGCATGAGGTCATCCCCGGCGGCGCACACACCTACTCGAAGGGAGACGACCAGTATCCGGCGAGCGCGCCGCCGTTCCTGGTGCGCGGCGCGGGCTGTCGTGTGTGGGATCGCGACGGCAACGAGTACATCGAGTACGGAATGGGGTTGCGCGCCGTGACGCTCGGACACGCGCACGCGCGCGTGAACGCGGCGGTCGTCGACGCCATTCAGCGCGGACTGAACTTCACGCGGCCCTCGACGCTCGAGCTCGAGACCGCCGAAATGCTGCAGTCGTTCGTCGCGTCGGCAGAGATGGTGAAGTTCGCAAAGAACGGTTCCGATGCGACCACCGCGGCGGTGAAGCTCGCGCGTGCCTACACCGGCAGAGAAATGGTCGCGATCTGCGGCGACCACCCGTTCTTCTCCGTCGATGACTGGTTCATCGGCACCACACCAATGAACGCGGGCGTTCCTGATGCTGAGCGCGCGCGCACGGTGAAGTTTCGCTATAACGACATCGAGGACCTGCGCCGCGTCTTCGCCGAGCACCCCGGGCGCATTGCGTGTGTCGTCATGGAAGCGGAAACGACAACGCCGCCCCTCGCGGGGTATCTCGCCGGCGTGCAGGCGCTCTGCCGCGCATCCGGAACCGTCTTCGTGCTCGACGAGATGATCACGGGATTCCGGTGGCACACCGGCGGCGCGCAGTGCTGCTACGACCTCTCTCCGGATCTCTCGGCATTCGGCAAAGGCATGGCCAACGGATTTGCGGCGTCCGCGCTCGTCGGCCGGCGCGACATCATGCAGCTCGGCGGGCTACACCATGATCGTGACCGCGTGTTTCTTCTGTCGACGACGCACGGCGCGGATCATTCGGGACTCGCGGCCGCGCTCGAGACCATGCGGGTATACCGCGATGAGGACGTCATCGCGACGCTCCGGCGGCAGGGACTTCGGTTGCGTGAGGGTGTCGAGCAGGTAGCGCGGAGCGCGGGCCTCGACCGCGCCTTCACGGTTGCGGGGCACCCGGCGAATCTCGTGTTCCGGACGGCGGATGCATCGGGCGTTCCATCTCCGGCGCTGCGCGCGCTGTTCATGCAGGAGCTCATCGCGCGAGGCGTGATCGGGCCTTCGTTCGTGGTCAGCGCGGCACACACCGACGCAGACATCGACGCGACGGTCGAGGCCGTGGCCGGCGCGCTCGCGGTGTACGCGCGCGCGCTGAACGAGGGTGTCGATGCGCTCCTGGCCGGAGGTCCCACGCAACCCGTGTTCCGCCGGCGTAACTGATATGGAGCGCGGAACGTGCCGGGCATGCGGGACGCGTCTGACCGAACGGGTGGTCGACCTCGGCATGTCGCCGCTCTGCGAGAGCTACGTCGCCGACGCGGATCTCGATGCCATGGAGCCGTTCTACCCGCTCTGTGTCTGGGTCTGCGGGCGGTGCTTTCTCGTGCAGCTGAATGCGTACGTCCCGCGCGAGGAAATCTTCGGCGAGTACGCCTACTTCTCGTCGTACTCGGACTCGTGGCTGGCGCACGCACGCGCCTACGCCGATCGCATGATCGCGGAGCTGCGCCTGACGCCGCAGAGCCGGGTCGTCGAAGTCGCCAGCAACGACGGCTACCTCCTCCAGCACTTCGTCGCGAGAGGCATTCCCGCGCTCGGTGTCGAGCCCGCGGCGAACGTCGCGCGCGTGGCGGAAGAGCGCGGCGTGCGCACGCTCGTCGAGTTCTTCGGCCGCGATCTCGCGCGGCGCCTTGCGCAGCGCGGTGAACGAGCCGATCTCGTCGTCGCGAACAACGTGCTCGCCCAGGTCGACGATCTCAACGACTTCGTGGCCGGTCTCGCGGAATTGCTCGCGCCGGACGGCACGCTTACGATCGAGTTTCCGCGGCTCGACCGGTTGATCGACGAAACGCAGTTCGACACGATCTATCACGAACACTTTTCGTACTTCTCGCTCCACAGCGCCGAGCACGTGCTCGCGGCGCACGGCCTGGCGGTCACGGATGCCGATGATCTGCCGACACACGGCGGGTCCTTGCGCGTGCACGTCCGGCACCAAGCGATCGCCGGCGACGCATCACCCCGCGTCGCCGCCGTGCGTTCGCGCGAGTCCACGCTCGGCGTTGCGACCATCGCGTACTACCGCGGGTTCGACGAACGCGTCCGTGAAACCAAGCGCGCGTTGCTCGAGCTCCTGACGCGGATCAAGCGCGACGGAAAGCGCATCGTCGGGTACGGCGCGCCGGGGAAGGGCAACACGCTCCTCAATTACTGCGGCGTTCGCACGGACTTCGTGGATTTCACCGTCGACCGCAATCCGCACAAGCAGGGCAAGTTCCTTCCGGGGACGCACATTCCGATCCTCCACCCGGATCG
>DASRAP010000232.1:0-4966 GCA_035638155.1 Gemmatimonadaceae bacterium | reverse complement strand
TCCGTCACGCTCGTCGTAACCAAGACCTTCGCGACGATCACCGTCGCCCCCGACGATGTCACGCTCACATACGGGAATTCCGTTCAGCTGGTCGCTACTGCGCGAGACGCGACCGGGCAGCCTGTCGAAAACGTGCTGTTCGACTGGACGTCGAGCGCGGATACCGTTGCCAAGGTTTCCGCGACCGGGGTCGTGGCAGGCACCGGTGTCGGAACGGCGCTGATCACCGCCGCCGCGAACGGACGCACCGGGCACACAAATGTGACGGTCCACAAGAATTAATTGTCATTAACTGACAGCCACGAAGCGTGTTCGCCATCACCTCGGCGGCGTCATTCTGGCCCTACGTTCTGTTCGCACGATGATTCGCCGCCTCGCCGCCGACCGCAGCTCGTGGCTTGCCCCTGATCCCGCGCTCACTGACTCGGGACTCGAGGGCGAGTTGCTCGTCGCGCGCACGCGACTCCTCCTCGTCGCCGGGCTTTTTCTGCTGCCGATTTTCGAGGCGACACGCGCCGACCGTGACATTGTCACGTTCATCGCCCTTTTCGGCACCGGCACGCTCGTCGTGCTCGCGCTCGCTGTCTGGAGTTACATCCGACGGGGCGGAGCGCACCCGTGGCTCCCATTCGCGACGAGCCTCTTCGATGTCACGGTCGTCAGCGCGATTTCCGCGAGCTACCTGACACTCGGCCGCGGCGACATCGCGCTCAATTCGCGGCTCCTCTTTCCGGCGTACTTCCTCGGACTCGCGGCGACCTGTCTCCGCTACGACGTCCGCATCTGCATGGTCACGGGTGTCACGGCGATCTCGCAGTACGCGCTCCTCGTCGTTCTCGGAGCGTCGCGTTTCCCGAACCCCGGCGACGTCCAGAACTATCTTGGGAATCTCGACTGGGTTGACCAGATCGGTCGCATCCTGTTGCTCACGGCTGGTACCGCCCTCTCGATCGCTATCGTCGATCGCGCGCGCCGCTTGCGTCTGCTAAGCACCCACGACGCGCTCACCGGTCTCTATAACCGTCCGTACTTCGACGAGCGCGTCTCCGAGGAATTACTGCGTGCGCGCCGCTACAATCGCGCCCTCGCGATCGGCGTGCTCGACCTGGATCACTTCAAGGCCGTCAACGACAAGCACGGACACGCCGCCGGTGACGAAGTGCTCCGCCGCTTTGCGGACGTGCTTCGCGATTCGTTCCGGCGAACCGATATCGTGGCACGATACGGCGGTGAAGAGTTCGCGATTGCGCTCCCCGAAACGGACGCGTCAGAATCGGAGAGCAAGCTGGAGCAGCTCAGACGGCACGTGGAGAACATGCCCGTCCTTCTTTCCGACGGCGTCACCGAAGTCCGCCTCACGTTCTCCGCCGGCATCGCCCACTACCCCTACGACGGCGAGGCACCGTTCGACCTGGTCCGGCAAGGTGACAGCAACCTCCTCGCAGCCAAGCGCGCCGGCCGGAACCGGGTCGTCGGGTCGCCAAGGGTGGCGCGGGCTGCAGGGTAGGGCTGGAGGGCTGGAGGGCTAGAGGGCTAGAGGGCTAGAGGGGGCCGAGCAGTTCCCTCCAGCCCACTAGCCCTCTAGCCCTCTCTAGCCCTCTAGCCCTCTCTAGCCCTTTGACGTCCATTAACTTCAAGGGCGAATGCCCGGCTCAACGACTGTCCTGCTGGACGCCCGCGCTGTCGAACGAACACTCAAGCGTGTGGCCGATGAAATCGTTGAGCTGAACGAAGGATCCGAGGGCCTCGTCCTCGTGGGCATACAGCGGCGCGGCGTGCAGCTCGCAGGACGGCTCGCCGCCTTCATCAAACACGAATCCGGCACCGACGTCCCCATCGGCGCGCTCGACATCACGCTGTATCGCGACGATCTGCAGACCGTCGGCCCGCGGCCGGTCGTTGGAAAGACCGAGCTGCCATGGAATCTCGACGAGAAAAACGTCGTGATCGTCGACGACGTGCTCTACACCGGCCGTACGGTGCGTGCGGCGCTCGGCGAGCTCACCGACTTCGGCCGCCCCGCGCGGATCGCGCTGGCCGTGCTCGTGGACCGCGGCGGGCGCGAGCTGCCCATTCACGCCGACATTGTCGGCAAGAAAGTGTCGGTGCCGCGCGGCGGCCGTGTGGATGTCCTCGTGAAGGAGCTCGACGGAAAGGACGAAGTGGTGCTGGTCGCGCCGGCGCAGGAACCGGGCGCATGACACAGCCGCTCGGCAAGGATCTTTTGGGGCTCGCCCCGCTCTCCGCCGAGCAAATCCGTTTCATTCTCGACACCGCGGAACCGTTCAAGGAAATCTCCGAACGGCAGATCAAGAAAGTGCCGACGCTCCGCGGCATGACGGTCGTGAATCTCTTCTTCGAGCCGTCGACGCGCACGCGCATTTCGTTCGAGTTCGCCGAAAAGCGTCTGTCGGCCGATACCGTGAACGTCGCGACGTCGGGTTCGAGCGTCGTCAAAGGCGAAACACTGGTCGATACCGCGCGCAATCTCGAGGCGATGCGGATCGACATGGTGGTGATCCGCCACGGGTCGTCCGGCGCGGCGCAGTTCCTGGCCGAGCGCATCAAGTCGAACGTGATCAACGCCGGCGACGGCATGCACGAGCACCCCACGCAGGGACTGCTCGACATCCTCACGCTGCGCGACCGGCTCGATACGCTCGAGAATCGGCGCGTGTGCCTCGTGGGCGACGTGCTGCACTCGCGCGTGGCGCGGTCCAACATCGCGGGACTGCTCAAGCTCGGCGCGAAAGTCGCCGTCTGCGGACCGCGCTCGCTGCTGCCGAACGGCATCGAAGACATGGGTGTGACCGTCTTCAATCGCATTGAAGCGGCGATCGAGTGGGCCGAGGCGCTGAACGTGCTGCGGCTCCAGCTCGAGCGCATGCAGGCGGGCTACATTCCGTCGCTGCGCGAATACAACCGTGTGTACGGCGTCACGCGTGCGCGTCTCGAACGCGCGCCGCGCGAGCTCATCATCATGCATCCCGGCCCAATGAACCGCGGCGTGGAAATCGATTCCGATGTGGCAGACGGTCCCATGAGTGTGATCCTCCACCAGGTCACGAACGGCGTCGCCGTGCGCATGGCCGTGCTATATCTGCTCGCGGGCGGGCGTCCGGAACTGGCGAGCGCGGCGAAGGGAGACGTGAAATGAGCGAGCGCCCGCTGCTGCTCACCGGTGGACGGATCATCGATCCGAGTTCGAATCGCGACGAAACGGGCGACGTTCTCATCGTTGATGGCCGCATCCAGTCGGTGGGTGGCAAGATTGCCGGGCCCGACGGCGCGGACATCATTGATTGCCGGGGCCTCGTGGTGGCGCCGGGCTTTGCGGACGTGCACGTGCACCTGCGCGAGCCGGGACGGGAAGACGTCGAAACCGTCGCCAGTGGCGCCGCCGCGGCGGCGGCCGGCGGGTTCACGTCGGTCTGCGCGATGCCGAACACGAATCCCGTCACCGACAACCAGGCCGCGGTTGGTTTCACGGTGCGGCAAGGTGTGCTCGCCAAGCAGGCACGCGTATTTCCGTACGGCGCGATATCGATCGGACAGAAAGGCGAGCAGCTGGCCGAGTTCGGCGAAATGATCGACGCGGGCGCCATCGCGTTCACGGACGACGGCAGGCCCGTTCAGAGCGCGCATCTCATGCGCACCGCGCTCGAGTACTCGCGCACGTTCGACGTGCCGGTGGCCGAACACTGCGAGGACATGTCGCTCGCGAAGGGCGGCTCCATGAACGAGGGCACGCTGAGCGCCCGCATGGGGCTCAAGGGCATCCCGGCGGAGGCGGAAGAGATTTACGTCATCCGCGACATTCTCCTCGCGCGCCGCGCAGGCGGACGCCTTCATCTCTGTCACATGAGCACGAAAGGATCCGTCGAGCTCATTCGCTGGGGGAAGGAGCGCGGCATTGGCGTGACCGCGGAAGTCTGTTCGCACCACATCTCGCTCACCGAGCGCGAGGTCGAGGGCTACAACACCAACGCGAAGATGAACCCGCCGCTCCGGACCGAGGCGGACGTCGAAGCGCTGCAGCAGGCGCTGAAGGAAGGGATCATCGACATGCTGTGCACCGACCACGCACCGCACCACTACGACGAGAAGGAGCGCGAATTTCCCGAGGCGCCGAACGGCATTGTCGGCCTCGAGACCGCGCTTGGCGTGAACATCAAGTATCTGGTCGAGCCGGGGATCCTCACGCTGAGCGAGCTTGTGGACCGGATGGCGTGCGCGCCCGCCAGGCTGTTCAAGCTCCCGGGCGGTTCGCTGGCCAAGGGCGGCGTGGCCGACGTGACCGTGTTCGATCCGGTGGCCAAATGGATCGTCGACCCCGCGCAATTCAAATCGAAGGGGCGGAACACGCCGTACGGCGGGCACACGCTCACGGGGCGGGCGGTGGCGACGATCGTTGCAGGACGAACCGTCTTTCGGCGGACGTGAGCGAGCGCGACGAATCCGCGCTTCGCGAGGCGATCTGCGCCGTTTGCCGAAAGTTGTGGGAACGCGGGCTCGTCGCGGGTGGCGACGGGAATGTGTCCGCGCGCCTCGGTCCCGACCGCGTGCTTGCGACCCCCGCGGGTTTTTCGAAGGTCGATGTCGCGCCTGACGACCTCGTCGTGGTCTCCGGTGACGGCCGAAAGCTGAACGGCGAGCACGCGGTCTCCACGGAGATCGGCGTGCATCTACGGGCGTACCTTCGGCGGCCGGACGTCCACGCGGTGGTCCACGCGCACCCGCCGACTGCCACGGGTCTCGCGGCGACCGGCCAGACCATTCCGGACGACGTGCTTCCCGAGGCGACGGTGTTGCTGGGCCCGGTGCCGCTCGTCCGCTATGCAACCCCCGGAACTCCGGCTCTGGCCGACGCGTTTGAAGAGCACTGGACCGGGCACGACGCGTTTCTGATGGCCAACCACGGGGCACTGACGCTCGGCGGCTCCCTCCGCGTCGCACACCAGCGGAT
>DASRAP010000231.1:0-3090 GCA_035638155.1 Gemmatimonadaceae bacterium | reverse complement strand
GCCCTTGGGCACGACGAATCCCTGCCTGGGCTCGAGCGTGATCACCTTCGCGGGGGTGACACCATCGGCCTGCGGTTCCAGATCGATCAGAAACTGTCCGTCGAGCACGAAGAAGAATTCGTCGTCATTCGTGTGCTCGTGCCAATGGTACTCGCCTTGCATCACGCCGAACCGAATCACCGATTCGTTCACGCGCGCCAGGGTTTGATTGAACCATTGGTCGCGGACCGATGCCACGAGCGCGTTGAGATCGATCTTCTGAAGCGGCTCGAACTGCACATTGAGGCGCGTCGTATAGGGGAAGTTCTGTGTCATCGTCAGCTCCGGGCGATACGCAGAATCGCGTCGATCGACCGATCCACGTCCGCGTCTCTTGTCATCCATGAAATCACACTCACGCGCATCGCTGTCCTTCCCTGCCAGACCGTCGCGCCGCACCAGCACGTGCCGTCGGCCTGGATCCGGGCAATCACGTTGCGCGTGCGCTCGGCATCGCCGAATGACACCACCACCTGGTTCAGCACGACGTCGTTGAGCACCGGGAACCCGGCCGCCACGAACGCATCGGCGAACCGTTTCGCCATGCGGCAATTGCGCTCGACCAGATCGGCGAGCCCCGATCGCCCCAGCGTACGGAGGCATGCCCACACGTCGACGCCGCGCGGGCGCCGTGACGCCTCCAGCGTGTAATCCGACGGATTGACCTCCGAGCTGGGCAGATAATCCGCGACGAGCGCCAACGAGCGCCTGAGCGTTTCACCGTCACGCACGATCACAATGCCGCAATCATACGGCGAGTTGAGCCATTTGTGTGCGTCGGTCGCCCATGAATCAGCGAGCTCGATGCCGCGCGCAAGATGCGCGCGCGCCGGCGCCACGCGTGCCCAGAGTCCGAATGCACCATCGACATGCACCCATAACGGCATGTTCTGGGCGCGCATGCGAGGAATGATTTCGTCGCACGGATCGAAGGCGCCGGAGTTGACGTTCCCGGATTGCACGCAAAGAATCGTCGGCCCGTCGAGTGTCGGGAGCGCATCGACGCGCATGCGCCCCTGGCTGTCCGCCGGCACCTTCACGACACGGTTGCGTCCGAGCCCGACGACGCCGAGTGCCTTGGATAAGGTCGAGTGCCCTTCCGCGCCCACGACCACCGTGACCGGCGGCGCGCCGAAGAGACCATCCGCGCGGGCGTTCCATCCCGCCTGCGCGAGCAGCGTGTCGCGCGCGGCCGTGAGGGCGGCGATGTGCGCGGCGGTCGTTCCTGTCACGAAGCCGCCGCCTGATTCGCGCGGCAAACCCAGTAGATCGATCACCCATTTCATCGCGACGCGTTCGAGAAACGAGCTTCCAGGCGATGACACGTTGAACGCACCGTGCTGCTCCCACGCCCCCGCAAGCCAGTTCACCGCGACTGCGGCGGGGAGCGCACCACCGTTCACGAATCCGAAAAACCGCGGACCGTTGATCGCGACGGCCGCCGGGGCGACGATGCGATCGAGCTCGTCGACGATTGCCTCGGGTGAAATCGGCGCGTCCTGCAGCGGTACATCCATGGCCTGAAGAGCAGCCAACGCCTCGGGACGCGGCGCCACGGGCCGCTCACCGACCGAGTTGAGAAACCGTTGTGAGCGGCGCGCGACGTCGCTCAGGACGTCCCACGTGTGATCATTTGCGCCTGACGTAGGTGAGGTCATAGCTCACCTGCCACGTGCGCCCGCTGTCCGGAGAAATCTCTGAGAACTGGCGTACGGAATCCTTGCTGATGTGGAAGAACGTGAGCCTCGTGGGAACGCGGCCGGGCTGTCCGTTCGGCATCGGCGTGTCGCCGACGAATACCATGTTGCCGTCCTTCAGCGATCCGCGGTAGTCGTGCTGCCCTCCGACATTGTCCACCCACGTCTGGCGCCATACGCCGTACGACCGGTCAAAAATGTTGAAACTCTGCCCTTCCGACCCGCTCGGCGCGGTCCAGTGCTCCGTGATCACGCACGAATTGTCGTCGAGCGTCACGGTGTTCCTGGCGGGCGGCCCCGCCGGCGGCTGCCCCGTCGGACGCACATCCCAGTCTCCGATCCAGAAATCGAATTCGCGAAAACGCGCATTGTGCATGCACGGCCGAACAACCGCGTCGAACGCGTCGATCACCGACTGCCATTTGGCGTTCGACTTGAGCGACCGCACGTGCGGGTTGGTGTCGAGCGCCGACGGCGGAACGAACGCGCCTGCCTTGGCCGCGCGGAGGAGCTCGGCGATGGCGTCGTCGGCTCGTCCCTCCTCAGCGAGGATCATCCCCAGGCGAAATCGTGTCGGCGCATACGCCGGATAATCTTTGACAATCGCGGCATATTCGTTGTGCGCCGCCTGCCAGTCGGATCGCGCGAAAAGGGCGGCGGCCTTCTGCAGGCGGTCGGCCGGCGGGGCGTTTTGTGCGCCGGCGACTGACGCGACAACAAGTGCGATGGTGACGACATGGCGAGTGCGTTGCATCTGATCCGGTCCGGTGAAAGCGTGCCGAGTAATCAGCGCGGGCGCCCGGCGCGCACGCTTTCATCGGGTTGCGCGATGCCGGCGAGCGGCATCGACCGGATCGTCGCGCAAACCGCACAGGTCGTCATCGGAGAATTCCGTCTTCCCGCGGACCATCCCTCGTTCCGCGATACCGGCCCGATCTCGCACTGCATCGTGGTGTTTCCGCGCACGAGCGTGTGGATCCGTCACGAGGGATCGCGCGCGTTCCTCGCGGATCCAACGGTCTCGACGATCTACAATCGCGGCCAGCGATACGAGCGCGTGCCCCACTCGGCGCTCGGCGACCATTGCGACTGGTTTGGCGTTTCGGACAACGTGGCGCGCGAGATCGCGGCCACGCTCGAACCGCGTGCCGCCGATTCGCCCGCGCCGTTTCAGTTTCAGCGCGCGCCGAGCGACACGCGTCTCTATTTCCGCCAGCGGCGACTCCTCGCGCGGGCACGCCGCGGCGAGCTCGACGATCTCGAGCAGGAAGAAGAGGTCATGGCCGTGGTGGGCGACGTGCTCCGGTCGGCGCACACCGCCGCAATCGGTTCCGGCGCGCGGCGTCCGGGCGCG
>DASRAP010000230.1:0-4261 GCA_035638155.1 Gemmatimonadaceae bacterium | reverse complement strand
TGCTCGATGAAGACGAATACCTCGCGGCCAAGCAGAAGGCCAAGGAGAGCGGCGACACCGGCTTCATCGCCGACATCGGCGCGCCGGCCGTGCGCGAGTTGCTCAAGCGGCTCGACGTCGACAAGCTCTCCGACCAGCTGCGCACGCAGGTGGCGGTCGAGACGTCGCAGCATCGCAAGAAGATGTTGCTCAAGCGTCTCAAGATCATGGACGCCTTCCGCAACTCGGGCGACGAAGGCGATCAGCGCAACAAGCCGGAGTGGATGATCTTGGATGTCGTGCCGGTGATTCCGCCCGACCTGCGGCCGCTCGTGCCGCTCGACGGCGGCCGCTTCGCCACGTCGGACCTGAACGATCTCTATCGTCGCGTCATCAACCGCAACAACCGTTTGCAGAAGCTGATTCTGCACCGTGCGCCGGAAGTCATTCTCCGTAACGAGAAGCGCATGCTGCAGGAGTCGGTGGACGCGCTGTTCGATAACGGGCGCCGCTCGAAGGCCATTCGTGGCCGCGGCAAGCGTCCGCTCAAGTCACTCTCCGACATGCTGAAGGGCAAGCAGGGCCGGTTCCGCCAGAACCTGCTCGGCAAGCGCGTCGACTACTCGGGGCGTTCGGTGATCGTCGTCGGTCCGGAGCTGCAGCTGCACCAGTGCGGTCTGCCGAAGGCGATGGCGCTCGAGCTCTTCAAACCCTTCATCATTCACAAGCTCGTCGAGAAGGGCATCGCCGAAACGGTGAAGCGCGCCAAGAAGATCGTGGAGCGCGAATCGCCTGAGGTGTACGAGATTCTCGAAGAGATCATTCGCGACCACCCGGTGCTCCTTAACCGCGCGCCGACGCTCCACCGCCTTGGCATTCAGGCGTTCGAGCCGGTGCTCGTGGAAGGCAAGGCCATTCGTATTCACCCGCTCGTGTGCGCGGCGTTCAACGCCGACTTCGACGGTGACCAGATGGCCGTGCACGTGCCGCTGTCGTTCGAAGCGCAGCTCGAAGCGCGCGTGCTCATGCTCTCGTCCAACAACGTGCTCAAGCCGGCGGACGGTCGTCCGGTGGCCGAGCCGTCGCAGGATATCGTGCTCGGTTGCTACTTCGCGACGAAGGCGCCGCCGGGCTTCGAGCAGTTCGCGCGCGACCCAGCGGCGGTGGCCAAGCTGCCGTCGTACGCATCGGCGATCGAAGTGGAGGTGGCGCTCTCGCACGGCCGCATCCGCACGCACACGCCCATCCGGTTTTTCGTCCGCCGCAATGACAAGGCCGAGTGGGTGGTGACGACGCCGGGGCGCGTGCAGTTCAACGAAATCATCCCGGCGTTCATGAGTTTCCAGAACCGCGAGATGAAGAAGAAGATGCTCTCGGAGCTCGTCTTCGAGGCGTATCGCGGCGAGAGTCTCGTGACGACGGTGCAGTTCCTCGACCGTCTCAAGGACTTCGGCTTTGCCAACGCCACGCGCGGTGGCGTGTCGATCGGCATCGAAGACCTGCACATCCCGGGCGAGAAGGAAGAGTTGCTCGGCGAAGCGTCGCAGCGTGTGGAGCGTTTCCAGCGCGCGTATGCGACCGGTAACATCACGAACGGCGAGCGCTACAACAAAGTCATCGACACGTGGACGCACGCGAACAACGACATTGCGGACGCCATGGTCAAGCGCATGCGCGAATCGCAGGCCGGGTTCAATCCCGTGTTCATGATGTTCGATTCAGGCTCGCGCGGCAGCCGCGACCAGATCCGCCAGCTGGCGGGTATGCGCGGCCTGATGGCGAAGCCGCAGAAGAAGCTCACCGGTGGTATCGGCGAAATCATCGAAAGCCCGATCAAGTCGAACTTCCGCGAAGGTCTCTCCGTGCTCGAGTACTTCATCTCGACGCACGGTGCACGAAAGGGTCTGGCCGACACGGCGCTCAAGACGGCCGACGCCGGCTACCTCACGCGCCGTCTCTGCGACGTCGCGCAGGACGTCACGATCACCGAGGAAGATTGCGGGACGATCAACGGCCTGGAGATCGCGGCGCTCAAGGAAGGTGAAGACATCATCGAGCCGCTGTCGGAGCGCATTGTCGGCAACGTGGCGGCGGAGGATGTCGAGGACCCGCAGTACATGGATGTGAGCGGCCGCCGGCAGCTCCTCGCGGAAGCGGGACAGCTGATCGACGAGGAAATGTCGCGCGCGATCGAAGAGTCGGGCATCGAAACGGTGAAGATCCGCTCCGTGCTCACCTGCGAAGCCAAGCGCGGCGCGTGCCGCATGTGCTACGGCCGCAATCTCGCGACCATGGCCATGGTCGACATCGGCGAAGCGGTGGGCATCATTGCCGCGCAGTCGATCGGCGAACCGGGCACGCAGCTCACGCTCCGCACGTTCCACATCGGTGGTACGGCGGCGCGTATCGCGGAGCAGACTGCGCGGCGGTCCAAGCTCGCGGGCAAGATCCAGTACGGCGACCGCCTCATCACGGTCAAGAATCCGGAAGGACAGGTCATCGTCACTTCCTATGAAGGCGAAGTGTTCATCCGCACCGCGGGCGGCGAAAAGTCCGCGCAGGTGGGTGCGCGCGTGGCCGTGCCGCTCGGCGCGACGCTGAACGTGAAGGACGGCCAGGACGTGAAGAAGGACGACGTGATCTTCACGTGGGACCCGTACACGAATCCGATCATCGCGGACGTGGACGGCGAGGTGCGGTTCGTGGACCTCGTCGAAGACGAAACACTGGCCGAAGAGCTCGACGAGCTCACCGGTCTCCGCCAGCGCGTCGTGATCGAGGACCGCGAGAAGAAGCTCCATCCGCACATCGAGATCTGGCAGTCCAAGGGCGGGAAGGAGCGGCGTGTCCGTGACTTCGTGATTCCGGTTGGCGCGCAGATCGTGGTGGGTGACAAGGACGAGATTCACGCCGGCGTGACGATCGCGAAGATCGGCCGTGAGGCGTACAAGACGCGCGACATCACGGGCGGTCTTCCGCGCGTGGCCGAGCTCTTTGAAGCGCGCCGTCCAAAGGATCCGGCGACGATTTCGGAGATCGACGGTGTGGTGCGGTTCGGAGAGATCAAGCGCGGCAAGCGTGAGGTCTTCGTGCATCCGCTCACGCTGGACGGACAGATCGACGAGAGCGCGCAGCCGCAGACGTACGAAGTGCCCGCGGGCAAGCACTTGCGCGTGCACGAGGGTGACAGAGTGCGTGCCGGCGACCGTCTGACGGAAGGGCCGGTGAATCCGCACGACATTCTGCGCATCAAGGGCCCGCGCGCGGTGCAGGAGTATCTCCTGAACGAAGTGCAGGAGGTCTATCGCCTGCAGGGTGTGAAGATCAACGACAAGCACATCGGCGTGATCGTGCGGCAGATGCTGCAGAAAGTTCGCATCATCGATTCGGGCGACACGCAATTCCTCGAAGGCGAGAACGTGGACAAGCAGGCGTTCCGCGACGCCAACGAGTTCTCGAAGAAGAAGAAGCTCCGCACGGCCACGGCCGAGCCGCTCCTGCTCGGTATTACGAAGGCGTCCTTGACGACGCAGTCGTTCGTGTCCGCGGCGAGCTTCCAGGAGACGACGCGCGTGCTCACGGATGCAGCGATTCGTGGCGCGAAGGACGGACTCCTTGGTCTCAAGGAGAACATCATCATCGGCCATCTCATTCCGGCGGGCACGGGTATGTATCGGTATCAGGATGTGGAGCTGGATATCGAAGCTCCGCCTCCGCCGCCGCCGAGTCCGATGGGCGATCCGCTCTTGGGCTCGTTGATGCCGCCGGGCGCAGCGTTTGCGGAAGCGCCGATTACGGCTGGCTTTGAGGATGATGATTAAGCAATCGGGTATTCGGGTACTCGGGTAATCGGGTATTCGGGCATTCGACGAGGGGCGGTCCAGCGATGGGCCGCCCCTCGTCATTTCTCCCCTCTCTGGTCGCTCACGGTCGAGGCTCTCCGCGCGACGCACTCGATCGGCGACGCGCGCAACTCGCGCGCTTCGCTTCGCTCGTCCGCGCCTCGCCGTTTCTCCGCCGTTGTCGCGCGGAGAGCCTCGCCCGCTCGCTCTCAGGCTCGGCTGGGCGGCCCGCCCGCAGTGTGATGATGATGGGTGCGTTCGATTGGTGACGCTCCTCGAGGCCCAATGGGTTATGCTGCGCTCTGGGTATGCAAAACCCAACACTTGGGATATATTCCATGCCGACGGTTCTTCGAGTCGACGGATTTCGTTTCATGATCTATGCCCCGCCACGCGAACACGAGCATACCCGACCTTCGCGAGCAGATTCGGCTCGCGCG
>DASRAP010000229.1:0-19053 GCA_035638155.1 Gemmatimonadaceae bacterium | reverse complement strand
GAAGCGCTCCGGGGCTGAACGGCACGTCGACACTCGTCGCGATGAGACGCTCCGGCTGATCGAACGGCAGCGGACGCAACATCGCCGCATCGACGGCGCTGAACACCGCCGTCGTGGCGCCAATACCGAGCGCGAGCACGGCGCACACACCGAAGGTGAATCCCGGACGCTGTCGCAGCCGGCGGGCAGCGTAGCGCACATCCTGAGCGAGCTCGTCGAACGACCGCCACCCCCACTCATCGCGCGACGCGTCGCCGAGCGCGGCGGCATTGCCGAACCGGTGGCGCGCAGCCTCCTCCGCTTCATCGCCATCCGCACCGGCCGCGCGGTTCGCCTCGGCGCGCATCTCACGGTGCAGCCGCATTTCGTCTTCGAGGTCGCGCATAGCCTGGTCCCGCGTAAAGAGCAGCACGAGACGCCGCCACCAGCCGCCGAGCGCGCTCATGCGACGCCCGGCGCGGTGTGCAGCACGCGCGCGATGGCCTTGGCGACGCGATCGTACTCACGGACCTCGTCCTCGAGACGGCGGCGCCCGGCGGCTGTGATCCGGTAGTAGCGCGCGCGCCGGTTGTCGTTCGTCCGGCCCCATTCGGCCGCGACGAGCCCCTGCACGAGCAATCGCTGCAGCGCCGGATAGAGCGAGCCCTCCTCGACGGCGAACACGCCCGCCGAGGTTTGCTCGATGGCTTCCGCGATTTCGAACCCGTGCTGTTCGCGAACGCGGGTCAGCGTTTTGAGTATGAGCATGTCGAGGGTGCCGGGAGGGATGGCCACGGGGGGCGGGTGAGGCGTTGTGATGCGACTTACATAGATAGACTATGTTACTGAGGAAACCGTTGCCAGCCATGGGGGCCGGATCGTCCTTGAAGACCATGCGACAACGCCGGCTGGGCTCCGTATTCTGCGCCATCGCGGCGGGCACGCTCGTATTCAACACAGCCGCCGCGGCGCAGGTGTCGCGCACGGTGGCGCGGGCCGACTCCCTGCTCGGTGCGGGCGAGGTCGCACGCGCCGAGTCGCTGTATTACGTGGCGTCGCGCCGCGACACGCGCGACGTGGGCGCGCGGATATCCCTCGGACGCTATCTGGTTTCGCGCGGCGCGTTTCGTATCGGCTCGACGCTCCTCGACGAAGCGATGCAATTCGGCGCGGACACCATACTCGTGGACAAGCTCCGAGCCCCGGCGCTGCAACTTGCTGACGATTGGGCGTCGCTCTCCAGGCAGCCGCTAGGCGCGATTACGGCCGCGGAACGCGCGCGCGCGCGGTGGCTCGCCGCGAACGCCCCGTCGGTGAAGGGTGCCGATTCCGTCACGGTCCCGTTCGAACCGTCGTCGGTCGCGGGCCTCGGGCGTATCGCGATCGTGATCGGATCAGACACGCTCGCGGCCGACGTCGATCCAAACGCCGACGAGCTGGTGCTCGGAGACTACGGCCACTTTGCGTCGCTCGTGCAGATGTTTACCGGCGGCGAAGGCGACCGTGCCGCGGTCGTGCAGCGCGCATCGATCGGCGATCTGGTCTTCGAGCGCGTGCCTGCGCGCGTCGATCAGCGGCTCGGGCCAGCCCGGGCGCGCATCGGTATGTCGTTCCTTGCGCGGTACGCGCCGACGTTCGACGCGGGCGCGGGCGTGCTCACGCTGCGGCGCGACGGGCGTGTGCCCGCGTCAATGGGGAAACGCAGGGTGCCGGCGCTGTTCTCGTACCCCGGCGTGCGGCTCGCGCGCGCGGGGAGACTCGTCCCGATCGAAAGTCCAGCGGGGCGCGCCGTGCTCGCCGAGGCACGCTGGACGCTCGACGGCCGCCGGGGCGAAGTCGCGCTCGAAGTCGACGAACGCTGAGCGGTCGCGCGGCCGTCGAAACGGTACGCGCCGCTCCGGTAGAGTTCGTCCGCGCCCTGGAAGTACGCGATCGCATCCTCGATCAATTCACGCCCCGCGGAGTCGGGCTTCGCTATGCGATGCAGCGCGCCCGCGGAATCCACCGAGTGAAGCGTCGTCGCACCGCGGAGGCCGAGCACGGCGATGCGTCCGCCGCGCATGAGTGCGAGCTCGCTGTTGTGCGTCATGAGCGCGCGTCCCTCCGACTTGTCTGCGGCGAACAGATCGCGCCCGAGGAACTTTCCCGGTCCCGGAATGCCGAGCAGCGAGAGGACGGTCGGTGGGACATCGAGTGACGACGCGAGCGCGTCGATGCGGGCACCGGCCGGAATCCCGCCCGGCTTGATGAACAGCACCGGTACTTCGTAACTCGGCAGCGGAATCTCCGCCGCGCCGTACACGCGCGCGCCATGGTCCCCCATGAGCACGAACAGCGTGTTGTGGTAGAACTCGTGCGCCTGCGCGGCGCGCATGAAGCGCCCCATCGCCCAGTCGGCGTAGCGCACCGCGAAAACGCGCTTGTGCTTTTTCGGGTCCTGCGCGATACGGCCTTCCGGATAAGTGTACGGCTTGTGATTCGACACCGTCAGCACGAGCGAGTAGAACGGCGCCCCCGCCTTGTAGAGCGAATCGAATTCGGTGAGTGCCCGGTCGAAGATGGATTCGTCGGCCACGCCCCATGCCGTGCTGTACGTGCCTGACGGGAAATCCTTCTGCTCGACGATCCGCTGGAAGCCGTTGTTCCGCGCGTACGAACCCATGCCGTCGAACAGCGCCCGGCCGCCGTAAATGAACTCAGTGGTGTAGCCCGCGTTTCGGAGCACGGCCGGCAGTGTGAAGAGATCGTGCGATTGCGCGCGCCGCACGATCGAAATGCCCGGGAGCGGCGGAATCGACGCGGTGGTGGCTTCGATCGCGCGGATGGTCCGATTCCCCGTCGAGTACGCGTGCGTGAGGAGCGTCCCCTGCGCGATCAGTGAATCGAACGCAGGCGTAATCGACGCCGAGTCCTTCGGGTGAATGGCGCCCACGAATGCGGAGCCGAAACTTTCCTCGAGAACGACCACCACATTGAGCGGTTTGCCGTCGTTCGCGAGCGGCGCATGCGGGGCGGCCGGCGCCGTCAGCGCGCGCAGACGCCGCATCACTGCCGAATCAGGACGAGTGGCGTACCAGCCGGCGTACGGTGCATCGCGTCCCAGCACGGCCTGCATGAAGCTGTAGTAACCGTTGGACGCGACCTCGTTGAGCACGCGGTCCTCGGACACTTTCGCGAGCCGCGGCGAAACAAGCAGGGTCAGCGCCGCGAGCACGAGCGCGTATGCGCCGCCGAGCAGCAGACGCGGCCCGGCATCCGGGCCATCGTTCTCGTCTGCACGCCGGAGCACATTGCGGAAGAGGAAGATCACCGCGGCCGTCAGGCTGCCGATGCCGAGAATCACCCAGACGAGCGGATAGCTCTGCCAGATGTTCGAGACGACTTCGGTTGGATAGATCAGGTAGTCAACCGCGACGAAGTTGAATCGCCCGTCGAATTCGTCGAAGAACACGACTTCGGCGGCGACCACGAACGTCATGCCCGCGATCATGCACGCGAGCCCCGCGCGACGCAGGAAGCGCTGGAATGGACGCGGGTACCGTTTGCGTGACACGAAAACGGTGTAGAGCACCGCGGGCAGGGCGACCCACAGCGCCACGAGCACGTCGTAGATGAACCCAACGCCGAACGCGCGGGCCAGTGACAACGGGCCCGCGGGGGCGTGGTCTGACAAGGCAAAAACCACCGCGCGCGTCAGCGTCGACGCGATCACGCTGATGGTCATCACCACGCCGATCCAGTCAAAACGGCCACGTGGACGGCGAAGCATGGAGCTCATCGGATTCTAACTCCGGCGGGGGACGAAAACTGTCCTGTACATACGGGAACTTACCTGTCACGCAGCTGACAGTCCTTGTGACATCAGGGTTATTGCCCCTTGTACGTCATGCTCTGGACAGCGGAATTTCACGGATGATGCGTGCAGTCGCGCCGAGGCGTCGCGTTGCCCTCGCGCTCGGAGTCGCCGCGGGCGCCGTGATGTGCGCAGCCCCGGCCATCTCGCGGGCCCAGGGCGCGCGTTGTGATTCCGTGTGGTCACGGACCGCCCTGGCGTCGTTAAGCGGGCGGCCGGTGCGCAGCGTGCGGATCGAGACACAGGATCCAGCGTCGCTCAAGTTCGTGCCATCGGCATTCGATCGGCTCCACGTGCGAACCCGCGATGCGACGGTGCGCCGTCTCGTGCTTGTCGCGGCGGGCGACACCGTCGACACGCTGCGCGTTTCGGAGTCGCTGAGGCGGCTCCGCCAGCTGCGGTATCTGGGCGATGTCGCGGTGCTCGGCACATCGTGCGACGGCGGACCGGTCGATGTTTCCGTCGTGACGCGCGACCTCTGGAGCGTGCGTCCGTCGCTGCAACTTAGGACCGCGTCCCAGGCGTTTTCAGTCACCGAACGCAACGTGTTTGGCACCGGGCGGGAAGCGAGCATCGGACTTCGCTCCGACGCCAACGGTGTTGCGGTGAGCGCGGGCCTCCGCGATCCCTGGTTCCTGGGGCGCGACCTCTCGCTCGACCTCACGTCGACAGGCGATGGCGAACGCGGCATTCACACGGCCGTCGTGCGCAAGCGTGAGCACAGCATTCTCGACCGGTCGGGACTCGAAGGCTACGTGGAAGGCTCGTCGTTCGGTCCGTCGAATCTGGATACGACCGCGCTCGCGGGCGCTCCCGTCGAGGCGTTGCGCCGTATTGATGCGGGGGCCTTGGTGAGCCGCCGCGTACACCTCTCGAGTACCGGGGTGTTGCATGCGACAACCGGTGCCGAATTCAGCCGGCTGGAGTGGGAGCTGCCTGCCGCGGGCCGAGTGCAGCGTCTCCGGCAATTCACGGGACTGAGCGCGGGACTGCGCCGCCGGTCCGTGGCCTACGACACGGTCACGTGGTTCCTTCCGGAACGCGGACTCGTCGACGTGCCGACGTCTTACGAGTACGACGTGCTCGCGTCGGCGGGCACGGACAACGTCACGCGGCGCGGAATGTTGCATCTCGATGCGTGGGTCGGGCGCATGTGGTTCGCCGGTCACGAGCGGTTGCTGGTGGGCGATCTCTGGGGCTCGGGCTACGTGTCCGGCGGGACGTGGAGCGACGCGACGGTTCGCGCCTCGCTGAGTCTCTACGCCCGCGCGCGCGGCGGCCTCTGGACGGCCCGCGTCTCCGGAGAACGCTGGTTCTCCCCAGACCCGGATGTCCGTTCTGTGACGATCCCCGATCCGACCATTCGGGCGCTCGAACACGACCCGCGAGCGGCTCCGGACGCGGCGCTTGTCTCGGTCGAGCGATCCGTGCATTTGCGGAAGCTGACCCGGTCCTACACGCTGGACGTGGCGGGATTCGGGGCGGCGTCCGCGCGAACCGCCGCCAGTGTGGGTACCTTCGGGGTGGGGCTGCGTCTCGCGCCGACGCGCCTCGGCCGGGCCACTGCGCGGCTCGACGTGGGCTGGCCGGTGGTTCGGCGCGGCGAAGCAAACGCGAAACCGTTTATGGCGATCGGGATTACGCAGTGGCTGGAGCAGGACCGGTCGAGGGATGGACGACGGAGCAGGTAAGAGCAACGACGGGAAAGGCGACAACGGGGACACGGGGACAGGGATAATGCGAATTCTTTTTGCGGAAGACGACGAGCAGCTGCGCGAAGCGATCGTGCGCGGCTTGAGAGAACACGCCTTTGCGGTCGACGCGGTGGGTGAGGGCGAGGGCGCGATCACCAAGGCGGCGAACAACGATTACGACGTGATCGTGCTCGACATTCTCATGGCAGGGCGCGACGGGCTCGCGGTATGCCGTGAGCTGCGCTCGCGCGGAGTCGACGCACCGATCCTTCTGCTCACGGCGCTCGACGAGCTCAGCGACAAGATCTCCGGACTCGATGCAGGTGCCGACGATTATCTGACCAAACCGTTCGCGTTCGAAGAGCTGCTCGCGCGGTTGCGCGCGCTCATGCGCCGCCGCCGGGGAGAAGTGCTCTCGCCCGTCATCGTCGTCGGCGACCTCGAAGTCGACACGCACCGGCGCATGGCACGGCGTGGCGCGCGCCAGATTCCGCTGACCGCGAAGGAATACGCCTTCCTCGAGTATCTCGCGCGCAACGCGGGCCGCGTGGTGAGCCGCAGCGAGATCACGTCGCACGTGTGGGATGACAATCACGAGCCGGGCGCGAATCTGCTCGACGTCTACGTGAGCCGGCTTCGCCGGAAGGTGGATGGCGGCGGCGAGCAGCCGCTGCTTCATACGCGCCGCGGCATGGGTGTCATGCTCGCTCCGTCGGAAGAACCCGCACCCGCGATGCAGAGCAACGAATGAAGGTCTGGCCGGAGTCGGTTCGCTGGCGACTCACCCTGTGGTACGCCGCGGTGCTCGCGGTACCGCTGATTATGTTCGCCGCCGGCTCCCGCTATCTGGTCAAGAGTACGATGTCGGCGCGTGCCGACTGGTTCCTTCAGGCCGCGCGATCGTCATTCATGTCGGAGCTCGAAACCGAGCTGGCGTCCGCGTCGCCGAGTCGCGCGGTACGAGCCGCGACACGCGATGTCCGGTTCCGCGACATTGCGTTCGTCGTGCTCGACGCCCGCGATTCGCTGCTCGGCGAGAGCGTGACGGATGACAGTACGGAGCGTGCTCCGAAAGGCGTCGCGCAGCCCGAGGTGGATCGCGACCGGTTGCTCGCCTATCCCGGACGACACGCACACGTGCCGACGCTTGGATGGCTGCCGGGGCCCGACAGCGTTCATCGCGTCATCGCGAGCCGCGTCAGTCTACGCGGCCGGTCCTACACCATCGCAGCGGTGCAGTCGCGTTCGGGCATCAACACCACCGTCGGCAATCTGACGCTCGGGTATTTCATCGCGATTCCCGTCTTTCTCCTCGTGGCGAGCGCCGGCGGGTATCTCCTCGCACGAAGCGCGCTCGCGCCCGTCGCGATGATGAGCCGGCAGGCGCGCGCCATCGGTGCGTCGAATCTGCACGAGCGATTGCCGGTGCCCGTGCCGCATGACGAGCTGCATGAGCTCTCGACGATGGTGAACGAGCTCCTGCAGCGTCTGGAGCTTTCGTTCGAGCAGCAGCGTCGCTTCGTCGCCAACGCGTCGCACGAGCTGCGCACGCCGGTCGCGATCGTGCGGGCGGAGTCGGAGATTGCACTCGGACGCGACGGCCGGCAGGAATCGGAGTATCGGGATTCTCTGGTCGTGGTACGCGATGCCGCGGACCGCATGTCACGCATCGTGCGCGACCTCTTTCTGCTGGCGCGCGCCGATGCCGGCAACACGCCCATGCAGACCGAGCCGCTCTATCTCGATGAGATGGTCTCGGACGTGTCGCGCTCCATGCGCGGCGTTGCGAGCCAGAGCGGCGTGAAGATCGACGTGGCGCCCATGAGCGAGACGCCGTTCGTCGGCGACGTCGAGCTGCTCGGCCGCATGCTGCTCAATCTCATCGACAACGCCGTGAAGTTCTCACCGCCCGAGTCGACGGTGCACGTAAAACTCGCGCGCAACAACGGCACGCATCTGCTCACCGTCTCGGACGAAGGGGCCGGCATTCCCACCGATGCGCAGCCGCACGTGTTCGAGCGGTTCTTCCGCGCGGATAAGAGTCGCGCCCCGGTGAACGGCTCGGCGACGAGCGGCGCGGGGCTCGGCCTCGCGATCGTTCAGCTCGTCGCCGAGGCCCATGGCGGCAAGGCGGAGCTCGAAGAATCCTCACCGGCCGGCAGTACGTTCGTTGTCGCGCTTCCCGCAGTAAACTGAAATCGCGAGTCGTCAGGCGCGATTTTCCAGCTCCACCATCAAACAGCGATCCTGCACCACGATCATGCCGGCGTCTGACAGCTGGCGTGCGACAGGCTCGTTCCGGATGCCGAGCTGCATCCACACCGCACGCGGCTTTGCCGCGAGAATGTCAGCTACGTGTGCGGGAATGTCCGACGGCTTGCGAAATACGACCACCGCATCGATCGGATCGGGAATATCGGCGAGCTTGCGGTAGACCGGCTCGCCGAGAATCTCGGTGATTTCCGGGTAATAGACCGGCACGGGAATGACGCGAATGCCTGACCGCTTCGCGTGCGCGGGCACGTAGTACGCCGGCGCGCCCGTCTCGGCGGTCTTGATGCCGAGCACGGCGATGGTCTTGAGCGTCGGGAGGAACGCCGAAATCTCGGCGTCGGTTTCGAGGATGGGCACACCGTAAATTACACCGCTCAGTGGGACATTCGGGCAATCGGGCAATCGACTCTCTCCATGCGCTTCTCCGTTCTCGGCTCCGGCCTCCAAGGTTGTGCATGCGCCTTCGATCTGCTGCAGAATCCGGCGGTCGAGGAAGTCCGCCTGGCGGACCGGGAGCACCGCGAGCTCCCGCCGTTCCTCGCGCCGTATCTGGGGAAGCGCCTGAGCTTTCACCAGGCCGACGCGTCCGACGCCTCCGCCGTCGCGCATGTCATCCGCGGAACGAGCGCCGCGATGAGCGCCATGCCGTACACGCTCAACCTCGCGCTCGCGCACGTCGCGGTCGCGGAGCGCGTGCATTTCAGCGACCTGGGCGGCAACACGGAAATCGTGTTCCAGCAGCGCGACGAGCTGGATGACGCAGCCAAAGCGAAGGGCGTGAGCGTGATCCCCGACTGCGGCCTCGCGCCAGGACTCGTGAACATCGTCGCGGAAATGGGTATTCGCCGCTGCGACGAAGTCAGCGCGGTACGACTCTTCGTCGGCGGATTGCCGCAGCATCCCGAGCCTCCGCTCAACTATCAGCTCGTGTATTCGCTGCACGGGATGATCGACTACTCCACGACGCCGTCCTGGGTATTGCGCGCGGGCAAGCGCGAAACGGTCGCTCCGCTCTCAGAGCGCGTGCCCGTTCGGTTCCCGGAGCCAATCGGCGAGCTCGAAGCATTTCACACGGGCGGCGGCCTCTCGACCATGGCGTTCCGCTACGAGGGACGCATCCCGACCATGGAGTACAAAACGCTCCGCTATCCGGGGCACGCGCAGATTCTCGCCGCCATTCGCGAGCTCGGCTTTTTCGGAAAGAGCCCGGTTCGAGTGGATGGTCAGGAGGTCGTGCCGCGCGCGCTCTCGATCGAAGTCATGGATCGCGCGCTGCGCAAGCCACACTCACCGGATCTCGTGGCGCTGCGCGTCGTGGTCGAGGGAACGAAGGACGACAAGCCTGTCACCCACGAGTGGGATCTCGTGGACCGCTACGACGAGAAGAACGGCATCACGGCCATGATGCGTACGACCGGTTATTCGCTCTCGATCACAGGCCAGATGCAGGCGTCGGGCGAGGTTGGAGTTGCCGGCGTGCACACACCCGACGAGTGCATGCCCGGCGAGCGTTATCTCGCCGAGCTCGCCAAGCGCGGGGTCGTCGTGAGCAAGACGAGGTAATCCGCGAACCACGACGCGGAGGCGCAGAGGCGCGGAGGAGTTCCTTGGGTGCTGCGACGCGGAGGCGCTGAGGCGCGGAGGCTTTCCTTGGTTATGCGACGCTGAGGCGCGGAGGCGCGGAGGAGTTCCTTGGGTAATGCGACGCGGAGGCGCGGAGGTCAGGCTGACTCATGCTCGCCCCATCCGTTCACGACGCGCTTGATGCCGTCAGCGAGTCGGGTTGCGCCGAAGTTGAGCAATAGTCCCCGTGAGTATTTGCCGATACGGAGATAGGTCAGCAGCTGGGCCTGGTAGAGTGGAATGAGCCGTTCCTGCGCCTTGATCTCGATTACCACGCGGTTGTCGACGACGAAGTCGAGCCGATACGCGGCGACTGGGACGTGCGTGCTCTTGTAAACAATTTCGAGCGGCTGTTCGCGTTTGAACAGGATTCCGCGCGCGACAAACTCCAGCGCAAGGCATTCCTTGTAGGCCGATTCGAGCAACCCGGGGCCCAGTGCTCGGTGCACTTCGATGGCAGCGGCGATGACAGACTCTGTAATCGCGTCTTTCGATACGTCTCCTTGCATGGTCCTCTCCGTTTTGCCGGAGAAGATCAGCAACTTCACGCGGAAAGCATCACCGGTTGGACGCGAACATCAGCATTCGATTGCGCGTACGCCTGGAACGACTCTCAGCGCCTTCCGCGCCTCCGCGTAGCTGTTCCCCCGAAGAAGTTTCCGCGGCTCCGCGCCTACGCGTCGCAGTTGGGCTATCGCTGCGCGAGGAACGCCATTCCCTGTGTGAGCACTTCGGGAGTGACGTAATGCCCGTTGCCGTCGGTCGCGTGGTATTCGACGAACTGCACGGAGTAGCCCGCGTCCTGGAGCGTCGGCACGGTGAGGCGGCTGCACGAATCGATCAGCGCCACCTTGTCGTCGAGGCCGTGTGACAGGAAGATCGTCGGCATCCCGGTGCGCGTATGCGGCACCGTCGAGCACGGTGTGAACGCCGCGATCCGCGAAAACAGATCGCCGTTCTTGAGTCCGAGCCAGAGCGCGTACGTGGCGCCGTACGAGAAACCCGAAATCGACACACGCGTCGAGTCGACCGCGATGTGCGCAAATGCCCACTTGAGCATGCTGTCGATGTAGCTCCGGTCCGCGCCGAATACGTCGTTCACCAGCAGATCCCACGTGGTCTGGCGCGAGTTTGGCGCGAGGAGAACGACGCCCGCCGCCTCCGCGTACGACTGGAAATCGAGCACCATGCCTTCGCCGCTTCCCCCTTCACCGTGGAGCAGCACCGTCACCGGCCAGGCGGTCGAAGGATCGTAGCTCGACGGCACGAAGAGCCCGAAGGGCCGGCCACCCGCCGTCAGTGTCTGGATGGTGAGTCCCTTCTGCACCGTGCCCGTTGGCGGTGCCACGCGGGCGGTGAGGCGTCCAGTAACGGTCGCGGAGTCGAACGGTGTGTCGGTGCGCGTCGACGAGCTGGGATCACACGCCACGGTCGGCAGCGTTGCAACGACAACGAACAATCCAACGCCGACGAGCGGCCTCAAGGTGCGGAGCATGTTCAACTCAGAACGGATTATCAGTATATACCCCGGCCTCTGTGGTCAGTCACGGCAGCGGGCCAATAAGGGCAACGGGCCAATAAGGGCAACGGGCAACGGGCAACGGGCTAAAGGGAGGACACCTTGAAAAGGCCACCCCCTTTGCCCGTCGCCCGTTGCCCTTGGCCCGCGGTCGCCCTTACCGGGCAAAACTCGCCAGCGTCGATCCCATGGCGTCGATCGTTGCCTTTGCACGATCGAGCTCGCCACCGTTGTAGATGAACGCGAACACGAGCTCTTCGCCGCTCGCGGTCGTCACGTATCCGCCGAGCGAGCGGACATCGCCCGTGCTGCCGGTCTTGGCTCGGAGGCGGCCCTGCGCGGGCGCGTTGCGCATGCGGGCGCGCAGTGTCTCGGTCTGCCCGGCCACAGGCAGCGAGTTCTGGAACACCGATGCCCATGGCGCCTTCGACGAGTAGTCGAGGACGCTCACGAGCGAGCGCGGCGTCACGCGATCGAGCGTCGAGAGTCCGCTGCCGTCGGCAAAATTGAGATTGCCCACCGCCGTGCCGACGCGGCTCGACAGGAACGTGTGCAAGAGCGCGTTGCCTGAATCCGCGGAGCCCACGGTGCCAGTGCTTGCGGCGACGTTCCGGAACAGCAGTTCGGCGAAATGATTGTTGCTCTCGCCGTTCATTTGCGTGATGAGATCGGACAGTGTGCGCGACGGCAGCTCAGCGACCCTGGCCGCACCCGGCGCCACCTGACGCGAGCGAACCGGCCCGGTCACCTTCACGCCCTCCGCGATGAGCGCGGAACGGAATGCGGCGGCCGCGAACATTTCCGGATTCTCGATCATCAGCATGTAGCCACGCGCGGGACTCAAGCCCCCGATCCACCCGGAAACCCGGAACGCGCCCGTCGCTGAATCCTGCCGGACGGCAATCGCGCCGCTTCTGCTGTCCGCCTTCACACTCACGGCGACCGACACCGGAAGCCCGCTCACCGCTGGGGCGAACGACACCTGCGCGCGGCCGTTCACGACACGGACCACGACACGAACGATGTTTTCGTTGTAGGAGAGCGCCGAGACGCGCGCCGCGTATTTGGCGCCCAGGAAGCGGTCGAGCCAGCCGTCGGGAATGTGACGCCCGTCGAAGGCAGTGCCATCGCCGACGATTGCGCCGTCGACGCGCGTGATGCCCGCGGCTGCGACCCGCTTCGCGAGCTCGTGCATGGGATCAGCGCCCGAAGGTACGCCGAGCGACGGATCGCCCGCGCCGCGCAGCACCAGGTCGCCGGTGATTGCACCGGCGGAGTCGACATCGCCCTCGCGGAACACCTGCGTCTGGAACTGATGATCCGGGCCGAGATAATCGAGCGCCATCGCCGACGTGAAGACCTTCATGGTCGACGCCGGGAGGAGCGCGGAATCGGGGTTGTATCCGAAAAGCGTGTCGCCGCGGGAGAGGGAGACCACGAGGACGCCCCAGGACCCGGAGCGGACGGAGCGGTCGAGGATACTCGAGAGTGCCTCGCCCAGCTGCGCCTCGCCCACAGGGGCGGCCCACGTGGGCTTGCGGACCGTTTTCTTCGGGGCCGCAGCCTTGGGGGCCGCGACAACGGGGCTCTGAGCCCGGGGGGCGGCAGGCACGGCAAAAAATGCGACGACCCCAAATGTGATCGACGCCACACCTCGTCCAATTGCAAACCGAGTCGTGTGCATCTCCAACCTTCTACTCTATTGACGGCAATCTGTGCGCTGGGCGGCCCGAGCGGAACAGGGGCACGGGAGTTAGACGAACACCGGAGCAAAAACGTTCAAAACGGGGCTAGCGGGCTAGTGGGCCAAAGGGCCAAAGGGCCGAAGGGCCAAAGGGCTGAAGGGAACTGCGTGGGGGTTCGCGCTGACGACGCGCTGACACTGACTGCCACCTTCGCCGCATGTCATTCCGCTACTCCGATCTCATCGTATGGCAGAAGTCCATGGCGCTCGCGCGTGAGGTGTACAGCGTGACTTCAACGTTTCCACGCGAGGAGCGCTACGGGATGACGTCGCAGCTGCGTCGCGCGGCGGTTTCGATTCCCGTGAACATCGCGGAAGGACATGGTCGCGCGTCGCGTGGCGAGTACATGAATCAGCTATCCGTTGCTCGGGGGTCGCTTCTTGAACTGGAGACATTGTGTGTGCTCGCAGAGCAATTGGGTTATGCGGACGCGAAACGCCTCGAGAGAGCGATCGGACTAACTCATGAGGTTGAGGCAATGTTGGTGAGACTCCGATCCCGACTCGCGGGGAAGAAAAAAGGGCCGGACTCTCGTCCGACCCCTTTAGCCCTTTAGCCCTTCGGCCCTTTCAGCCCTACGCCCGCGGCCTGCTAAACAAGAAAATCAGCGCAATGATCGTTCCGATCGCGATCAGGAACGGACCGCCGAACAACGTGCGGAAGAGTTTGTGGTCGTACTTGAGGTGCATATAGAACCCGACGACCGTGAAGAACTTGAGCGCGCTCATCACCAGCAGCGTCGGCACGAAGGCTGGCGAGTGGCGGAACGGCGTGTAGTAGACGTACACCTCGACCGCGGTGATCAGTGTCAGCACCGCCGCGACGACCAGGTACGTCTTCGTCGTCGGACCATGGTGCTCGGCGTGGCCCTGGGCGTGGCCGCCTGCTGCGGCGTCGTGTCCGTGATCTGAAGTCATCGGGCTACTGGATGAGGTAGACGAGCGTGAAAATCGCGATCCACACGACGTCGACGAAGTGCCAGTACAGCGCGCAGATGTCGAGCGTCGGCGCGTCCTTGGGCGTGAGGCCGCGCTTGTAGTCGATCGAGAGCATCGAGATGAGCCACAGCACGCCGACCGTCACGTGCGCGCCGTGGAATCCCGTGAGCGTGAAGAACGTCGAGCCGAACAAATTGCGCCGCATCGTGAGCCCTTCACGCACGAACGACGTGAACTCGAACGACTGGAACCCGAGGAACGTCGTGCCGAGCGCGATCGTTGCCCAGAGCCAGAGCTTCGACGAGGCCCAGATGCCGCTGCGCGTGCCGTCGCCCTTGTGCTTCACGGCTTCGTACGCGAGCACCATCGCGACCGACGACATCAGCAGCGAAAACGCCGACATCGACGTCACGGGAATGTTGAGGATCGCCTTGTAGACGTGTCCCGTCGCGGGATCCGTCCACGCCTCGTGCGGCAGCGGGCCGACGAGCGACTTGCCCTTGTAGATCAGGTACGTGGCGATGAGCGATCCGAAGAGCATGCATTCGGACCCGATGAAGGTCCAGAACCCGATCTTCCGGTGCTCGAGTCCGGTGGTCGTGTAGTGAGACATTCTAGTGTTCCGGCTCCAGCGGGCTGAACAGCCACGATAGCATGGTGGCGGCGAACGCAATCCCGCCGCCGATGAGAAGGACGAGTCCGAGCTTCTCCGACACGTCCTTGTGCACGAGGAAGCCGCTGATCATGACGCTCATGAGCAGCGCCGCAAAGAACGGCTTGAGCGTCGGGATCGGCATGGGAATGCCAAGCTGACGGGCCGTCCGGGTTTCGGACTCGACGTGCACCGGAACGGAGTGCGCTTCTGCGATCTTGCCGGCCTCCGGACCCGAATGCGGAATCTCACCCGTCCGCTCGGGATGCTGCAGATCCCACAGTGGATAGCGTGACGTCACCGTCGGGATTTCGGCGAAATTGTATTCCGGCGGCGGCGACGGAATGGACCATTCGAGCGTGCCCGCGTCCCACGGATTCGCCGGCGCCACCGCGCCGTTCTTGCGCGACGTGATGAAGTTGTACGCGAAGATGATCGCACCGACCAGCAGAATGGCGGTGCCGATCGACGACATCATGTTGAACGAGTCGAAGCCCTGGCCGGAGTCGTACGTGTAAATGCGGCGCGACATGCCGAGCAGGCCGGCGAAGTGCATCGGGAAGAACGTGAGGTTCAGGCCGATGAGATTGATCCAGAAGTGCCACTTCCCGAGCTTCTCGTCCATCATGTGGCCGAAGATCTTCGGGAAGTAGTGATAGATCCCGGCGAAAATGCCGAGGATCGCGCCGCCATAGAGCACGTAGTGGAAATGCGCGACGATGAAGTACGTGTCCGTCTGCTGCAGGTCCGACGGCGGCGACGAGTGCATGATGCCCGAAATGCCGCCGATCGTGAATTCGCCCACGAGCGCGATCGCGAAGAGCATCGCCGTGTTGAAGCGCAGGTTGCCGCCCCACATGGTGAAGATCCAGTTGAAGATCTTCACGCCCGTCGGAATCGCGATGAGCATCGTCGTCATCGAGAACACCGCGTCGGCAATCGGACCCATGCCGACCGCGAACATGTGGTGCGCCCAGACGCCGAAGCCCAGGAAGCCGATCACGATGCCGGAGTACACGACCACCGGATACCCGAACAGCGGCTTGCCCGAATGCGCCGGCAGCACTTCGGACACAAGTCCGAACGCCGGCAGAATCAGGATGTAGACCTCGGGATGCCCGAACACCCAGAAGAGGTGCTGCCAGAGCAGCGGGTCCGCGCTCGCCTGGATGTTGTAGAAGTTCGTGCCGAAGATACGGTCGAACAGCAGGAACACGAGCGCGATCGTGATCACGGGGAACGCGAGCACGACGAGGAACTGCACCACGAACGACATCCACGTGAACACCGGCATGCGCATGAGCGTCATGCCCGGCGCGCGCATGTTGATGATCGTCGTGATGAAGTTGAAGCCGGCGGCGAGTGATGCGACGCCGAGGATCTGGATGCCCACGACCCAGAAGTCGATGTTCGGGCCGGGGCTGAACTGACCGGTGGTGAGCGGCGCGTAACCGAACCAGCCGCCGTTGGGCGCGGTCTTGAAGAAGATCGGCGCCGTGATGAAGAGACCGCCGAGCAGATACACCCAGTAGCTGAACGCGTTGAGGCGCGGGAACGCCACGTCACGCGCGCCGATCTGCAGCGGGATCAGGAAATTGAAGAACGCGGCGCTGAGCGGCATGATGACGAGGAAGACCATCGTCGTGCCGTGCATCGTGAACAGCTGATTGAACATTTCCGCGGAGACCGCGTGCATGTTCGGCTTCATCAGCTGATAACGCATGATGGACGCCTCGATACCTCCCACGAGGAAGAACATCAGCGCGGTGTACAGATACAGCTGGCCGATCTTCTTGTGATCGACCGTGGTCAGCCAACCCATGAAGCCGCTCTCTTCGTTGAGCGTCGTCGCACTGGCGGCGTAGGGTGGCGCGGAAGCGATGGTTGCCATCGGCGTCGTCGTGTAT
This sequence comes from Gemmatimonadaceae bacterium, assembly GCA_035638155.1. GTDB lineage: Bacteria > Gemmatimonadota > Gemmatimonadetes > Gemmatimonadales > Gemmatimonadaceae > DASRAP01. The sequence continues at coordinate 2,869 of DASRAP010000229.1, read as the reverse complement.
GAGCCTGTGTGAGCTTGTCTAAACCCGCTACTTGAGCTTCTGGAGATACGCCACTACGTCGGCGATCTCGGCGTCCGTGAGATTCTTCGACATGCCTTTCACCGAATGATTCCCCGGGAGCGTGCCCGGCGGATCATTCTCGTTCACGCCGAAGACGTACATCAGCGCGCCCGGCTTCATGACCTTCGCGTTCTTGATCCAGCGCGCGAGGTGCGGCGGGTCGTTCGGGTAAATGCCGCCGGCGATCGTGTGCCGGCTTCCGACGTGCGACAGATTCGGGCCGATGGTTGGAAACATTCCCGGCGTGATCATGTGGCACGATCCGCACCCGGACTTCGCCACGAGTGCCTCGCCGCGCGCGGCGTCGCCGTTCGCGAGGAGGTTGTCGTCGTACGTGATGCCCGCCGGAATCGGCGTCTTGGGTTTCACGTACTCGGGGAGTTTCTCCGCGGGGAAATACCAGCCCGTTGGCGCCGGTGCGGCGGCGGGTTGCTGCGCGTTGGTTTGTGCCGCGGCGTTGCCCTGCTCGATCGTGCCTGCAGCACTCGCCGCGATCCGGTCCACGCTCGGGCTGAGCGAAGCCATCGCGGCGCCCTTGGACGTGCCGCCCTTCCCGGGAGGCGCCTTGGCCGGCGGCGCGCCGGGAGCGGGCGTCGGAGTCGTCGCCGGCGGCGGCGCGAGTGTGATGGCGGGGGCTTTCTGTCCTGCCACCCAGTTGTCGAATTCCGCCGGCGTCACGACATACGCGTGAATGCGCATGTTCGCGTGCGACGTCCCGCAGTACTCGGTGCAGAAGCCGTTCCACACGGAATCCGCGATGTCAGCGGCGGGTGTGTACCAGATGTGATTGACGCGGTTCGAAACGACGTCGCGCTTGCCGCCCAGCTGCGGCACCCAGAACGAGTGAATCACGTCCTTGGTCTGCAGCGAGAAATTGACGGTCTTGCCAGCGGGGAGATACAGCTCGTTCGCCGTCGTGAACTTGTATTGCGGGTACTGGAACTCCCACCACCACTGATGCCCGATGACGGTGACTTCGAGCGAGTTCTCGGGCGCCTTGGCCTGCGTCTTGAAGATCGTGCTGACCGTCGGAATGGCGATGATGATCAGAATGACCACCGGCAGCACGGTCCACGTGAGCTCGAGCGCCGTGTTGCCGTGCGTCATCTGCGGCGGCGGCGAATTGGGGCGCTTCCGGAAGCGGATGACCGTGTAGATCAGAATGCCCTCAACGATCACGAACACGATGGTGCCCCAGAACAAGAGCTTGTTCCAGAGCGAGTCGGTCCACGTGTTGAGGTCCGTGTGGTGGTTGAATGTGGAGTTCGGGTACTGCCCTCCACACGCACCAAGCGCCAGCACGGCGGCGGCCAGGACTACGACCGGCGCGAGCTGACGCACGCGTTTGGGTAGCGTCATCAAATGCCCCAGAAAGGCCTCGGTTTTACTCGGGATTCAAGGCGAACAACGACCCGAAAAAACTAGGGGTCGGCCCTCGCACAGGCAACTACTCGGCGCTCTGTTTTTGCGCGCTTGTCGGGCGTTTCTCTGACGGGTCTTTCGGGTCGTCTTTCACCTCGTGCTTTTCCTTGGTCTGCACGATGGCGATTTCGAGCTGCGTGCGAAGCTGCGCCACGAATTCGCGATACGCGCGCACCTTGGCCTGAGAGCCGCCGCCGCGCCCCGCTACGAGGACCATCGCGGTGACGAGATCGCCGATCAGCTGGAACTGCATCTTGAGCTGCCCCTGCATTGGCACCAGCAGACGCTTGAGCTGAATCTCCATGGGGCCGAGGGGCTTCTGGCCCTTGGCCTCCGCGGCCATCCGCTCAACGAGTGCGTGCACGCTCTGAAGCTTTCCGAGCGACTCCTCGAGGGTGACGATCTTGACGGTGCCTGCGCCGTCGAGTTTCGGGCCTAATGCCATGCAGCAAACTAGCTGAACCGCGTTGCGGGTGTCGTTAGTTGACGAGCTTGCGCTCGCGCGCCAGGTCGCGTGGGTTCCGCCCCTCGTTCATGGCATCGCGCGCGACTTGCATCGCCTTCTCGCAGCCGATCTCCGGCGTGAGCGCCATGACATTGGAGATCCACTGGTCCGCGTGCGCGCGGACGCCCGCGAATTCGCTCGTGACGCCGAGCAGCGTGGCATTGGCGCGTTTGATGCGCTCGCTGATGATCTTCGCCGTGCGGCCAAGCAGTGCGGCGTAGAGCGCCGGCTGGTCCTTGAGCAGCTTGAGCAGCGGCTCGCGGCGCAGGCACAGGAGGTCGGTTTTTTCCGCGGCGCGCCCCGTCGTGCCGTGCTTGCTGTCGTCGAGAAGAATTCCTTCGCCCACGACTTCGCCCGCACCGAGCTTGGTGATCTGCACGGTGACGCCGTCGCGGACCTGCTCAATCGAAATCTCGCCGCTCAGGACGATCGCGAGGACCTGGCGGTCTTCGCCGGGCGAGAACAGCAGGGCATCCAGCTCCAGCGTCCTCGATTCGGCGGCGCGGGCAAGATGCCACAGCAGCGTCTCCGGAAGCCCCGCGAAAAACGCGAGACGTTTCAGGGAGGCGGAAGAGACGGAGGAAGGCACAAAAAAGTAGGAAGGGAAAAGGGAAAAGGGGCGAGGGAAGAGGGAAAAACGACGAAAGGGCTGAGGGACGTACTACCGCGGAAGCGGGATTCGGGAGGAAGAGCGAAACGGACGAAAGGACTAAGGCGAAACGACGATACCGACTGGCTCGGGAACGCGGATATGGAAAGACGATTGGACCGGGAGGGGCGTTTCCCTTATTCCTTCAGCCCCTCCCTATCCTGTGCTCTTACCGACCTCTTCCTTATCCCTCGTCCCTTTTCCCGTTTCCCTTTTTCCTCTTTCGATGTCTT
>DASRAP010000228.1:0-3632 GCA_035638155.1 Gemmatimonadaceae bacterium | reverse complement strand
GGTTCGCGTTCGTGCGGCCTCGCGAATGACGGACGCGACGTCGTCGGCATCCGTCGCGACCGCAACGGCAGCCGGCACGATCCTGTGAATCCCCGCGGCCTCCGAATACACGTCGCGCGCCGCGCGATCATCGCGCCAAATGCCGCGGAATTCCGGTGGACGGGTGAACACGCCGAAAAATCGCGCCAAGTATGCGCCAGTCGCAAACCTTTCGGAAAGCCGGCTCCCGTTTGCGCATGCCCGCGACCGGCGATTCGCTGGCCTTTTACAGAATACCACGGAACACACCGAAGGCACGGACGTCCACACGGACAAAAACCAGATGCTTTGTTGTGTCCGTTTGGTGGTCCGTGTAGTCGGTGTGGTCCGTGGTAATCTGTAAGAGCCCGCCTTCGGTCTGGCGTCAGCGAGCCGAGTAGCTTTGAGCGATGCCTGCGCGCGCCAACGTTCGCGAAGCCGAGCGATTCTGCAACGAGATATTGCCCGCGGTTTCCCGCACGTTCGCGATCAGCATTCGCCTGCTCCCGGGGCAACTGGGCCGATCGGTGCTGGCGGCGTATCTGCTGTGCAGAATCGCGGATACGATCGAGGATGATCAGGCCCTGCCGGCCGAACAGCGAGCGGCCATGTTCGACGCCATGCTCGCGGCGTTCACCGATGCGGCACGAGCGGAGGCCTTTGTCGCGGCTGCGGTACCCGTCACCGGCGATGCAGCGCACGTCGAGTTGGTGCACCGCGCCGCCGATGTCTTCGCGCTGTGGCGCGATCTGCCACCCGGTTCGGGTGCGCATGTGAAGAAATGGGTGGAGGAGATGGTGCGCGGCATGCGCAAGATCGTCCTCGAGCATCCGCACGGCGTCAGGCTGCGCACGCTCGCAGCGTACCACGAATACTGCTACTACGTGGCCGGCACCGTCGGCTTCATGCTCACCGATCTCTGGCGCGAGCATTCGCACGCGATCGACGATCGCACGTACGCGGCGCTCCAGCAGAAGGCCCGCGCCTTCGGCGAGGCGTTGCAGACGGTGAACATTCTCAAGGATGTCGCACACGACGCCGAGCGCGAGAACAACATCTACATCCCCGACGAGCTGCTGCGCTCACACGGCAGCAGCCACGCGACCATGCTCGACCCGCAGTACGAGACCGCGAATCATGCGGCGCTCTCGACGCTCATCACGCTGGCGTGGAAGAACCTGGACGACGCGCGCGACTATCTGCTGCTCGTGCCGCGACGTGCACTCGCCGTGCGGCTCTTCTGCATCCTGCCGCTGCTCTACGCCTACGCCACGCTGCGCGATCTCACGCGCTCGCGCGCCATGCTGCGGCCGGGAGGAAACGTGAAAATCTCACGCCGCGAAGTGCGCACCCTGATGTTCGCCGGGATACTCTCGGTCCCGAGCAACGCCGCCGTCGGCTGGCTCGTTGCCCGGGTCAGAAAAGCGAACTGACCAGCTAGTGCGCCAGGAACGGCGCCATCACGAGCATGATGGTCGCCAGCAGCTTGATCAGCACGTGAATGGACGGACCGGCCGTGTCCTTGAACGGATCACCGACCGTGTCGCCGATGACCGCCGCCTTGTGCGCATCAGAGCCCTTGCCGCCATGCGTGCCGAGCTCGATGTACTTCTTGGCATTGTCCCACGCGCCGCCGCCGTTGTTCAGCAGCGTCGCCACGAGAATGCCCGACACGGTGCCGATCATCAGGAACGCGCCGATGGCTTCCGCGCCGATCGAGAACCAGCGGAACAGCAGCACGGCCGCGAGCGGCACGCCCACCGCGATCATGCCGGGAATGACCATCTGCTTGAGCGCGCCCCGCGTCACGATGTCCACGCACCTCGCGTAGTCCGGACGTTCGGTGCCGCCAAGGATGCCGGGGCGCTCGCGGAACTGCCGGCGCACTTCGTCGATCACGTATCCGGCGGCGCTGCCGACGGCGCGAATCGCCGTCGCCGCGAAGAGGAACACCAGCGCCGCGCCGAGCATGCCGCCGACGAACACCGCCGGCTTCGCGATATCGACGCCGTCAATTCTCGCGCCATACGAGCGCACGGCATCGAGATACGCCGAGAACAGCAGGAACGCCGCGAGACCCGCGGACCCGAGTGCGTAACCCTTGGTCAGCGCCTTCGTGGTATTGCCGGCCGCGTCGAGCCGGTCCGTGCGCTCGCGAACGTCATCCGACGCGCCGCTCATCTGGGCGATGCCGCCCGCGTTGTCGGTGATCGGTCCGAAGTTGTCCATGGCGAGAATGAAGCCCGCGGTCGAGAGCATGCCGATCGTCGCCATCGCCGTACCGAAGAGGCCCGCCGACGGAAGCCCGGTGCTCGATCCCAGCGCGTACGAGCCGATGATCGCGCCGGAGATCATCACGACCGGGAACGCCGTGGATTCAAGACCGACCGCGAGACCCGCGATCACGTTCGTTGCGGGACCCGTGAGCGACTGCTGCGCAATGCTGCGCACCGGGCGGTAGCGATGCTCCGTGTAATACTCGGTCACGATGACGAATCCCATCGACGTCGCAACACCGACCACCGTGCAGAAGAAGAACCTGAGCCACGCGCCCGGGTGGTCCGGCGTATCGAGCAGGTATTTGCACGCGCCAAAGAGACCGATGAGCGCGAGCACGGCGGTGATGTAGAAGCCGCGGTTGAGCGCGTTCATCGGATCTTCTTCTTCGCGCATGCGGACGCTGAAGACGCCGACGATGGATGCGATGAGGCCGGCGCCGGCGGCAACGAGCGGGAAGAGCACGCCCCGCGCGCCGAACGTCGCGAACAGCGCCACACCGAGGATCATCGCGCCGATGTTCTCGGCGGCGATCGATTCGAAAAGATCGGCGCCGCGGCCCGCGCAGTCGCCCACGTTGTCACCAACGAGATCCGCGACGACGGCGGGATTGCGCGCGTCGTCTTCGGGAATACCCGCTTCGACCTTGCCGACGAGATCCGCGCCGACGTCGGCGGCCTTCGTGTAAATACCGCCGCCGAGCTGCGCGAACAGCGCCACGAACGATGCGCCGAAACCGTAGCCGATGACGAGCAGCGGCGCATGGTCGGCCGTGACCGAGAGCGCGCGAAGCGCAACGAAGAGCGTGGACACACCCGCGAGCGACATGGCCGGAACCACGAGGCCCGGGATCGCGCCGCCGCGCAGCGCCACGCGCAGCGCCGCACTCGTCGACGAACCAGCCGCAACGGCCACGCGAAGGTTGGTGCGAATCGCGACCCACATCCCGAGCACGCCCGCGACGCCGGAGCAGAAGGCGCCGAACAGGAACGCAATCGCCGTGGTCGCCGCGAGCGTCGCGGCCGGTGCGGGATCCTGTCCTGACGGTGTGCGAATGAACGCGTAGAGCACGTACACGACGACCGCCGTTCCAATCGCGATCATCGCGATCGTCCGATACTGCCGGCGCATGAACGCTTCGGCGCCCTCGCGGATCGCGGCGTACACACCCAGCATCCCCGGCGTCCCGCCTTCCATGGCGAGGAGCTCGCGCGCCAGCACACCGGCTGCGATGAACGTCACCGCGCACGCGCCCAGCACCGCGGCGAGCGGTCCGCCCTCGGCGGACGGCATGTGCGCGCTGAACAACGCGAACGCACCGACGACGAGGATCGCAA
>DASRAP010000227.1:0-5158 GCA_035638155.1 Gemmatimonadaceae bacterium | reverse complement strand
CGGGCCACGCCGACGGACGCAATCCCCTCTGCGGCGACCAGGTCACGGTGTGGGCGCGCGTCGAAGGCGATCGTGTTGCAGAGGTGACGTTCAAGGGGCAGGGATGCGCCATTTCGAAGGCGAGCGCATCGCTCATGACCGCGGCGATCGCCGGAAAAACGCGTGAAGAAGCCGAGGCATTGTTCGAACGTTTTCACGCGATGGTGACGGGCAAGGCACCGGCCGATGCGTCGCTCGGGTCCCTGCGCGCGCTCGGCGGCGTTTCGAAGTTTCCGATTCGCGTGAAGTGCGCAACGCTCGCGTGGCACGCCATGCGCGCCGCGCTCGAAGGATCGCCGGATGGCTCCGTCTCCACAGAATGAGGCCGGAGAGCCGGAGTACGAGCGCGTGTGCGCCGCGCGCGACGTTCCGCCCGGCCGGATGCTGCACGTGACGCTGCGGGACGGCACCAGCGCCTGTGTGGGGAATCACGACGGTGCGTATTTCGCGGTACGCGACCGGTGCCCGCATCAGCAGTACCCGCTTTCCGATGGCGAGCTCACGGTGGAGGGCACGATCGTGTGCTCGTGGCACGGCGCGACCTACGACTGCATGAGCGGCCGCGCCGTTCGTGGCCCGGTGCGCGACGGCGGGCTGCGCGAAGCCCCGTTGGGCCGCGTGCACGTGTATCACGTCCGCGTCGCCGACGGCGGCGTGCACGTGCGAATTCCGGACGCCGAGGTGACATTCTGATGCTGGTCAGCCGCTCCGAATTCCCGCTGCTCGCCGCAAATGCCGGCCTGCGCTATCTCGACTCCGCGGCCACGGCGCAAAAACCGCGCGTGGTCCTGGATGCCATTCGTGAGTATTACACGCACGACAACGCCAATCCGCACCGCGGCGCGTACGCGCTCTCGGTGCGCGCAACGGAGCGATACCACGAATCGCGTGTGCGCGTCGCCGAATTCATCGGCGCGGCCGGAGATCCCGACCGCGTGCTCTTCACGCGCGGGACGACGGAATCGCTCAACCTTGTCGCATACACGTGGGGCGAGCAACACGTCGGCGCGGGGGACCGGATCATCACCACGCGAATGGACCATCACGGCGCGTTCGTGCCGTTCCAGCAACTCGCGCGGCGCAAAGGCGCCGAGTTCGTCATCACGGAGCTGACGCCGTCCGGCGAGCTCGACCTGGATCACTTTCGGTCACTGCTGGACGGACGGGTGAAGCTGGTGGTGCTGCCGCACGTTTCGAACGTGCTCGGCACGATCAATCCAGTCGCGCAGATTTCACGCCTGGCGCACGAGGCTGGCGCCGTCGTCGTGTGCGACGGCGCGCAGGCAGTCCCGCATCTCCGCGTGAACGTCGAGGAGCTCGGTGTGGACTTCTTCGCGTTCAGCGGGCACAAGATGGGCGCCCCTATGGGGAGCGGCGGACTGTTCGGCCGCCGCGAGCTGCTCGAGGCCATGCCGCCGTGGATGATGGGCGGCGACATGATCGAGTTCGTGCGCGACCAGGACACCACCTGGAACGTGGTCCCCCACAAATTCGAAGCTGGGACACCCAACGTCGAAGGCGCCGTTGGTCTGGCCGCGGCGGCGACCTGGCTGCTGGACATCGGCATGGACAACGTCCGCGCGCACGAGCTCGCGTTGCTCAAGCGAATGATGGAAAAGCTCTCGGCCCTCGAGGGCGTGAAGATGTACGGGCCGCCGCCGGACCGCCGGAGCGGCGCGGTGAGTTTTTCCGTCGACGGTGTTCATCCGCACGACCTTTCGCAGCTCCTCGACGCCGACGGCATCTGCATCCGCGCGGGACATCACTGCGCCCAGCCGCTCACCCAATGGACGCACGAGCCGGCCACCGCGCGCGCGTCGGTCTGGGTCTACAACGACGAGAGCGACGTGGACGCGCTCGCCGAAAGTGTGAGCCGCGCCCGCAGCCGCTTCGGAGTGCTCAGCAGCAGCTAGTCGCGGCGCGTATGTTGTGACATGCCGACGGCAGCGCCAACCAGGCACGACGACCAGCTGGCGTTTCAGGTCTTTACGGCGCTCGTCGGCATCGCGACGCTCGTGCTGGCAATGGAGCGCGCGTTCCTTCCCCATCGCGGTATTCTGACGGCCGTTCCCGCCGCGGTTGCCGTTGTCATGCTGTGGAAGCCGTCGGACACGCGGATCGTGCTCGCGTTCTGGGTCAGCTATGCGGCGTGCCTGTTCGCGGGCCTTCCCGAGAACAACACCAATCAGACGCTGCTGCTGTTTCTGAGTCTCGGGATGCTCGTCTCCGCGGCCCAGGTCGCAGGGCGTACACGACAGCTGTCGGGCGCGGATTGGTACCGTGCGTCCGCGCCCGTGCTGCGCATGTGCCTCGTCATCCTGTATGCATGGGCGACCTTCGACAAGCTGAACACCGACTTTCTGAACCCGGCCGTGAGCTGCGCGCGCGCGCTCACATCCCAGATGCTCGGCCGGTTTTTCGTGCATCCATCGGCGGATCTGTATGCGGCGCCGTCGGTGGCGCTCACGATTCTCGCGGAAGGCGGGCTCGCGATCGGACTTCTCTTCCGCCGAACACGCAGAGTGACCGCGTTGTTCGGCATGGTGTTTCACTGGTTTCTCGGCTTTGCCGGGTACTGGGGTTTCTCGGCGACGATGATGGCGGGGCTGTCGCTGTTTCTCTTCCCCGCCGCCGCGCGGGCGCTCGACGGTCACGACGGCCGGTCACCCTTTGGACCGTTCAGCCGCGTCGCATTCAATCGCGCAATGCTCGTCGCGTTCGTGTGTGCCGTGCTGCTCGCGAAATTCGCCTTCGGCGTTGACCCGAACTGGCTTGGTCTCAAAGTCTGGTATTTCATTCCACCGATCGCCGCGATCCTGTTCTGGAATAACCGCGCTCCCGCGTTCGACTGGCGAGACACCGGGAACGAGCCGCCGGTGTGGTGGGACATCGCCCACCCGCGTGCCATTTATCTCATCGCGCTGGTGCATTTCGCGAACGGACTCAGTCCATATCTGGGGTACAAGACCGAGTACAGTTACGCGATGTACAGCAACCTGAGAACGGAAGGCGGCACGACGAATCACGTGCTGTGGAAAACACCCTTGCCGCTCGCGCACTACCAGACGGATCTCGTCACCGTTGTCGCGACGAGCGATACGGTCCTGCTCGAGTTGCCGGATGGAACCCGCTCAAACCTGATGCCGCGCTACGTGCTCCAGCAGCGCGTGCAGCGGCTGGCATCAGCGGGGCGCGCGAACATTCTCGTTGTCTACACCGATAGCGCCGGGCGCCACGAGATCGGAGCTGCCGAAAAGGACGCCGGGCTCATGACAGCACCGTCGTTTGTCGAACGCAAGCTGCTGAGATTTCGCAGCATCGGACCAGCCAAAGCAGGCCAGTGCGAACATTGAGCCCGTGACGGAACAATCGGGCAAGACTGCATCAACGTTCGGCGCACGCGCGTTTCGTCTCTACACGAGTCTCGAGCCGCCCCGCATGCCGCGCGGCGTGGTCGTGATGAACCCGTACCGCGAGCGCGCTGCCCGGGCATACACCCGCGCCTTTCTCGACACGTATTTCGGCGACAACGAGCCGCGGACTCTCATCTTCGGCATCAATCCCGGCCGGTTCGGCGCAGGCATTACGGGGGTCACGTTCACGGATCCCGTCGCGCTCGCCGACTTCTGCGGCATTCCCAACGATCTGCCGCGCAAGCGCGAGCTGTCATCCGTATTCATCTATGACATGATCGCGCATCTCGGCGGACCGCGCGCGTTCTACCGCCGGTTCTTCCTCAGCGCCATCTCACCGCTCGGGTTCACGCGTGACGGCGTGAATCTCAACTATTACGATATTCCTGAGTTGGCGCGGCGCGTGACGCCATTCATCGTCAGTTCCATCGAACGGCATATTGCGATTGGCGGCCGCACGGATCGTGCCGTCGTGCTTGGACGAGGAAAGAATCTGCAGTTCTTCCTGAAGCTGAATGAGCAGTACGGCTTCTTCCGCGCGGTCGACGGACTCGACCACCCGCGATTCATCATGCAGTACCGCCGCAAGCGCGTCGCTGAGTATCTCGCGGCGTACGAAACGACGCTCGCGGCCTGACCGGCCCGGCAACCGGAATACGAGCGTAGTAGTTTTTTCCGATGACCTCTCGCCGATCCTTCCTCAGGCAGACCGCTGCGGCCGCCGGCCTCGCGCCGTTCGTCAGGCTCGCGCCGTTCTCACTCGCGCCGGCTCCCCTCAACATCCTGATCATCGGCGGCACCGGGTTCACGGGCCCGGAGCAAGTCGACTACGCCATCGCGCGCGGCCACCGCGTCACGCTATTCAATCGCGGCCGGACGCGACCCGGCGTATTCAAGGGAAAGGTCGCCGAAGAGTTGATCGGCGACCTTAACACCGACGTGAGTGCGCTCAAGGGCAAACAGTTCGATGTCGTCATCGACAACCCGACGACACTGCCGTTCTGGGTCAAGAACGCCGCGCAACATCTCAAGGGCAACATCAAGCACTACATCTTCATCTCAACGACCTCGGTCTACAGCGATCAGAGCATCATCGGACTCAACGAGGAGAGTCCGACGGTGCCCATGCCGGCGGGGCTCGATCCGTACACGACCGACCAGCGCACGGCCCAGCAGATCGCGTCGAACCAGAATCATCCGAACTACGGCGCCTTCAAGGTGCGCGCCGAGCAGGAAGTGCAGGCGCAGTACCCGGGGATCTGGACCGTGATTCGCCCTTGTCTCATCGTCGGTCCGCTCGACCGCACGGATCGCTACACGTACTGGCCCGCGCGCATCGACAAGGGCGGCGAAGTCCTCGCGCCGGACAAGCCGGATGATCCTTGCCAGTACATCGACTCGCGCGATCTCGCGGAGTGGACCGTGCGTGTTGCCGAGCAGAAGCTGCTCGGGACATACAACGCGATCGGGCCCGCGAAGCCGTACACGATCGGCGAGCTCCTTAACGACATCAAATCGGTGACGACGTCGGACGCGCATTTCACGTGGGTGCCGTGGGAATTCCTGCAGCAGCAGGGCATCCGGCCGTGGAGCCAGATGACGGTGTGGCAACCGCCGTACGGACGTACCGCCGGTTACCAGCGGCGCGACGCATCGAAGGCGATCAGGAACGGGCTCACATTCCGGTCGCCGGTGGTCACCGCGAA
>DASRAP010000226.1:0-10237 GCA_035638155.1 Gemmatimonadaceae bacterium | reverse complement strand
AGAACACCCGCCCATAATCGACGGCGACTTCCGCGCGCAGATTGGGATCGTTGCCTTTGCGCGCCGCCTCGACCGCAGACGCGAAAAAATCGTACGACGCCGATCGCGTGACGGCGACACCGGACGCCAGGAGGAACCGGCCCGCCATCATCTTGTAGAGCGCATTGTTCTTGTCGAGCTGAGCGGCAATTCGCAGCGATGTGTCCGCGAGCCGCCCGAGTCGCGTTGCATCGAGCTCACGCGGCGGATTGGCGGCACGCGCGCGATCGGAGAGCGCCCACGCGATCATGCCACGGCGGTACCATGCGGCGGCCTCGCTCGCGTTCGATCGAATGCGTGAATCGAGGGAGTCGAGCACGCGCTGCGAGTCAGAGACCGCGGCGGGCGAAAGCATCTCCGCACCCGCCGGACCCTGCGCCGGCGACGGCAGAGCCATGACTGTGCTGAGCATGAAGATCGCCAACGCACGCATGGTGACTCCCTGTGAGTCAGTTAGCAGAACTACTGTGAAAGCAGGCTTTCGATTCGTGAAGCAATCTTGTCCACCGTCGGCATGATTGCCGCGAGCAGATCCTCGTGGTATGCCGCCGGAATGTCCTCGGGTGCGAGGCGGTCCACCGGCGCATCGAGATGCCAGAAAGCGTCTTTCGCCAGCACGGCGGCGATCTCCGCACCAAACCCTGCGGTCATGTTGTCCTCGTGCACGACGAGGCAGCGGCCCGTCTTCTTCACCGATTCGAGCACGGCGTTCTTGTCCCATGGCGCGACCGTGCGCAGATCGATCAACTCGACCCTTCCCTCGAACTGTGACGCGGCCTCGGCGCAGCGGTGCACCATCGCGCCCCACGTCACGAGGGTGGTGTCACTGCCCTCGTGCACCACGCGCGCGCGCCCGAACGGCAGCACGTACTCGTCACCCGGATATCGCGCACTCCCATCCCCCGTCATCAGCAGCGAGCGGTGCTCAAAGAAAACGGTCGGGTTCGCACCGCGCATCGCTGCGCGAAGTAACCCGACCGCATCCGCCGAATTCGACGGCATCGCAACCTGCCACCCGTATGCGTGCGCAAATCGCACTTCATCGGAGAGCGAATGCCAGGGATCACCGACGTCCTTCCCAAACCCACCCGGCATTCGCACAACGATCGGCGCCGCAAAACGGTTCTTGGTGCGCCATCGCATCGTGCCGCAATTATTCAGCTGCTCTGCCGCGGGATCTGCGTACTTCCGGAACTGGATCTCGGCCACCGGCATGAGCCCGGCAATCGCCATGCCGACCGAACGCCCGATGATGCCTTCCTCGGAAAGCGACGTGTCAAACACGCGTGCGATACCGAACGTGCGCTGCAATCCTTCCGTGACGAGATGCACACCGCCCTTTCTGCCCACGTCCTCGCCGAACACGAGGCATTTCGGATTGACCTCGAGCTCGCGTGCGAGCGTGCGACGCACCGCTTCGGCAAACCGCAGCAGGTCGCCATCGTCAGCAGGAACCTCGGCCCCGCCAAGCGCCGCGCGTTCAGCGCGGGTCATGCCGCCATACGCGTCGTCGGCCGTGTCATCAGCGTACACGAATCGGCCGACATCCTCTGGCGACGGAGAGGGACGCGCGCGCGCCGCGTCGAGCGCCGCGGCAACGTCGCGCGCAACTTCTTCCTCGAGCAGCTTCCACTGCCGCACCGAGAGCACGTTCGGCACGAGATACTCGCGCAGCCGCGGCATCGGGTCGCGGGCGGCGTCGGCCGCGATCTCCTCGTCCGTACGGTAGCCGCGCTGATTGTCGGGCCCCGAATGGCTGCACATGCGCGGCACCGTGAGTCGCACAAGCGCCGGCCCGTTTCCCTCGCGCACGTGATTCACGCACTCGGAGATCATCTGGGCGCTCACCGCGGGATCCGTCCCGTCGCCGTCGCGCACGAACAGGTTCGCGAACGACGCGAGGTTCGCCGCAATGTCTCCGCCCGGCGTCTGCATGTCCCCGCGCACCGAGATCCCGAGCCCGTTGTCCTCGACATAGAACAGCATGGGCAGCTTGAGCGTCGTCGCCATAGTGAGCGCCGACCAGAACCCGTTCGTCGCCACCGAGGCTTCGCCGCCGAGCACGACACCGATCGCGCCCGCGTACGACGTGTCGCCGAGCACGTCGCGGTGGTACGTGACGGCCTGCGCCCACCCTGCGCACGGCGTGAACTGCGATCCGACGTCGCCGCTCATCGGCAGCACGATCGGGCCGATGGGATTCGGGAGATTGCACACCACGCCAATGTCCCGTCCGTCGGAAAAGCCACCGGAGCGGCCGAGCGGGCTCGCGAGCGCGTCCTCGATCGAGAGGCCGAGCGCGAGCAGCAAGGGACGGCTCCGGTAATACGCGCTCGCCGCGTCGTGCTTGTGCGTGATGAAGGCGCCGAGGATACACTGCGCGACTTCGTGTCCGCGCGCGGAGAACTGATAGAGGATGAGATGTTCCCGCGGGACGGTCGCGCGGTTCTTGTTCGTAGTTTCCTCGACGTCGTCGAGCGCGCGCGAGACCAGGGCGTTGTACGCAATGCGCCGCCAGTCGAGTTGCGGCTCGTTGCTGACGAGGGCAGTGGAGTGGCGGGCGGGGAGACTCATCGGACGTAAATCTACGTTACCCTTCTGTGAACATGCACATTGCTCTCTCGCTCGGCGGTGGCGGCGCGCGCGGCGCGTACCAGGCGGGTGTTCTGCGGGCCATCTCGCGGCGATTCCCCGAGCTGAACTTCTCGATACTCACGGGAATCTCCGCCGGCGCCGTCAACATCGCGTACCTGGCGCGCCACGCCGGATCACTCAGCGACGCCGCCAACGATCTCGCAAAGCTCTGGCTCGAGCTCACGCCGGAACAGGTCTACGACGTGCATGCGGCGACGCTCGGACGGAACATGTTCCGCTGGGCGGGCCGCCTCGCGTCGGGGGGAATCGGCGGCGGCAGGGAGCCCATGAAAGGGCTCGTCGATACGGCCCCGCTGCGCAAGTTCCTGAACCGGGTGCTCGACCCGTCCTCCGACGGCGTGCTGCCGGGCATCGCGCAGAACATCGCGCGCGGCCGGTTGCATGCGGTCGCGCTCTCCGCCACGAGCTACACCACGGGACAGTCGCACACGTGGATTGAAGGGGAGAACGTCGAGCTCTGGCAACGGCCGCAGCGGCGCAGCGAGCTTGTGCGGCTCACGCCGGAGCACGTGATGGCGTCCAGCGCGCTCCCGATGCTGTTTCCTGCGGTACAGGTGGGGAGCGAATGGTTCGGCGACGGGGGCATTCGCCTCACCGCGCCGCTTTCACCCGCCCTTCACCTCGGCGCGTCGCGCATCCTCACGGTGTCGACGCGCTATCAGCGCACGCGCTCGGAGGCGGACAAGCCGCTGACCGTCGGATATCCCCCACCGGCGCAGGTGCTGAGCGTGCTCTACAACGCAGTGTTCCTCGACCTCATCGACGAGGACATTCTGCGTCTCAGGAAAGTGAACCGTATTCTGAGCGAGCTCGCGCCGGAGGACCGCCAGGGCATGCGGATCGTCGAGATCCTCGTCATGCGTCCGTCCCGCGACCTGGGGAAACTCGCGGGAGATTTCGAAGTGAAGCTCCCGCGATTCTTCCGCTATCTCACGCGCGGGCTCGGCACGAAGGACACGCGCAGCCCGGACATTCTGAGTCTCGTGCTCTTCCAGGCGGATTACCTCCGCAAGCTCATCGAGCTGGGCGAAGAAGACGCAGACCGCGACGCAGCGCGAGTCGAAGCATTTCTTGCGGCGGAGTCTGCAAAAAACGCGCTGAACGCTGAACGCTGAACGCTTAGCGCTTAACGCTCAGCGCTTAGCGCTCAGCGTCAAGCGATCAGCGCCAAGCGATCAGCGCCAAGCGATCAGCGCCAAGCGCCAAGCGCCAAGCGCCAAGCGCCAAGCGCCAAGCGCCAAGCGTTATTTCTTGTTCTTGCCTTTCTTTTTCTTCCCCTTCTTCTTCTTCTTCTCTGACTTCTTCGAAGCCTTTTTCGGCGCGGCTTTTTTCGGAGCTTTTTTCGCGGTCTTTTTCTTCGCGGGCCTCTTCGCAGCAACGGTTTTCTTCTTCGCCGCGGCTTTCTTCTTTGCCGGCGCCTTCTTGGCGGCCGCTTTCTTCGCCGGCGCTTTCTTCGCGGCAACTTTCTTCGCCGCGGGTTTCGGCGCCGCTGCGGGCTCCGGATTCTGATGATGCAGCGCGAACCCCGCGCCCTGCGGATCGCCCATGATTGCGATCACGCCGCCCGGGATGTCCATCGGCGGACGGTGTACGGAGCCGCCGGCCTTCGTCGCCGTCGCGAGTGCGGCGGGCACGTTCTTCACGCTCACATAGAGCAGCCAGAACGGAGGCATGTTCGCCATGTCCGCCGTACGCGTGAACATGCCGCCATACATCTTCTTGCCCTTGCCGAAAATCAGGTACATCAGGCCGCCGCCCATGTCCGATTCATCCAGCTTTTCCCAGCCGAAGAGGCGACGGTAGAACTCGAACGCTTTCGTGTGGTCGAGGCACATGAGCTCGTGCCACGAGAAACGGCCAATGACATTCGTGCCGTCCCATCCCGTCATGCCCGCCGACGATTTGAAAACGGCGAGCACTGCGCCCTGCGGATCCTGGATGATCGCGAAGCGACCAACGTTCGGAATGTCGGTCGGCGGCACGATGGTCTTCGCGCCGAGTGACGTTGCGAGTGCGGCGGTGTCATCGACATTCGTGACTTCGACGTACGCCGTCCAGCTCGGCGGCGCACCGCCCGCGCGCATTTCGTCCGTGAGCTTCATGAGACCAGCGAACGGCTCTCCGTCCGTGGTCCACATCGTGTAGTTCTCGTCGAACGGCTGCGTGCCCCAGCCCGTGAACTGCGGATAGAACTTGATCGCGCCCTGCGGATCGGGCGTCATGAGCTCGTACCAGATGAATTGGCCGTGCATGTATTGGTCCTCGTGTTGACGCGTTAGCGGGGAGTGAAAGAGAGTCGCTGGGAGAGTGTGTGTGAAGGGGGCGGTGACGAAGGGCCAGCGGGCCAGCGGGCCAGCGGGCTAGCGGGAAACGCAGTGGCAGTCCCTCCAGCCCTCTAGCCCTCTAGCCCTCTAGCCCTAGCTTTCCCCCCCGTGTCTGCCCCCCATGATCGCCTCGCTCAGGCCCTGAGCGACCGCTACACGATCGAGCGCGAGGTCGGCGCCGGTGGAATGGCGACCGTGTTTCTCGCACATGACAAGAAGCACGAGCGCAAAGTGGCGCTCAAAGTGCTGCGTCCCGAGCTCGCCATGGCCATGGGCGGCGACCGGTTCCCGCGCGAGATCCGGCTGGTGGCGCAGTTCAATCACCCGCACATCCTCTCGCTCTACGACTCGGGGGAGGCCCAGGGCTTCCTGTACTACGTGATGCCCTTCGTCGAGGGCGAGTCGCTGCGCGAGAGGCTGCTCCGCGAGAAGCAGCTTCCGGTCCACGACGCCGTGCGCATTCTGCGGGAGGTCGCCGATGCGCTCGCGTACTCCCACACGCACGGCGTGGTTCACCGCGACATCAAGCCGGCAAACGTGCTTCTCTCCGGACGCCACGCCGTCGTGACGGATTTCGGCGTCGCGAAGGCGCTTACGGCGGCGGGGGGCGACAAGGTCACCACCGTGGGGATCGCGGTCGGCACGCCGCAGTACATGGCGCCGGAGCAGGCCATGGGCGAAACGAACATCGACGCCCGCGCCGACATCTACGCGCTCGGTATCCTCGGCTACGAAATGCTCGGCGGGCGTCCGCCCTTCGACGGCACGACATCGCAGGCGGTGCTCGCGGCGCAGGTGATGGAGAAGCCCGTCAACCTGCAGCAGCTGCGTCCCGGCGTTCCGCCCCTCCTCGCGGACGCGATCATGCGATGCCTGGAGAAGAATCCCGCGGACCGGTGGCAATCGGCGGACGAGTTTGTCACGCGCCTTGAAGCCGTTGAGCTCACGCCGAGCGGCGGGATGACTCCGACGGACACGCGGCCCCTCAAGGCGACGGCGGCGAAACCTGCGCGTGGCGGGAAGCGCACCACCGGCATCGTCGCGGTTGCGGCCGTTGTCGTGCTGGCGATCGTCGCGGTCGTCCTCAAGGGCGGTATGGGCGGCGCGAGCGGAAAGATCGACAAGATCGGCGTACTCCCCATCGAAGACATTTCCGGGAAGGACTCCGTGTTCGTGCGCGCGCTCTACGATGCGCTCGCGACTTCGCTTTCACGGCTCGGCAAGGTCGGTGTGGAAGCGCAGTCGGTCATGCTTCGCTACAAGGGCAGTCCCAAGACCACGCGCGACATCGCGAAGGAAAACGCGCTCGATGCGGTGGTCGAAACGACGGTGTTCCGCTCCGACAGCGTCATGCGCATCAACGTCGAATTGCGCGATCCCGTGTCGAGCAAGGCGTTGTGGGCGGACACCTACGAGAAAAACGTGAACAACGTGCTGAAGGCTCAGGACGAAGTCGCAAAGAACATCGCCGCCGGGGTAAACGGCGTACTGGACGGGAAGAAGACCGGAGAGAATCGATGAACCGAGCGGCAATACTCTGCGCGTGCGCCGTGATGGCGGCGTGCGCGAACGAAAGAAACGACGCCCCCGCGGTGCCGTCGGCGAAACTGATATCCCCCGATGGTGCGAGGCACGAGTCGCCATCGTATTCTCCCGATGGATCGCACGTCGCGTACTGGATGCCGGCAAACGGTGACGTCATCGGCTGGCAACTCTGGGTCGCGAACGCTGATCTCACGTCGCCCGTGAGGTTGCCCGCCACATCGACGATCTTCGGCGCGCAAAAGGTGCTCTGGTCGCCCGATGGCAAAACGATTGCGACAGTGTCCAGCGATTTTGGCGCCGCGGACATTGTCATGTTTCCCTCCGCCGGCGGCCAGGCAAAGCGTGTCACGACGGGAGCGGGAGCGGAGGTGCCGATTGCGTGGCATCCTGATGGCGATCGCCTCTTTTACTTCGCGACGAACAATGCAACGGTCTCGAGCTTCGTCGTCTCCGTCAGGACTGGCGCAACGTCGCCAACCATCGCGGGCGAGAAACTCCCGTACGCGGCGGTTCCGTCTCCCGATGGCGCGCACATTGCGTACATGGAGCTCGACGGATCGAAAACAACGATCTGGGCTGCCGACTCAGCCGGCAAGAACCCGCGACAGCTGACCACCGAAGGGTTCGAACAATTCGCCTACCCGTTCCTCGTGTGGTCTCCGGACAGCAGGGAAATCGTGTACGAATCGCGCCGCACTGGAACAGCGGACGTATGGGTTGCGCCGGTTGATGGCGGTCCGCGCCGCCAGCTCACGCATGACGTCCGAAACGATTTTGCGCCTGCCTGGTCGCCGGACGGAAAATGGGTTGCATTCATTTCTGATCGAGGAAAACAAACGGACGTCTGGGCGGTTCCGTCCGCGGGCGGCGCCGAGGTGCGCGTGACGGACACGCCCGACGAGGAGCAACAACCACTCATCTGGAGACCGCATTCAAACGAATTGACCTACGTGACGCGCTCGCAGAAGAGCGCCCTCTGGGAAATGGATCTCGCGGACGGGAAGGAACGCCGGTTGACACCCGACACAGTCAGGACGGGATTCTTCGATTTGTCTCCGAACGGCAAAGATGTTCTGTATGTCATCAACCATGGTGGCGTACAGGATCTCGCGGTCACACCAATTACAGGCGGGGCATCGCGCGTGCTGATCGCCGGTGGAGGAACGGTGGCCAATCCCACGTGGTCGCCCGATGGTTCGAAGATCGCGTTCGCTTCGGATCGCGGCGGAACCGTGGATATCTGGGTCATTGATTCCGCTGGCGGAGCGCCGCGCCAACTCGTGAACTGGCCGGGAATCGACCAGGCGCCGGTGTGGAGCAAGGACGGGAGCGAGATCTATTTTCAATCCGATCGTGACGCCCGTCTCGGCGATGCGTGGCGCGTACCCGTCGCAGGAGGTGAGCCCAAGCGAGTGACGACCAACGGGTCGGTGGGGACGCCGTTCTTTGGGCGACGTGGAGTTGCGGATGTTCTGGTCTCGACGCTTAACCCGAAGGGCGGCCAGTTCGGTATCTCGGTCCTTTCGCCCGATGGCACACTGCGTACGGTTTGGGACAAGACCAACGCGTTCGCGTATGGATTCTCGCCGACGGGAGATTCCGTGCTGGCTTCGGTTGAGCAACCCGACGGGAAAAACCTGAGCATGATTCTGTCGACCAAAACCGGTGCAGGGCGCGTCGTGCTGACCGCGAAGGACGCCGTGGGGGTTTGGTCGAACGATGGGAAGTCGGCGCTCGTTTTCTCGGGAACGGGTGGCGCGAGTGATCTCGCCATCCTGACCCTGGCTGACAACAAGCTCCGCCAGTTACCGCACACCCCAGACGACGAGGCGGACGGAGTCTTTACGCCCGACGACAAGGCGCTGGTCCTTCGACGTCAACAGCTCGTGGATCGCATCGCGTCTGTCGATCTTTCGAAGGTCATCGGGGGGAACAAGTAATGTTTCGTTGCGCTCTTTGTGTGATCGCGCTGGGGTTGGCGCCAGCTGCGATGCTCGCGCAGAGAGCGCCGGGCGCGCAGTGGCCCGTCGCGAAGCCGGCCACAGTCGGTATGAACGCTGCCGTGCTCGACAGTCTCGACGCAGAGATCAAGGCCGGCCAGTACGGCTATGTGGATCGCATGCTCGTGATCAGGCATGGACAGGTCGCGTACGATGTCACATATCCGCACGATTACGACGCCATCTACGGCGATTCCGCGCGCATCGGCATTACGCTCCTCGGCGGCGATCGCGGCGGCCCGTTCAACTACTACAACGCGTGGTGGCACCCCACCTACCATCGCGGCGACCTGCACACGCTGCAATCAGTGACGAAGACCGTGACGTCGGCCGTGTTTGGCGTCGCGATGACGCGCGGAGATCTCAAGAGCATTGATGTTCCGGTGCTCTCGTTCTTCGACACGACGAAGGTCGCGAACATCGATGACCGCAAGCGCCGCATGACGCTGCGTCACCTGCTGACGATGACCGGCGGCACTGACTGGAATGAGAATCTGTCGTACGCTGATCCGCGCAACACGGGTACGCAGATGGAGGCGAGCGCCGATTGGGTGAAGTACACGATCAATCGCCCGATGAGGAACGAGCCGGGCACCGTGTACAACTACAACAGCGGCGAGTCGGCGCTGCTCGCGTTCGTGTTTCGCCAGGCGACGGGCATCGACATCGAGGAATACGCCGCGCGCTACCTGTTTGCGCCGCTCGGCATCGAGCGATGGTTCTGGAAGCGCACCCCGTCAGGAACCGCGGACACCGAAGGCGGTCTCTACCTCGAAGCGAAAGACCTCGCGCGTATCTGGTATCTGTTTCTGCACGACGGCATGTGGAACACTACGCGCGTCGTTTCGCACGATTGGGTGCGCGAGTCGGTGACAGGCGCGATCGCCAAGAATCCCGCCGCGACGCCCCGAAAGAATTACGGCCTGCTGTGGCACCTGAATCCTGATCCCCTCAACCCGGACCGCGATCTCTGGACCGGCAGCGGCTTCGGCGGGCAGGTCCCGGTTGTGTTTCCGGATCTCGATATGGTGGTCGTGTTCAACGCGTGGAACATTCCCGGCGGCGGAAAGCCAGGACTGCCGCTCGCGAAAACGCTTGAGCGCGTCGCGAAGGCCGTTACGACGCGCTGAAGAGAGCTAATCCCAAAGATCGCCCTGCGCGCCGACGCCGTGCCGCTCGCGCTCTTCGGGAATTCCGGCTTCGGCGCGTAGCTCCGCGAATCGCTTCTCGAGCGCGCGAGCGTATTCGAGGGAAACTGCAAGCCGGTCACCGTAATGACGCGCGTATTCCGCGGCGAGATCGGGGCGATTCTTTTCGAGCCACGGAATGAGCGTCGCGCGCGTGGCGGCATTCATGCGAAGCGAGCCGAACATCGCGTACGACGCGCCCGCGTCCTTCACCGCCTTGAGCAACGCGAGCAATCCCGGGCGATCGTCGGTGATGCCGGGCAGAATGGGCGCGGCGAGCAAGCCCACCTGCACGCCGGCGTCCGCCAGAGTCCGCATTGAGCGAAGCCGCGCGCGCGGCGTCGGCGTTCGCGGCTCGATGGCGCGCAGCAGCGGCGCGTTCACGGATGCGAGCGACACGTTCACCGTCACCTCGTGCCGCTGCGAGAGTCGCGCGAGCAACTCCGCATCGCGCGCAATCAGCGCGGACTTGCTGCTGATGCCGATA
>DASRAP010000225.1:0-14684 GCA_035638155.1 Gemmatimonadaceae bacterium | reverse complement strand
AGGGCTAGAGGGCTAGAGGGCTAGAGGGCTAGAGGGCTAGAGGGCTAGAGGGATGGAAAGAACAACAACGGCAACTTCAGGAGTGATCGAAATGGTGGTAAGCAAGCGCTTTGGTCTTGTCGCGGCGGCGGTCGCGATGATCGCGCAGAATGGATTTGCGCAAATGCAATCGCATGCATCGGGCACACTGAGTGCCGACGTGCTCGCGGGGATCTCGGTCCGGTCCATCGGACCGGGTCTCGTCGGGGGGCGCGTGGTCGATATCAAGATCGATCACAAGAATCCCAACGTCTGGTACGTGGCGTCGGCGTTCGGCGGACTCTGGAAGACCGAGAACCGCGGCACGACGTTCAAGCCGATCTTCGAGCAGGGGCCTTCGTTCTCTCTTTGCTGCGTCGAAATCGATCCGAAGAATTCGGACGTGATCTGGCTCGGGACCGGCGAGAATAATTCGCAGCGGAGCGCGCATTTCGGCGACGGCGTGTACAAGTCCACCGACGCGGGCAAGACGTGGAAGCGCATGGGGCTCGAGACGTCGGAGCACATCGGCCGCATCGCGATCGATCCGCGCAACTCGAACACCGTATGGGTCGGCGCGCAGGGACCGCTTTTCTCGGCGGGCGGCGAGCGCGGACTCTACAAGACCACGGACGGCGGCGCGACGTGGACGCAGTCGCTCAAGATCAGCGAGAACACGGGCGCGAGCGACATCGTGCTCGACCCAAAGAATCCTGACATCGTGTACGTGTCGGCGTACCAGCGCCGGCGTGAAGTCGGCCACTCGGTGGGTGGTGGGCCGGAAGGCGGCATCTATAAGACCTCCAACGGCGGCAAGGATTGGACGAAGCTCACCAAGGGCCTTCCGGCAGGCGACATCGGCCGGGTCGGCCTTGCGATCAACAACAACGGCAAGCAAACGGAAGTATTCGCGCTGATCGAAGCGACGTGCGCGCAGAGCGGCATCTACAGAAGCGTGGATGCGGGTGCGACGTGGGTGCGTTACGCGAAGAACGCGCCGGGTCAGGGCGGACGCGGTGGCGGCGGCGGTGGCGGCGCTGGAGGCGGTGCCGCGGCGTTCGCGGGCCGTGGCGGAGCAGGCGGAGCAGGCGGCGGATTCGGCGCCGACAGCTCTGAGGGCGGCGGCGCCGCGGGACGTGGTGCGGGTTGCCCGACGCCCCCCGCGCCGGCGACGGCGGCTGATTCAGCGGCGAATTGGTTCAGTGGCGGCACGGGTCAGTACTACTCCGAGCTCTTCATCGATCCGCATCGCCCGGGCTACATGTACGCGGTCGCGACCAACATTTCGCGTTCGACGGATGGCGGCCTCACGTGGGGAAGCCCGGGCTGGGATCAGGGACAGACGCCGCCCGCGGTGCACGTTGACCATCACGCGCTCGAGTTCGACCCCGTCGACAAGGATCACATCCTCCTCGGCAACGACGGCGGTGTGTACGAGACCTACGATGGCGGCGCGAACTGGCACTGGTTCTCGAACCTGCCGATCACGCAGTACTACGACGTGGGCATCAACAACGGCAAGCCGTTCTACTACGTGTGCGGCGGCACGCAGGACAACTTCTCGCACTGCGGTCCGTCGCGGACGACGAATTCGTGGGGCATTCGCACGAGCGACTGGTTCATCATCGTCGGCGGCGACGGATTCCAGGCGCACGGCGACATGGAAGACCAGTACACGTTCTACGGCGAATCGCAGGACGGCGGCATCTCGCGCTTCGACATGCGCACTGGCCGCGGTTCGAACATCAAGGGCAACATCTCCGCTGCAAATCGTTTCGCGCGCCGTGACACGACGGCCGGCGGGCGCGGTGCTGCGGGTGGTGGACGCGGGGGCGGCGGTGGCGGCGGTGGACGCGGCGGTGCTGGGCGTGATCCGGCCGCCGACCGGTTCAACTGGGACGCGCCGTTCATCATGAGCCCGCATTCGTCGTCGCGTCTCTATTTCGGCACGCAGTACGTGTACCGGAGCGATGACCGCGGCGATCACTTCACGCAGATCAGCCCGGACCTCTCGCGCAATCTCGACCGCGACACGTTGCCGATCATGGGCAAGGTGTGGCAGCGCGGCTCGTCGATCGCGCTCGACGCGTCGACGACGGCGCTCAGCAACATCGTCACGCTCGATGAGTCGCCTTTGCTCGAAGGCTTCCTCGTGGTGGGCACGGACGACGGCCTCGTGCAGATCACGGAAGACGGCGGCAAGAACTGGCGGAAGGTGGAAGATTTCCCCGGCGTGCCGAAGTACACGTACGTGAGCGACGTCGTGCCGTCACCGCGCGACGCGAACACCATCTACGTCACGCTCAACAACTGGCAGCGCGGCGATTACAAGCCGTACATCGTGAAGAGCACGGATCGCGGCCGCACGTGGACCAACATCACGGGCGACCTCCCGGCGAAACACGACGTGTGGTCGCTGCAGCAGGACGAGGTGAATCCCAACCTGTTGTTCATCGGCACGGAGTATGGGCTGTTCTTCTCGCCGAACGACGGCAAGAACTGGGTGAAGCTGCAGAACGGCATGCCGTCGATTCAGGTGCGGGATCTCGTGATCCAGCGCCGCGAGCACGACGTCGTGATGGCGACGTTCGGGCGCGGGTTCTACGTGCTCGATGACTACACGCCGCTGCGCGAAGTGACCGCGCAAACGCTGCAGGAAGAGGCGCATCTCTTCCCGCTGCGCCACGCGTATTCGTACACGCCCGGCGGCCTCGCGCCGGCAGGCGCCGCTGGTGTCGGCACCATGTCGGGGAACTGGACGACGCCGAATCCGCCGGTGGGCGCGACGCTCACGTATCACGTGAAGCAGGAATTCCCTGCGGATACGCGTCTCGTGCTCAGCATCATGGACGCGAACAACCAGACGGTGCGGAAGTGCGAGCTCGACAAGAGCGCGGGCCTGCGCCGCGTGACGTGGAATCTCACCGCGGACGCGCCTGATAACGGCGCGGGCGGAGGGACAGGGGGACAGGGAGGACAGGGCGCTGCTGGTGGTGGCGCGGGCGGTCGCGGCGGCCGAGGCGGTCGCGGTGGTGGTGGTGCCGCGGGTGGCGGAGCCGCAGGTGCTGGTGCCGCGGGCGCTGGTGCTGCCGGCGCCGGTGGTGCAGGCGCTGCGGGTGCCACGCCTCCCGCGGCTGCTCCTGCGGCGCCCGCTGGGCCGGCTGCGCTCCCGCC
The DNA here is from genome assembly GCA_035638155.1 of Gemmatimonadaceae bacterium. Lineage (GTDB taxonomy): Bacteria > Gemmatimonadota > Gemmatimonadetes > Gemmatimonadales > Gemmatimonadaceae > DASRAP01. Next base: position 11,492 of record DASRAP010000225.1, on the reverse strand, counting down.
GTGTCAGGCTGGTGCGGGCGGCGGCGGATTCGGTGGTGGCGGCGGCGGACGCGGCGGTCCGGGTGGCGCTCGCGTCGCGCCAGGCCAGTATCACGCGACGATCGGCAAGATGGTGAACGGTACTGTCACACCGATCGGTGCCGCGCAAACGTTTACAGTGCTTAATCTCCCGCCCGCGCCGCCGCAGTAAGGGTTTCGCGGTCAGAGAAAACACGGAAGCGAGGAGCGTCGGTTGCTCCTCGCTTTTTCCGTTCTTCTTCCACCGCATCGGAGTGGTGGACTGCTGCTTTGCAGAGGGTCGGTTACGTGTTCCGTGTCAAAAACAGGAACATGATGCTCCGGCGCTGGGTATGTCTGAATGAGTTGGTACGCGCGAAGACGATCGTTCACACGCTCGCGCTGGTTGCCGCTGCACGTCTGTTGTTCGCCACGCGTGCGAACGTCTTCGCGGCCCGTTCACCCTCGCCAAATCTTCCATGAGCGTACAACAACTGTCGACTTGGTTCGCGCCATGGCATTCGCTATATGCAGGGTCGAAGGTCGTGCCGACGTTGACTGAGTCGGCGCACCTGCTCGCGATGCTCATTGGCGGCGGTCTGGCGATCGGCGCTGACCGCACGACCATTCGCGTAATCAAGAAGAACATCCTCGACCGGTACTCCTATCTGGAGGAGCTCCACGCGGTGCACCGCCCGGTCGTGATTTCCTTTGCGCTGCTGTTCATCACCGGCATCGCGCTCGCGGCAGCGGACATTGACACGTTCGTGGCCTCGCCAGCGTTCTGGGTCAAGCTCGGCTTGGTCGCGTTGCTTCTGATCAATGGCGGTGTACTGACGTGGACGGAATCGCGGCTGCGCAAGCTGTCGCATGCCGTGGTGACGCCGTCTGATGGGGCGTCATGGTACCCTGTGGATCGTGCGCGGCGGCGGTGGACGCGTCTTCGCGTCACCTCCGCGCTCAGCATCATTCTTTGGGCTCTCACCTTGATCGCGGGAGCGGTACTCGTCGATGTCGCATAGCACAGACTGCAACATGTGCGCGTTGCCGCCGTCGCGGCGAGAGTTCATTCGCAATCTCGGACTCTCCGTGGCGGCGGCGCTCGCGTCCGCGGGGATCGCGGGCAAAGCCGGCGCGGCCGTTCCGCTTGACGTGATCGAGGGTATGCGGGTCACGGAGAAGATCCGGTATCCGGTGCCGGCCGCCGACGGCGTCTCGATCGACAAGAAGAACGAGGTGATTCTCGTGCGTTGGCAGGGGAGCATGTACGCGTTCAACCTCTCCTGCCCGCATCAGAACACGGCGCTGCGCTGGGAAGAAAGCCAGCACCGTTTCAAATGTCCCAAGCACAAGTCGCGCTACGAACCCAGCGGCACGTTCGTCGATGGGCGTGCAACGCGCGGCATGGATCGCTTCACCATCGCGATGGACGGAGCGGGATTCGTCTCCGTCGACGTCGGAGCAATGCATAAGCAGGACCAGGACGCCGCGGGCTGGAACGCCGCGACGGTGCGGGTGACCTGAGCAGCATCACATCCGATCGGAGATCCAACATGCACGGCACGCGTACGCTGCGACTCGTTGCAGTTCTCGTTGTCGGTATTGTTGTCGGTACTGGTTCTCTCGCGCCACGCCGGAGCAGCGCTCAGGATTCCACCCGACGCCCGCGGGCCATTCAGCACAGTGACCTCTATTACAAGCGACTCACGATCCACAAGGTCGGCAGTTACGTCATGCTGCCGCTCCTCGCAGGCGAATACTACCTCGGAAACAAGCTGCTCAACGACGACAATCCGTCGTCGGGAACCAAGGGCATGCACAGCGCGGTCGCCGGCGGGATTGGCGTGGTGTTCGGAGTGAACACGATCACCGGCGCGTGGAATCTTTGGGACGCCCGCCATGACTCAAATGGGAAAGCGCGCAGGTACGTGCACGCCGTGCTCCTGATCGCCGCCGACGCCGGAATCGCCTATACGGCGTCGATTGCTGGTGATGCGAAACGCGACGACTCCGGCGCCACACTTGGCCCGCCGACGGAGGGCGGGCGCAAACACAGAAACGCCGCGCTCGCTTCGTTCAGCATCGCGACCGTTGGCACTGCTATGATGTGGCTCTGGAAGTAACCACAACCGTGTCGTCTGTGCTCTGCTGTTAGGACTCCTGTGGCTGTGCAGTCCAGCGACGCACGGCGAGCGTCACAGCAACGAGTCCGCCGAGGACGAGGACCACCGGCAGGGAATAGAGCAGCAGGTTGAACCCGCTCGGCTTCGGCTCGAGGAGAATGTACTGCCCGTATTTGGAGACGAAGTACGCTTTGACCTCGTCTTCGGATTTCCCCGCACGAAGTTGCTCGCGCGCGATGTCGCGCATCTGCTTGGCGAGGTCGGCCGGCGATTCCTGAATGGACTCTCCCTGGCACACCGGACACCGAAGCTGCAGCGCGAGCTTCGTCGTGCGCGCGTCGAGGGCGGAATCGGATTGTGCCGGCGGCGTCTGCGCGTGCAGGGACGACGCGAGCAGGAACGCGCCGAGCAGCCTGCGCATCAGCGAGCGGCGACCGGGGTCTGTGCGCCGGCGGCGAGCAGCGAGTCGATCACGTGGTTGAGCACCACGTCGCTTGCTGGTCCGATCTGCTTTCGCGCCACGCGCCCCGTGACATCGATGAAGAACGTTTCCGGCACGCCGTACAGACCGAAGTCGACGGCGACGTGGGCGCCGGGATCCATCACCGACGGATAACTCTGGCCGCCCATCTCCGAGATCCAGTCGATGGCCGGGGGCGCACGGTCGTTGAAAAGCACCCCCAGGAATTGCACCGGCTTCCCTGTGTACCGCCGCGCGGCGTCAGAGAGCGCGACGTGTTCCTCGCGGCATGCAAGGCACCACGACGCCCAGAAATTCAGCACGACGACCTTGCCGCGGAAATCCTCGAGCCTGAGCGTGTCACCAACTTTGCGCTCGAGCGGCGGTTGACCCGGTGCAAACACGCCGAGCGCAAAGAGGGGCGCCGGCTTCCCCGGCAATGGGGACGGAATGTCGCCAGGATTGCGCGAGAAGCCCCACGCGAGAAGCAGAATCAGCGGGATCGCCGCTGTCGCCGCAATTAACGCGCGTTTCCAATTCATGGGGCGTCCACCAGTTGCGGCTCCAGGGCTGGAGGGCTCGTGGGCTGGAGGGCTGGAGGGACTGCGACTACGGGGACGTCCTTGCGGCGGTACACCGGCAGCATGCAGATCAAGGCACCCAGCACGATCACGCCGCCGCCGAACCACATCCACGGGATGAGCGGCTGCACGATCATCTTGATCGTCGCGTTCGATCCGTCCTGCGGAAACGCCATCAGCGTGAGATAGAGATCACCCTTGATGGTGCTCCGCACCTGCGGTGTCGCGACGGGCGCCGACGATGTCGCGTAGTAGTTCATGCGCGGCTCCATCGTCGCGATGACCTTGTCGCCCTTCATGACTTCCATCGTCGCCGCGATCACGGCTCGCTGCGGTTCCTGCCTGCCGGCGAGTCCCTTGAGTCGCACCGTCTGGCCGGCAACGCTCATCGACTCGCCGGGCTTGAGGGTGACCTCGCGCTCAGCACGAAACGCCGATGACGCGGCGATCCCCAGTGCGACGAGGAGAACGCCAACGTGCGCGACGTATCCGCCATAGCGGCGATTGTTCGCGCGTACCAGGCGGCCGAGCGCAACCGGAATGGATTCGCCGTGCGCCTTCATGCGCGCGCTGACCCCGATCCAGTATTCCCGGAAGTTGGCGAACAGCGCGTAGCCCACGAAGAAAAACGCGGCGAGCGCATAGGGCGGCCGAACACCGATCGCAAACGCAAGCGCGGCGGAGACGAACGCCGCAATGAACGGAGGACCGAGCTTGGCCTTCACTTCCGCTTCGCTCGCGCTCTTCCACGGAAGCGCTGGACCAACGCCCATCAGGAAGATCAGCGCCGCAATGACCGGCAGCGTCATTCGATTGAAGAACGGCGGCCCCACACTCACTTTCGCGCCGCGCATCTCGGCGACCAGCGGGAACAACGTTCCCACCAGCACTGTGAACATGAATGCGGTGAGAAACAGGTTGTTGAGAAGAAAGATCGTTTCCCGCGACGCCGCCGAATCAAAACGTCCGGTGGTACGGAGGCGCTCGGAGTTGCCCGCGACCATGGCGAGCGCGCCCACAAGTACGAGCGCGATGAACGCCAGGAAGTAGTAGCCGATCGTGCCCTGCGTGAACGAGTGCACGGACGAGATGATTCCAGACCGCGTGAGGAACGTGCCAAGGACCGTCAGCACGAACGTGCCCATTACGAGATTGAGATTCCAGAGGCGGAGCATGCCGCGCCGTTCCTGCACGACCACCGAATGCAGGTACGCCGTCGCCGTGAGCCACGGCATGAATGACGCGTTCTCGACGGGGTCCCATGCCCAGTAGCCGCCCCAGCCGAGTACCTCGTACGACCACCACATGCCGGCGATGATCGCCGCGGAAAGAAACGCCCACGCGCCCATCGTCCAGCGGCGGCTGAGCGTGATCCACGCGTCGTTCGTGACTTCGCCGGACAGCATGGCACCGACGGCGAACCCGAACGGCACCGACATGCCGACGTAGCCCAGATAGAGCAGCGGCGGGTGGATGGCCATCAGGATGTGGTTCTGCAGAAGCGCGTTCGGTCCGGGCCCGTCAAGCGGTACCGGTGAGACCGGCTTGAACGGATTTGCCGGCCCGATCAGCAGCACGCCGAAGAAGAACGCCACTGACAGGAGTGCGACGGCGGTGTAGGGGATCAGGTTGCCTTCGCGCTTGCGGTTGATCCACACCGCGACCGCGGAGTACATCGACAGGACCCACGCCCAGAAAAGAATCGATCCTTCGAGCGCGCCCCACAGCGAAATGATCGTGTAGAACAGCGGCGTCGAGCGGCTGCCGACCTGCGCGACGTATGAAATCGAGAAGTCGTGCGAGACCAGCGCGACGATCATGCAAAGCGTCGCGATGCTCACCAGCAGGAAATTCGTGTAGACCGCGCCGTACGCGAGCGCGATCAGATCGCGGCGGTTTCTCCTGACTGCAACGGGCGCGGCGATGATGCCGAGCAGAATGATCCCCAGCGAAACCAGGAGCGCATCGTGCGCCAGGAGTCCGGTCACGAACCCGATCCCTTGATGAGCGAGCGGTACATCTCCTGCGGCTTTTCGCCCGCTTTCGGCGGATGGTACTCGTTGCTGTGCTTCACGAGGAGATTCGTGGCCTTGAACACGCTGTCGTGCTCCAGGCGGCCCTCGACCACGACGCCGATACTGTCACGGAACATCTGCGGAGGGGTCCCCTGAGAATGCACCTTCACGTCGGCGAATCCGTCCGTCATCATGAAGCGGAGGTCGTGCGTGGCCGTGTCGTAGTTCACGGTCCCGGCCTTCACCATGCCACCGAGCCGTAGCGGAACGTCGTAACCCTCGTTGCCCTTGGCGAGCAGCTCCTTCGGCGTCAGGAAAAACACGATGTTCTTGTCGAGGTTGCCGTAGAGCAACCAGCCGAACGCCGCGGCCAGCACCACCACGCCGGCGATGATGGATTTCCTGCGCGTCATGTCGCGCTCTCCGGCTTCGTCTGCGCGGCGTATTCCTCGCGTGCGCGCTTGACCCCGCGTGTCACGCGGGCGAGGAACACCAGCAGTACGGTCCACGTGATGACATACGCGGCGCCGATGAACATCCAGTTCTTGTCGGCCATGCTCACGCGCCTCCCAGCGCGACCTGGTCCGCCGCGAATTCCGTTGCGCGCGCGATCCGGGCGAGCTCGTACCGCTTTCGAATGAAGTAGATCATCACGAAGAGGAAGGCGAAGGCGTTGAGCCTGAGGCCGACCACGTACGCGGGGTCCATGGTCGACGGGCTCGATTGAATCTGATGGAGCGTGCGCCACCATCGCACCGACATGTACACGATGGGGACGTTGATGGCCCCGAAGATGCCCACAGCCGCGCTCCACTGCGCCCGGCGCTGGGGGTCGTCGACGAACGCTCTCAGAGCAAGATAGCCGACGAAGATCAGGAACAGGATGAGCGTGGACGTCAGGCGGGGGTCCCACACCCACCAGGCGCCCCAGGCGGGCCGTCCCCAGAGCATGCCCAGCACCAAAGTGAGACCGTTGAACGTCGCGCCAACTTCCGCCGCCGCCGCCGCCAGAAGGTCGTCGGTCTCGCGCTTCGAGATGAGGTACCGCGCGCTGTAGATGAAGACGACGAGAAACGACAGGAACGTCATCCACGCGGCGGGCACGTGCACGTAAAGAATCTTCTGGAGGTGCCCCATGTCGCGGTCAGGCAGCGTGGTGAATCCGTACGCCTGCGACGCGATCAAAAAGAGGAACGCGAAGATTCCGAATGTGGTCCAGCGTCGAGAGGGTGCGAGGTAGAGCGACAAAGGGCTGGAGGGCTGGAGGGAATCGCTACGCTTCAATGATTTTCTCGAATACAAGCAACGTCGCTGTCAGGAAAACCACGTCATAACCCAGCAAAAACCTGATCCACGCGCCGGATTCGTGCATCACGTCGCCCGTGAGCAACGCTTTCGACGCCGAGACCGCGGCAAGAAGCACAGGCACGAGCATGGGAAACAACAGGAGCGGCAGCAGAACTTCGCGCGCTCTCGTTCGCGTCGCCATGGCTGCGTAGAACGTGCCGAGCGTAACAAGCCCGACCGTGCCGAGGACGAGGACGAGCAACACGGATGGCCACGCCTTTGGAACCGGCACCTGGTACAGCGTAAGCGACACCAGCACGACGATCGCGAGTATGGTCCCGACAAACGCGAGATTCGCGAGCAACTTTCCCGCGAAGATCGTCCAGCGGCGGCCCGGATAGATCAGCAGCGGGTCGAGCGCTCCGCCCTCGAGCTCGACGTGAAACGAGCGATTGAACGCGAGTACGCCCGCAAACAGCAGCGCAATCCAGAGCGTGCCCGCAGCCGCTTCCCGCAACGCACGCGCTTCGGGCCCAAGCGCAAATCCAAACAGCACGAGACTCGTGACGGCAAACGCGACGACGCTGTTGAATCCCGCTTTCGATCTGCGCTCGGTGGTGATGTCCTTCCACGCAATGGCGCGAATGCGGCGGCGGTCGTCGGCCCAGCTCACGTCGCGGCTCCTACTGGCTCACCGAGACCGGCGGTCACTCCGGCCGGGCTCCCGATCCGGCCGGCCACAATCGTTTCGAGCCGGTTCAGCACGCCCTCGGCCGGCGCAAGCTCATGAAGCACGAGCAACGCCGCGCCCCCTCGGTCGCGCGCGCCGCGAATGACCTCGTTCATCATCGCGATGCCCGCAGTATCGAGGTTGGCGTACGGTTCATCGAGGAGCAACACGCGCGGCCGTGCCAGGACGAGGCGCGCCAGAGCGAGCCGGCGCTGCATGCCCGCGCTGAACCCGCGCACGCGCGAGTCGCCGACGGTGCCGAGTCCGACGAGTTTGAGGACCTCGGGGATGCCGGCATCCTTGATGCCGTACATCGACGCCGCGAACCGAAGGTTCTCGGCGGCTGTGAGGTCCTCGTAAAGGCCTGCGGTATGTGCAAGGAAGCCGATATTCTGCCGGACCGCGTCAGCGTCGCTGACAATGTCGTGGCCGAGAACACGGCCCGAGCCGGCGCTCGGGGCAAGCAGCGTCGAGAGCATGCGGAGCAGCGTTGTCTTTCCGCTCCCGTTCGATCCCGTCAGCCCAACGACTTCGCCCGCGCTGACCGAAAACGAGACTCCGCGAAGGCACCACCGTGCGCCAAACCGGCGTGCCAGGCCACGGGCCTCGATGGCCGGAATGCTCTCGGGCGACATGGGCTGAAAGCTAACGGCGGCCCCCCGGCAAAACCCCGTCAGGCCTTATCCAGCGTCATCCACCGGCCGGTCAGGACATGGCCCCGATCAGCATGTACATCGCCATGCAATTCGAGATGCGCGAGTTGTGCAGCAGGAACGCCGGGATTCGCATGTAGGCCATCATAAGCCTTGGCCCGAGCGCGTTCACCTGCTTCGCCGCCGCAGGGCGCGCACGGTCGACAACGTGCGTGCTCAGGTCGAAGAGCTCGCCTTCCGCAGGCGTGCGGACAACCTGGGCCCGCGCCCGCGTGAGTGCCTCCGCCGTCTCGCGCGGAGCACCGAAAAAGAGCCGGCTCGCGCTTCCGCATACCGACGCGCTCAGCGACATCGCGACCTCGTACCGGAAGCCGCGCGGAAGCGTCGAATCGGTGACCATGTGCAGAAGGTCGGAGGGTGGTGCACTTGCAGCTGGGGACGCGGGCTGAGCCTTGTCGAACGCGTCCGTGCTCGCTTTGAGGCGCGCGAGCTCCGGATTTCCGGTCGCGCCATAGAGCTCTTCGAGTCCCGCGCGTCCGATTCCGACGATAACCGCCCCGATCAGATCATCGATCATGGTGTTGCCGTCATCGATGAGGTGAAGTCCAGTCGCGATCGTCTCGCGCAGCGCGGTATCGGCCTGCGGTGCGCGCCCGTTTGCGAGAAAGAGCGCCGCGCGCGAAACGCTTGCATACGCGATTTCCTTGGTTCGCACGAAGGGCGGAATGGGGAGCTCGTACGGCGAGAGATCGTCCGGAAGCGGTGTCTTGTACTCGCCTCCCGCAATGTCGACGCGGGGTGCGCGTGCAACGGTCGCATACACGGGCCACACGGGATTCGCCGAGATCGACGCGAGGTAATCGAGCTGGGGACGAGTCAGCCCCTTGTGCGCCGCGTCGATGAGATGCGTCGGAGAGGGACCCGGCCACGGCGACGACTCCGAGAACAGCGCCTTGTCGGCGGGGGGGAACGTCACCGCCGCGGGCGTGGCCGGCCGTAGCGCAGGCCGAACGCTTGCGTCCGGCCGGGCTCGCAGCGCGTACAGCGCCTCACCGGCCGCCATCGGCGTGATCGACGGATCGCGCGTCACGACGTACGGTCGCATGAGCTCGGCCCGGCGGACTTTCGTCATGGTGCTGGCGTACACCGGCACCATCGCCGGTCCGACGGAGTGCGCGATCACGCCGACAATGACCAGCGGCAGAATGACGAACCCGACGACGAAGACTGTGATGAGGCTGGCTACGCGCTTTCGGCGCGGCGAGCTGCGTCCGGAAGCGGACGCAGGACGATCGTCCGGCGATGCGGACATGTTGTTCCCTGGGTGGAGGGCTACCGCATCATAACGACCTTCGCAGCGCCGGGTCTCAAACAGCGGGCTCACTGGTGCCTTGGCAGGCCGTCCGTCATCGTTCGTTGCATGAACACACGCGCCACACCTGCGTCTCTCGCGGCCGCGTTTGCGGCAGCGCTCCTCGCCGCTCCGGCGGCGATTGCTCAGAAGCCGGTCCCGACCCCCGAATCCTCGTTCGGCTTCCCCGTGGGCGCCGATCACAAGCTGTTCACCTACGAACAGTCCATCGACTACTTCCGGAAGCTCGCGTCGGCGAGCAAGAACATCCGGCTCATGCAGGTGGGCACGACGTCGTTTGGGCGCGCGTGGACGATCGCGGTGATTTCGTCCGAAGACAACCTGAAGAAGCTCGACAAGTACCGCGCGATGAACATGAAGCTCGCGCACCCGGACGGATTGAGCGATGCCGAGGCGCGCAAGCTCGCGCACGACGGCAAGATCATCGTCGATATCAGCGGCGGGCTGCACGCATCCGAGATCGCGGGATCGCAGCACACGCCCCTGCTCGCATACCAGTTGCTTTCGAGCGCGAAGGATCCGGCGACGAAAGAGATCTTCGACAACGTGATCTTCGTGCTGTGGCCGTCCATCAATCCTGACGGCCAGGACATCGTCGTCGAGAACTGCAACGCGCGCGAGGCCGGGCAGAACACGCCGATGGAGCTGTACCAGAAGTACGTCGGGCACGACAACAATCGCGACAGCTACATGCTGAACGTCATCGAGTCGCGTGTCATCCAGCGCACGTGGCGCGAATGGGAGCCGGACATCGTCTACGTGCACCACCAGTCCTCACCCGAGCCCACGCGCATCTGGATTCCGCCGTTTGCGGATCCGGTCGGTTTCCGCGCGCCGCCGATTCCCGCGCGGCAGATCAACACGATCGGCATGTTCATCGCGCAGGAGCTCGAGGCGCACAACCAGCCCGGCGCCGTCCACATGCTCGCCACCTACGACGCGTGGTATCCGGGGTACATCGACTACATGCCGGTCTACCAGAACATTCCGTCGTGGTGGACCGAGACGCAGGGCGGGAACTGCGCGATTCCGAAGCCCGCGACATCGCCATCGAGATTCGACACCGAGTACAAGGATCTCCAGCCGCGCGCGCTCTATCTGAGTCCCTGGACGGGCGCGGCGTGGACGCTGCGCGACGCGGTCGATTACATGGTGACGGCGTCGAAGGCGACGCTCGCGTTTGCCGCGAAGCACCGCGAAGAGCTGCTGTACAATCGCTATCAGTCGGGCCACGGCATCATCGAGAAGTACCGCACGAGCGCGCCGTACGCGTACGTCGTGCCGCAGAGCCAGCGTGATCCGATGGCCGCGGTTGGCCTGCTGCAGCGCATGGCGTTCATGGGTGTGCGTGTGTCGCAGGCAGACCGCGACGTCACGATCGACGGGAAGGCGTATCCCAAGGGCACGTGGGTCATCCCCATGGACCAGGAGTTTGCCGAGCTCGTGCGGGAGCTCTTCGAAGTGCAGCACTATCCCGACATGGGCGACGACACGCCGTACGATGCCGCGGGGTGGACGCTGCCGTTCCAGACCGGCGTGAACGTCGTCGAAGCGAACACGAAGCTCGGCGACGATGTGCGTGCGGCGCTCAAACCGGTGCAGGGAACGGCCGTGAGCTGGCGAACGGCAAAGGACGAGCCGTTCGCGACGAACGCGGTTGCCGCGGGAATTGTTGCGCCCACGGCGGTGATCGCCGGGGACGGCGACCAGCTCGCGCTCGACCCCGCGCAGAACAACTCATTCCGCCTGATCAATCGCGCACTCGCGGCCGGGGGCCGCGTGAAGGCATCGACCGGCGGGCCGCTCACCTATGTCATGAGCGGAGTGCCCGCGGCGCAGCTGCAGGCGTGGGCGACGGAGCTCGGCGTCAGCGCGCAACGCACGAACGGTGCGAGCGCGACGGCGAACGTCCCGACGCGCATCGCGCTCTACAAGGCGGGGCCGGGGAACATGGATGAAGGCTGGAGCGAGTGGTTGCTCGACACGTACGGCTACAAGTACACGCTCGTCTCGCCGGCTGATCTGCAGGCGGGCAATCTCAACGCGCGCTTCGACGTGATCGTGTTTGCATCGCAGGGCCCGAGCAGCGCAGGGCGTGGCGGGCGCGGGGGCGGGCGCGGCGGCGCCGCTGGCGGAGGTCGCGGCGGTGCCGGACGGGGAGGGCAGGCAACGGATTCACTCCCCGACGATCCCACGCTCACCAAGGTGAACGAGTTTGTGCGCGCGGGCGGGACGGCGCTCTTCTGGAACGGCGGGGCGACGCAAGCCGTGACG
>DASRAP010000224.1:0-17089 GCA_035638155.1 Gemmatimonadaceae bacterium | reverse complement strand
TGGAGGTCTTCGGCAGGCCGGGCCCGTCGTCCTGCACGACCAGGATGAACCGCCCGCTCCCGCGCGACCAGCGCACGCGCACCCCGCCGCCCGTCGTGAGCGCGGCGTCGACGGCGTTCTTGATCAAATTGATGAGGAGCTGGTCGAGCTGGTCCTCATCGGCACTGATGATGAGGTTCGGTCCGGGGATGACATCGACGGCAATGCGCGTCTCGAGGCGGACGGCGCGCTGAACCCACAGCGACGCGGACATCGCGATGGGCCGCGGCGGCGGCATCTTCGCGAGGCGCGTGTACGACGCGAGAAACCGCGACAGTCCTTCGCTGCGCGAGTTGATCACTGCCAGGCCGCGAAGCAGGTCCTCGCGCAGCTCACCGCCGGGCGGGGAACGCTGCAACAGCTCCTTGAGACTTCCCGACAGCGATTTGATCGGTGTGATCGAGTTGTTGATCTCGTGGCCGAGCACACGCACGATGCGTTGCCACGCCAGGCGTTCCTCGTCGCGGAGCACGCGGCTCACGTCGGCGAGTACGACGAACTGGTGTGGCCGGCCGCCCTGCCGGAACGAACCGCGCCTGAGCTCCCAGCGCCCACGCTGCGGGCCGATGGCGAGCTCGACAATGCGTGGGGCATCGCCACTGAGGCATTCGCCCAGCCCGAGCTCGTCCGCCGTGCGGCCGAGCAGGCGTTCACCCGGCTGGCCCAGGAGTCGCTCGCCGCTCGCGTTCACCACCCGCAGCGCGCCGCTCTGGTCGAACGCGAGCACCGAGACGTCAATCTCGGCCATGACGCGTTGCAGCAGCGCCGTGGCCTCGAGCGAGCCAAGGCGCCGCTCCTTGAGCTCGTCCATGAGCAGGTTGAGCTCGAGCATCGCGAGCCCGAGCGCGTCGGTCGCGTCGGCGCGCCGGCCGCGAAGGGAGTAATCCTGCTCGCGAATCGCCGCGAGCATGTTGGACAACGTCTGCAGCGGTCGCACCACGCGCTCGCGCATCGTGATCGCAAACGCGAGCCACGCCACTACGAGCACGATCGTGACGGTCCACTGCGTGCGTGACGCGAACGTGCCGTGCCAGAGGAGCCAGAGAGCGACCAGCAGCCCCGGGACAGGCGCGAGCAGCGCGAGCCGCGTGACCTGTCGCTCGTGGCTCACGCGCCTCTAGAGACCATGGCGTTGAAGGCGGCGATACATCGCGCTGCGCGAAAGACCGAGCGCCTCCGCGGCACGGCTCACGTTCCCGTCGAATCGGTCGAGTGCCTTCGTGACCAGCACGCGCTCCACGTCCTCGAGACTCATGTCTTCGAGTTTCGGTGGCCCGGCAACCGACGTGCCCAGCGAGAAATCCACGGCCCGCACGCGGTCGCCGTCGGAAAGGAGTGTGGCGCGCTCGACGGCGTGGGCAAGCTCGCGCACGTTGCCGGGCCAGGGGTGGGCGAGCAGGATGCGCATGGCGTCGGCGTCGAACGCCGTCGCGCGCTTCGCGTAGCGGGCCGCGTACTGTCGCAGGAAATGCGCGGCGAGCGGCGGAATGTCCTCGCGCCGCTCGCGCAGCGGCGGCAGGCGCACCTCGACCGTGTTCAGCCGGAACAGCAGATCCTCGCGAAAGCGCCCCGCCGCCACTTCCACGCCGAGGTCGGCATTCGTTGCGGAGATGATGCGCGCGTCGACGTGGCGTGTCTTGGAGGACCCCACGCGCTCGAGCTCGCCCGACTGGAGGACGCGCAGCAGCTTGGCCTGCTGCGCGAGCGACATGTTCGCCACCTCGTCGAGGAACAGCGTGCTGCCGTCGGCGAGCTCGAACCGCCCAATGCGGTCCGCGCGCGCGTCGGTGAATGCGCCTTTCGTGTGGCCGAAGAGCTCGCTTTCGAACACGCCGTCGGCGAGGCCGCCGAGGTTGACGGTCACCATCGGGCGCGATGCACGCGGCGACGCTGCGTGCAGCCAACGAGCAACGACTTCCTTTCCCGTGCCGTGCTCACCGGTCACGAGCACGTTCGCGTCCGACGCGCCGATCCGCTCCATGAGCCGCAGCACCGGCTGCATGGCGGGCGATTCGGCGATGAGGACCGGAGCGCCCGCGCGGAGCGTGAGATTCTCGCTTTCGAGGCGCTGGCTCCGTCGGAGCGCCCGGCCGAGCTCGACCTGCGTGCGCAAGACAGTGAGGAGGCGTGCGTTGTCGAATGGCTTCTCGATGTAGTCGCGCGCCCCCCGGTGCAGGGCTTCGACCGCGCCCTCGATGCTTCCCCAGGCGGTCATCACGACGACGGGCAACGTGGCGTCGAGCTGCTGCAGCTGCCGGAGGAGATCCAGTCCCTCGGTGCCGCCGGTGGTGTCTCCCGTGTAGTTCATGTCCATGAGCAGCGCGTCGTGGTCGCGCGTCTGCACCGACGAAATCACCCCCGACGGCGACGTAACGGCTTCCACCTCGTACCCTTCGCTGCGCAGCAGAAGCCGCAGCGCCTCGAGGACGTCGCGGTCATCATCGGCGATCAGAACCTGCGGTCGCGCGGTCGGCATTCCTGAACAGAAATGGGAGATGGGAAAGGGGAGATGGGAGATGTAACTGCCATGGAAGATGGAGAGGGGAGATGGCAAGGGACAGGTAAACGATCCCGCCCATGGCATCTCCCCTCTCACATGTCAGTTACATCTCCCATCTCCCCTCTCACATGTCAGTTACATCTCCCATCTCCCATCTCCCATCTCCCCTAGCCGTCAACGACCCACCCATCCTTGAGGTTCACGATGCGGTCGCCGTACTTCGCGTTTTCCTCGGAGTGCGTGACCTGCACGATGGTCGTGCCGCCGGCGTTCAGTTTCTTGAAGAGCTCCATGATCTCGCGACCCTGCGCCGAGTGCAGGTTGCCCGTAGGCTCGTCGGCGAGGAGCAGCGACGGTTTGTGGATCACGGCACGCGCCACCGCCACGAGCTGCTGCTGCCCACCGGACAACTGCGACGGATAGAGATCCTTCTTCGCGACCATGCCGAACCGGTCCAGGCTCTCCGCGACGATGGCCTGGCGCTCCGACTTCTTGATGTCGCGGTACGACAGCGGGATATCGAGGTTCTCGGCGACGGTGAGATCGTCGAGCAGATGGTACTGCTGGAACACGAAGCCGACGTATTGCTTGTGGAGCGCGACGCGGCGCTTGTTGTCGAGGCGGTGTACTTCGTGGTCAAAGAGGCGGTATTCGCCCGTCCACGCGCCGTCGAGCATGCCCATCACGGCCAGCAGCGTCGACTTGCCGGCGCCCGACGGGCCCATGATGGTCACGAACTCGCCGGCCGCGATGTCCAGCGTGATCCTGCGCAGCACGAAGGTCTGCCCACCGGCGGTGGGGAAGCTCTTGTCGACGTTCCGAAGCGAAATCATGCGGGAAAGTTACTCGGCGGTACGCGTGGCGCTGCTGCGCTGCTGCGCGGCATCACTCCGCGCGCAGCGCCACCATGGGATCCACGCGTGCCGCGCGGCGGGCAGGGAATACACTCGCGAGAAACGCGGCGCCCGTCAGCACGCCGGCACCGAGCAGGAACGTCAGCACATCGGTCGGCGCGAGACCGAACATGAATTTCGCGAGCACACCGGAGAGCGCCGCGCTCGCGGTGACTCCGATTGCGATGCCGATAAACGTGAGCCTCAGTCCTTCGCGCACGAAGCCCGCGAGCACTGTTCCTGCCTGTGCGCCGAGCGACATGCGGATGCCGATTTCGCGTGTGCGCAGTGTGACGCCGTGCGCGACCACACCGTAGATCCCGAGCGCGGCGAGGCCCAGGGCAAGCACGCCGAACACGGCGAGCAATACTGCGCCGGCGCGCTGCGCGTCGACGGTTCGCGCGAGGTTCTCCTGGAGCGTGCTCACCTTGAAGAGGGGAAGATTCGGGTCGAGCGAACGGAAGAGACTCGTGACCGGCGCAACGGTAGCACGACCGTCGCCGCTCGCGCTGCGTACGATCAACACGACCTCGTCGCCGCCGGCATCGCCCTGCGCGACCGGCTCGTAGTAGAACGGCGTCGGCCCTTCCACGAGGTTCTCGTATTTGCCGTCGCGTGCGATCCCGACGATCTCGCGGAGCGGAGCATCCGAGCCGGTCATCCGTATGCGCCTGCCAAGCGCGGACCCGTCCGGCCAGAGCGCGTGGGCGAGCGTCTCGTTCACGATCGCAACCGGTGCGCTCGTCTTCGTGTCCGTGGCCGCAAAGGCACGCCCCGCAACCAGCGGGATCTTCATCGTCGAGAAGTAGCCGTCCGAGACGGCGGAGTTGCGGACGGTGATGCGGTCGCGCGGATCCGTGACCCCCTCGCGAACGATTTCCGTGGCGCTCATGCGCCCACTCAGCGGAAGCATCGTTGCGATGGCGGCGTCCGCGACGCCCGGAAGCTGCCGCGTTCGGTCGAGCGCCGTGCGCACGAACACGCCGCGCCGTTCCTCGCTGTAGCCTTGCGCGACCAGGTCGAACGAAAATGCAACGCTCCTGTCCGGATCAAATCCGGGTGCCACGCGCAGCGCCTTGTCGAGGCTGCGCACCAGGAGTCCGGCGGTGATCAGGAGAACGAGCGAGGCCGACGCCTGCGCCACGACGAACGCGTTGCGCAGCCGGTGGCGCGACCGGCCGACGGTGATGCCTTCGTTCTTGAGAGCCGGAGAAAGGGCGCCACCTGTCGACACGAGTGCGGGCACGACCCCGAAGAGCATGCCCGCAAGGACAGCGAGTCCTGCGGTCGCCGCGAAGACGCGCGGATCGGCGGACGTGAGCGCAGGCACGATGTCGGCCGGCACCTTGGCGATGTTCGCGATGATGGCGGTCATCCACGACGAGAGCACCACGCCGGCGACCGCAGCTCCCAGCGCGAGTACGACGCTTTCAGTGACCAGAAGGCGGACGAGCCGCCCCCGCGACGCGCCGATCGCACGTCGCACGGCGAGCTCCTTGCGCCTGCCGAGCGCGCGTCCAAGAAAGAGATTGGCGACGTTCGCGCATGCCACCAGCAGTACGAGCAGCGGCACGATCATGACGAGACCGAGAACCGGCGCGATCTGCTGGCGGTTGGACGGATCGAGCCCTCCGGCGACCGGCAGAACGGCAAGCGAACGCTGGTCTTCGCTGCGCGCGTCCGGCGCCGTCATGAGGGCGCCCAGCGCATTTGCTTCCTGCCGCGCACCTTCGATCGTCGCGCCGCTCTTCAAGCGGCCGATGACACGAAAGAGGTTGTTGTACTCACCCGCGAGCGGCTGGCTTCCGAACGTCGAGAGCGCGCTCATCTGCGCGATCGGAATCCAGAGGTCGTTCAGCTCGCCGACTTCCGCGCCGTTGAATCCGCGGCCGATGACGCCGGCCACGGTGTACGGCTTTCCGTTGAGCGTGATGGTCCGGCCAATCACTCCGCTGTCCGCGCCGAACCGGCGTGTCCAGAATGCGTGGCTCAGCACCGCGACGGGATGCGCGCCGGGCGCACCGTCGTCCTCGGGCGAAAAGACGCGGCCGGCCGCGACCGGAACGCCGAGCACATCGAAATAGTTGCCGGATGCGACGATACCGCGGACGCGCTCGGGTGACGCACCGCCCATGGAGAGCTCGACGCCCGTGAACGCGACCACGCCCTGGTACGACTTCGCCTGATCGCGAATCCGCGCGTACGCCGGATACGACCAGCTCGACATGCGGCTCGAATTCGCGCGATGTGAAGCCAGCCACACCAGGCGATGCGGGTCGCGAGCCTGTGCGGGTTTGAAGAGCAGCGCGTTTTCGAGACCGAGCACGCTCGTGTTTGCGCCGATCCCCAGCGCGAGCGTGAGCAGCGCCACCAGGCTGGACGTTCGATTGTGTGCGAGCTGCCGAACCGCGAACCGCACGTCCTGCCAGAGGCTATGCATGGCGAGAGATCGCTAGTTGGCGCAGCGTTTCGCGCCCGTGTGATCGGAGGTCGCGAGGTCCACGCCGCCGTGATTGTTGCCGCGGAGCGCAGTGAGCTCGCCGGCTCCGGCGGATGCCGCCGTTGCACCGCGAACCGACGTGCAGGCTGAGAGTGCGAGCGCAAGCATCACGATCGATGCCCCGAGGCGAACGCTGGACGACGACTTGGCTACGACATGCATGGGACCTCCGGAGTGGGAGAACGGACGAGTGTCCGCTCTCCCCAGATTGTTCGTCCCTACTGCCTGCGTGAGTGCAGTTACGCGTGCGCGACCGGCTGTTCGTCCACCACGCGGCCGTCGAACAGGTTCACCGAGCGGTCCGCGTGCAGCGCGTACCGCGGATCGTGGGTGACCATGCAGATCGTTGCACCGTTGCGGTGCAGCTCGCGGAGCAGCTCCATCACCGCTTCGCCGTTGGTCGAATCGAGGTTACCCGTCGGCTCGTCGGCGAGGAGGATGGCCGGATCGCCGGCCACGGCGCGCGCGACCGCCACGCGCTGTTGCTGGCCGCCAGAGAGCTGCGCGGGATAGTGCTTCACGCGGTGCGACATCCCCACGCGCTCGAGCGCGGCGTGCACACGCTCCTTGCGGTCGTTGGAGCTCATGCCGCGGTACGTGAGAGGCAGCTCGACGTTTTCGTAGACGGTGAGGTCGCCGATCAGGTTGAACGCCTGGAAAATGAACCCGATCTGCCGGTTGCGAACGCGCGCGCGATCCGACGCGTCGAGCTTGGCGACTTCGTGTCCGTCGAGCATGTACGTGCCTTCCGTCGGCGTGTCGAGCAAGCCGAGGAGCGAAAGGAGCGTCGTCTTGCCGCAGCCGGAGGGGCCGGAAATGGCGACGTATTCGCCCTGCTTGATGTCGAGATGCACGTCAGCCAGCGCGTGCGTTTCGACTTCATCCGTATAGAAGATCTTCTTGATGCCCTGCAGCTTGATCAACGACTCGCCGTTCGTCGCCATCGGAAATCTCCGGTCTGCTGTGGTGGTCTGAGTGCCTTACTTGATCCGTACGCGATCGACCTGGTCGTACTGGGACATGTCCGTCAGAATCACTCTGTCGCCCGGCTGCAACCCATTGATGATCTCCACGGTGTTCACGGAACTCCGCCCGAGCTGCACGGTCGTGCGCACCGCGTACTTGCCGCCCTCGACGAACTTGAACATCCCTACGGGCCCCGTTGCTGCGCCCGACACCGGCCGGCCCGTGAACAGCACGTCCTTGAGATGCTCGATCTGAATCGTGCCGTCCACACTCAGCTCGGGCACGGCAGACGAAGGCAACGCACCCTCCAGCGCCACGTCGATATTGACCGAGCCCCCGATCGCGGTCGGATCTTTGCGTGAGACATGTCCCGGGATCAGACCGTTGCGTGTGTCAATTGACGCCATCTGCCCGATCTGGACGAGATTGGCCTGCGATTCGGGAATGCGGAGGACGGCCTTGAGCTTCCCGGGCTGAACGATCCGGGCGATGGTCTGGCCGGACGTCACCCACTGGCCCGGGTTGAGGAGCTGGTCCTGCTGCAGGACGCCCGCCTCGGGCGCGCGCACCGTGAGGGACTTGAGCCGGTCCTGCTCGTTGGCGGCGATGGCTTTGAGCGCTTCAACGTTCGCCTTGGCGACGTTCAGCTGGGACTCGACCATCTCGTTCGTGCTTTTCAGCTGCTGCTGCGCAATCCGGTACCGCGTTGCCGCTTCGTCCGCGGCCAGCTTCAGCCGGTTGGCTTCAAACGGCGCCAGCAGCTTTGCGTTGAACAACGAATCGGCTTCGCGCGCCCGCTGCTGCGCGTCGAGCTGGGTCGTCTTGGCCGACGCGACCTGGATTTCGAGGTTCGACAGCTGCGTCTGGAGATCGTTGCGGAGCTTGCTGAGATCGAGCTCAGCCTGCCGGACCGCCTGCTCTGCGCGGGTGCTTGCGATCTGCTGATCGGGGCTGGACATCACAAGGATGACGTCGCCGGCGTTGAGGACCTGACCGACCACCGCAACAATGTTCTCGACGCGGCCGTTGGTCTGCGGCGTAATGAACCGGTAGTGATCCGGCGTGAGGTTGCCGGGACCGCGCACCTCACGGACGACATCGCCGCGGCGAACCGTGTCTGTGAGGAGGTTGGCGAGCTCGACCGTGGGCGCCGCTGCCGGCAGCGCCATGATGCGCCAGGTCGCGATGACCAGCACCAGCACGCCGATACCGATCCCGACGTACTTACCGGTCTTCTTTTGGGGGGCTCTGACTATGTCCATCTAGATGCTAGAGAACGAGAATGCGAGAGAACGAGAGAACGCGAGAATGAGAGGAGTCACTGGCCTGCTTTCGCAAGGCGTGTGCCATGCCCCGGAATCGCGCCAAGCGACGTTGTCACAACGGATTGCGAGGTTTCAAAGATTCACCGGCTCACCCCACGCGTCCGCTTGTGCGATTGCGGGTCCCAAAAGCGGACACACATTCCGGCTCGTCACTTCGCCCTGACCAGGCGGATATCGCCCGAGCCCGCGTCAATCGTCACCCGCCCGTGGCCGTCGCCGATCGAGCCCCGAAGCTCGCCCCGCTTGGTCAGAGGCGGGCGGACGGGAAAGTCGCTCGTGATCTCGCCGCTTCCGGTCTGCGCCTCCACCTCGGCGCCGAACGTGGCGGGCAGGCGGAGGGTGATCACACCGGACCCGGATTCGGCGCTGAGCGAATCGACGCGTGAGACAAATCCGACGGTCATGTCGCCCGCGCTGGCCTCGATGCGCGCACGACGGGCCGACAGCCCCGCGAACTGGACCTTGCCGGAACCCGCCTTCACACGAAACGCGTCGGTCTCGACGCCTGCGCCGGCAACGCCTCCGGATCCCGCGTCTACAGAGAACATCGTAGCCGCCGACACCGAGTCCGTTTTCACGTCTCTCGAACCTGCCTCGATCGTGAGGTCACCGTGATGGGCAATCACTCGCGCATCGCCGGACTCGGCGTTGACATGGAGCGCACCGGTCGTGGCATGGGTCGATACCCGCGCGGCAGTGGCGTCCAGCTCCAGCGCGGCGCGCACGTTTTCAGCAGTGATTTCACCGGCGACGTCCCAGACCTTGAGGTCCGCACCGGGCGGCACGAGGATGCGGACGTCGGCCCATGCTTCGACACCTTCGCCGCGTGAACGGACCTCGATTTTCCGGCCGCCGAAAATCCCTTTGACGCCACCGCGGCAGACGGACTCGTCGCCCGTGCTGACGTTCCACGCCGCCGCGCCCTGCTTCGGGCGGTAGATGATGTGTTCCTGCGGATACATGATGCACAGCGACGTGCGGCCGGCGTTTTCGAGTTGCTGCAGCGCCAGCCGCCTGGCGTCGACGCCGCCGCGAGTGACTTCCACCACGACGCCCGGTCCGGTTCCGTGCTCGATCGTGATGCGTCCGGCAACGTTGTGTACGGCGACCTTGGCCCCGTTGAGCGTAAACCGCTCCACCTGCGCGTCCGCGTGCACGCCGAACGCGATCGTCGCTCCGGCCGCCACAACGTGCGGTAGTCCTGCCAGTCTCATGATGTATCGCATCTCGTATCTTGTCCGTTGGACACCACGCGCCCTCGGCGCGTTTGAAACGTAAGCGCGCATGACGCACCCCGCGGTCATTCTGTTCGTTCTCCAGGCCACGGCCGCGCTCGTCGCCGCGCGGCGCCTTTCGGCGTGGCGGCATCGAGCGGCCGTTGGCCTGGAATCGACGGAACGCCGGTTGGCCGACACCGCGGTGACGATCGTTGTTCCAACGCTGAACGAGGCGGGGCGCATCGGGCCGTTGCTCGAGCGTCTCGTGCACGAACCGCCGGGTGTCGTCGAGATCCTGATCGTCGATGCACAGTCGCATGACGGCACGCGCGCGCTCGTTGCGGCCGCAGCTCAGCGGGACCCGCGCATCCGTCTCATTGACGAACCGCCGCTCGCAGCCGGCTGGGTTGGAAAAGCGTGGGCGCTCGAACATGCACGCGGCGTGGCGCGCGGTGACTGGATCGTGGGCCTCGATGCGGACGTGGTCCCCGCCGCGCCGATGTCGCCCGCGATGCTCGCGGCAGTCCAGGCCGGCGCACTCGATGCCGGGTCGTTCTCGCCGCGCTTTGGCGGACAATCGGTCCTCGAGCGCTGGCTGCATCCATCACTCCTCCTGTCGCTGCTCTGCCGGTCGGCGCCAACCAGCGGCACGCGCGTCATGGCCAACGGACAGTGCTGGATCGCCCGGCGCGACATCCTCGCCGCGCACGGCGGATTCGTGGGTGTGCGCGCGTCGTTTGCGGAAGACGTGAGCCTCATGCGCATGCTCGCGCGCCGCGGCGCGCGCGTGGCATTTCTCGATGGATCAGAGCTCTATGAAGTGCGCTCCTACGCGAGCGCCGGCGAGATGTGGCGCGAGTGGGGGCGGTCGATCGATCTCAGGGACTCCACGCCGGTGGCCGCACAGGCGGGCGATGTGATCATGCTCGCGCTGGTGCAGGGATTACCGGTACCGGTCGTCATTGCCGCCGCCGCCGGCGCGTCCGTCGCCGCGCCGCTCGTCGCGCTCAACGGTCTGATCCTCGTCGCGCGCACACTCATGAACGTTGCCGTGCGGTCGAGCTATGCAAAACACGGACTGAGCTTCTGGCTCAGTCCGCTTGCTGATCCGCTCGCGGTCATCCGGCTTGTGCTGTCGTCTGCACGCCGGCCGAAGGCGTGGCGTGGCAGGAACTATGAAACGATCGCTGACAGGAAGTAGATCCGCCTACGCAATGCCCTTTATCTCCGCCACCAGCTTCGTCAAACTCGCCTTGGCATCTCCGAACAGCATCCACGTCTTGCCCGCGTAGAACAACTCGTTCTCGATGCCGGCGAAGCCCGCGCTCATGCCGCGCTTGAGCACGATGCAGCTCTTCGCGTGATCGGCATTGAGGATCGGCATGCCGTAAATCGGTGAGGTGGGATCGGTGCGCGCCGCCGGATTCACGACGTCGTTCGCGCCGACGACGAGCGCGACGTCCGCGCGATCAAATTCGTCATTGATCGCTTCCATCTCGAAGAGCTTGTCGTACGCAACGTTCGCTTCTGCGAGCACCACGTTCATGTGCCCGGGCATGCGGCCGGCAACGGGGTGCACGGCGTAACGCACTTCGCCGCCGCGCTTTTCGATGAGATCGCCAAGCTCGCGAACGAGATGCTGCGCCTGCGCGACCGCGAGGCCGTATCCCGGCACGACGATCACGAGCTGCGCGTACGCGAGCTGCATGGCCGCATCTTCCGGCGTGATCGATTTCACGGTGAGACCCGCGGACGACTTGGCGCTCTTCGCCGTCGCCGTACCAAACGCGCTGAAGAGCACGTTCGTGAGCGAGCGGTTCATCGCCCGGCACATGATCTGGCTGAGGATGATGCCGGCCGATCCGATGAGGGAGCCGCTGAGAATGAGAATCGGGTTCTGAATGACGAAACCGACCATCGCGGCCGCGACACCGGCGGACGAGTTGAGCACCGAGATGACCACGGGCATGTCCGCGCCGCCGATCGGCAGCACGAACAGCACGCCGAGGAGCAGCGAGAGCCCGACCGCGCCGTAGAACACATCGAGCGGCGCCGCAAAGGCGTGCACCTGCGCGTACCCGAACACGATGATCCCCAGCAGCGTCAGTCCGGTCACGAACCGCATGCCCGGGAACAGAATCGGCTTGCCCGTCATGATCTCGTGCAGCTTCGCGAACGCGATGATCGATCCGCTGAACGTGAACCCGCCGATGGCAATCGACACCTGTGTCGCGATGCCCGATGCGAGCGCCATCTGATCATGCGCCTGCGCGACACGGATGTACTCCGCGCCGGCGACGATGAGCGCGGCGAGACTCCCGATGCCGTGCAGCAGCGCGACGAGCTGCGGCATCTCCGTCATTTTGGCGCGGCGCGCCATGAACAACCCCACGGCGCCGCCCACGACGAGGCCCGCGGCGATCGTCCCGTACGTGACGACCTTCTTGTCGAGCAGCGTCGCGATCACGGCAATGGCCATGCCGATGCCGGAGATCGTGTTGCCCAGCCGCGCGGTAGCCGGCGAATTCAGGCGCTTGAGGCCGACGATGAAAAAGCCGGCGGCGACGAGGTACGCGAGCAGCGTTTGCGTACTCAGCAGTGTCGGCTCAGTCATTCTTTTTTCTTCTCGTCCTTGCGGAACATGCCGAGCATGCGTCCAGTGACGGCGTAACCGCCGACGACGTTCACCATGGCGAGTGCGGTGGCGGCGAACCCAAGAATGCGCGCAATCCAGTCGTTGCCGCCGCCGGCCACGATGATGGCGCCGATCACCACGATGCCGCAGACCGCGTTCGCCGCGGACATGAGCGGCGTATGCAGCGTCGGCGGCACCCGGCCGATCAGCTCCACGCCGAGGAACGTCGCGAGCACGAACATCGCGAGGTTGCCGAAGAAGGCAGGATCGCTCATTTGCTGTTCCGGAGCGCGCCGTCGTGAGTCATGGCCATCGCTCCCGTGATCTCGTCGTTGAGGTCAATGTTGATCGCGCCCTCCTTCGACAGATGCTGCACGAAGGTCAGCACATTACGGCTCAGCATTTGCGACGCGTGCGCCGGCAGCATCGCGGGCACGTTGACCGGCCCGATGATGTGGACACCGTTGTGGTCCACCGTTTCGCCCGCGCGCGTGAGCTCGCAGTTGCCGCCCGATTCCGCGGCAAGGTCGACGATGACCGCGCCCGGGCGCATGCTCTCGACCATCGCACGCGTGATGAGACGCGGCGCGGGTTTGCCGGGGATCGCGGCCGTCGTAATCACGAGATCCTGGTCCTTGAAATGATTCGCGAGCACTTCCTGCGTCTTGGCTTTTTCTTCCGCGGTTTGCTCGCGCGCGTAGCCGCCGGTTCCCTCCGCGGCGGCGACGTCGCCGCCAATCGCGGTCGCGCCGAGCGACTGGATTTGCTCGCGCGCCGCCGGGCGAACGTCGAAGGCGGACACGACGGCGCCAAGGCGGCGTGCGGTCGCGATCGCCTGCAGTCCGGCGACGCCCGCGCCGAGCACGAACGTTTTCGCGGGCGGAACGGATCCCGCCGCCGTCGTGAGCATGGGGAGGAACTTGCCGAGCGCGTTGGCGCCGATCAGCGCCGCCTTGTAGCCGGCCACCGTGGCCTGCGATGAGAGCGCGTCCATGGACTGCGCGCGCGTGATGCGCGGAACCAGCTCGAGCGCGAATGCCGTGATGCGACGCTGATTCAGCAACGCGAGGGTTTCGGCGGCGTTCGAAGGAGAGAGATAACAGAGAATCGCTGCGCCTTCAGGCAGCAGGCCCGCTTCCGCGGCCGTTGGCCGCTGAACCTTCACGATGAGCTCAGCGCCCGACGCTGTGCTGCCGGCATCCGCGCCGATCGTTGCTCCTGCTGCTTCGTACGCAGCATCGGGCGCGGCGGCGCGTACACCGGCACCGCGTTCAATGGCAAGCGCGTGTCCCGCTTTGACGAGACGGCCGACGCTCTCTGGGACGAGCGCGACCCGCGCTTCGCTGGGAACGGATTCCTTGAGAACGGCGATTTTCATGTGTGCATGTCGTGCTGTTTCCGGGCTCGGGAGACTGGCCGAGGCCACGCTAACCGTACGCGCGTACGCGGGACAAGGGGCGATTCCCTCTTGCGGCGTAAGGGTCGCAGGTTCAACGTGGCACGATGTTACGACGTAGCGTTGCCCGATTCGCCGTTGTCGCGGCGGGTTTCCTGCTCGGATGCACCATTCCGCCCGACGCCGGCGGGAAAGGCGACGCGAAGATCCGTCTGGTGATCCCGCGCCTCCGCGACGTGCGGTTTGCGGCCGTGAACGAGCGCGATCCACTGGAGCCGACCGAGCTCCGCGCGATCATCACCGTCGGCGGCACGACGATCTTCGATCAGCGGTTCAGTACCGACGATCCGTCGGTGACGGAGGGGGCGGACGGCTCGGATATCCAGGCGACCGTCGTGCTTCGGTTCAAGTATCCGGCGTCGGCGCAGCGCGACGTATTCACGTTCCAGCTGAATGCGTTCAGCAAGGACGGCATTCAGGTGATGACTGCCGGCCCAACAACGTTTCACCTGAACGATGACGGGAGCGGTGCGTCGATCGAGCCGCCGCTCACCTATGTGGGACCCGGCAAGGACGTCACGAGCGTCGTGCTCGCGCCGCGGTCGCTCACGATCGCCGCCGGATCGAGCGCACCGGTGACGTGCACCGGCAATCCGGGCGGCGTGACGCTGTTCCCGTTCGAAGTCCGGAGCGACAACCCCGGCATCGCCGACGTCGACCAGACTGAAACGGGCGGCGTGGTATTCGGGACGACTCCAGGAACTACGACCATCCGATGCACTCTGGCCTTTGCGCGCACGGTGCAGGACGCCATTCCGGTGACCGTCACGGCCGCGCCGGCGCAGGGGATCACGCTGGTCGGCGGTGCGGGGCAGTCGGCGCCGCCCGGCGTGACCCTTCCCGTGCCGATCACCGTGCGGGTGCGCGGGGCGGGCGGGGTTCTCCTGCCGAGCGCAAACGTGGCGTTCACTCCCTCAGCGGGGAGCGGGACGGCTGCGCCAACAACCCGGGCCACGGCGTCGGACGGCACGGCGTCCACGACCTGGACGCTTGGGACGTCGGTCGGAACGCAGACAATGGTGGTATCCGTTGCCAACCCGCCGATGTCGCTCATCGTGACGGCGACGGCTGTTGCGGCAGGCAGCGGCTCGCTCGTCGGCGTCGTTTCGAACTCTCTGACGGGTGCCCCTATTCCCAATGCGTCGGTTCAGCTGCGGAGCGGTTCGGGCGTTACGACAGGTGCGGCGGCGTTCAGCGCGACATCTACGTCGACTGGCTCATACGGCATTTCGAACATCCCGCCTGGCGTTTACACGGTTCTGGCGACCGCCCCGGGGTACGACCCTTACTCCGTCGACGCGACGATCGCGACCGGGACGCAGACGCAGAGGTCGCTCGGGCTGGTCCCGTCGGGCACGGCGGGAATCATCATTCGCCTGTTCTGGAACCATGATCCCGGGGATCTCGACGCCCATCTGTATACGCCGACGGGCAGTCACATCTATTTCGGCAACAAGGGAGATTGCGCGTCCGTGTGCCTGGAGCTGGACGACACGGACGGCGATGGGCCGGAGACCCTCCAGATCAACCAGCTAGTCTCCGGGTCCCAGCCCTACACCTTCAAGGTTCATAACTTCGACGCGAGCGCCGGTGAGACGTCGATCCAGCTCCGGAACTCCGGTGCGTACGTGACCATCAGCGGGCCCGGAATCACCACGCGGACGTTCACGGTTCCCGATGCGGCCGGGGTCACCTGGACCGTATTCACGATGACAGGCCCCGCCACGTCCCCGGTCATCACGGCTGTCAACACGATGTCGGACGTGCCACCGTCATTCGCCGGACTCAGGGCGGACTCCCTGCCTCAGAAGCCGCCCCGGAAGTGAGCGGTCGCGCGGCCTTGGTCAGGGCTTGCTCGCGAGCCATTTGACCAGGGCTTCGCCGAACTTTGGCAGGTCCCTGGGCGCGCGTGAGCTGATCAGATTGCCGTCCTCGACCACGGCGGCGTCCTCCCAAATGGCGCCCGCGTTGATGATGTCGTCGCGGATACCGAGGCTCCCGGTGAGGCGCTTTCCGCGCACGATGTCAGCCGAGATGAAGATCCACGGTCCGTGACAGATCGTGGCCATGAGGCCTCCCGCCTTGTGCACGTCGCGGACCAGCTTCAGGACCTTATCGTCGCGCCTGATCTTGTCCGGCGCCCATCCACCTGGAGCGATGACTCCAGCCAGATCGGCAGCACTCAAGTCGGCGATTGATAGGTCGACTGGGCAGGGGTAGCCGTGCTTTCCGTGGTACGATTGCTCGCCGAGTCCGACCAGCGGGACCTTATGTCCTGCGGCCTCGAGCCGAAGCTTAGGGTACCAGACCTCGAGGTCCTCGTACTCTGGACCGACGAGCATGGCGATGGTTTTCGGTGTCACGAGTCCTCCGTGGGGTGCTCAGTGCGTATTGCATTGATATGCAATACGCAACTTGACGTTGACAAATGTAAATCATTGCATGATGCACATATGCGTGTGTGCATCTAATTTGCATTATCTGTGTAATTGCTCCGCATAAACGACTGCATACCCACTCACTAGGCCGGCCTGAAGCGCGACTTGGCGCGTTGGAGCGGAGTTCTCGCGGGCCTCGTCCTGAAGACGATAGCGTGCCGCCGCGGTCACCACGGCCATCCGAGCAGGCTGTGGATAACAGCAATCGCAGACGCCGATAATCACAAACGTTGATTGCATCTACTCCGGTGTTGATTCGGCTGCTCGCTCGCCATACTGCCAAACTGAACGGAGCAAATCAAGCCGGCTGAGCTGGCGGACTCGCGGCGTCCCGGAACGCGGACCCATGCCCCATGGCCTCGAGCCGCGCAATCCTGAGCGCCATCGGCGGGTGAGTCGCGAACGCGTCGGCGAGCCGCCCTTGGCGGTTGGAAAGCGGCCGGCCCAGCGGGTCGGCAATGCACAAATGCGCCGTCCCCGCCTTAATGGATTTGGTCGGCGCTTCGGCTGATTCGATCTTCTCAAGAGCACTGGCGAGCGCCAGCGGGTTCCGGGTGAACTGTGCGCTCATGGCGTCGGCCAAGTACTCCCGTTTCCGGCTCACCCACATGGCCAAAACGTTGATCACGATGGGGGCGAGGATCCAGGAAATCACCCACAGGACCAGCAGGACAATGACCAACGGTCCCGCACCACCACCCCCATCCCGGTCCCGATCGCGGCTCCTGGAGCCTCCCAGGCGCCCGCCGTAAAAAAGGAACCGCCCCATACCCTCTCTGATCAGCAAAACCGACCCGACCAGGGCCGCCAGAAAGGTCATGAGCTGCGTGTCGAGGTTCTTGATGTGGCCGTATTCGTGGGCCAAAACAGCCTGCAATTCGTCCCGGTTGAGCGTCCCCAGGAGTCCCGTCGTGACCGCAATGTGGGACTTGGCGGGGTCATCGCCGGTCGCGAAAGCATTGGGGTCCGGGTCGTTCACCAGCCAAAGTCGCGGCCTCGAAACGCCGGCCGCGATCGCCATCTCGTCCGCGACGTTGGCGAGGCGCCGTTCCTCGTCGGTCCGGGGGTCGGTCAGCTCCGCGGCTCCCGTCGCCCAGAGCACCTTCTCGGCCCCGTGACG
>DASRAP010000223.1:0-6478 GCA_035638155.1 Gemmatimonadaceae bacterium | reverse complement strand
TGCGGAGCGGACAACAGGAAGCGCTCGACCGGCTCATACCTGTTGTCTACCAGCAACTGCGAAAGATCGCACACCGGCGCCTCTCGGGTCGCGACGCCGCCGGTACGCTGACCACGACCGCACTGGTGCACGAGGCGTACCTCAAGCTGGTCGACCAACGCGGCGCCGAGTGGCAGGACCGCGCGCACTTCCTGGCCCTGGCGTCGGTCGCGATGCGCCACGTGCTCCTCGACCGCGCAAAGGCGCAACGCGCCGAGAAGCGTGGCGGCGCGCGCGTTCGCATTGCGTTCGATGACGACATCGTCGCTGTGGACGACCAAGCCGCCGCGTTGCTCGAAATCGACGATGCGCTCCAGCAGCTCGCCCGAGTCGACGCCCGCCTGGCCCGCGTGGTGGAGTGCCGGTTTTATGGCGGATTGTCACACGAGGAAATCGCTGAAGCGCTCGGCGTCACCGTGCGCACGGTCGAGCGCGACTGCGCTAAGGCGCGCGTCCTGCTCCGCCGCACTCTTGACGGATAGCGATCGCGTGCCATCCGATGACCGTCGCGCGCGCCCGATGTCGCGCGAGACATGGGCAGCGCTCGAGCCGCTCCTGGATCAAGCAATCGATGTTCCTCGCGCGCAACGCGACGCGTTCCTGCATGATCGCGTGACTGACCCGTCCCTGCGCGCGGAACTGGAACGCTTGTTGGCCGAGTACGAGCGACAGGACTCGCTGCTGGAGCGCCCGGGGTTCGAGCGCTTTGCACGGCTCTTCGACGACAAGATGTCCCGGCTGCCCAACGTGCTCGGTGACCATTACCACATCGTTCGCGAAATCGGTCGCGGCGGCATGGCGACCGTCTACCTCGCACACGATTCGCGTCACGACCGGGACGTCGCCGTCAAGGTGCTCCACGCCGACGTCGCCGAAGCACTTGGCGCCGAGCGATTCCTCGCGGAGATCAAGACGACCGCGCAGTTGCCCCACCCGCACATCCTGCCGCTGCATGACTCGGGTGAGGCCGATGGTTTTCTGTATTACACGATGCCGTACATCGAAGGCGGATCGCTCCGGCAGCATCTCGAACGAACGGGACGCCTGCCGCCTGACGACGCGATTCGCATTGCATCACAGGTGTCGAGCGCGCTGGAGGCCGCGCATCGCCACGCGGTCATTCACCGCGACATCAAGCCCGAAAACATCCTGCTGCACGCCGGCACCGCGCTGGTCGCCGATTTCGGCATTGCGCTCGGACTCGAGAGTGCGTCCCCGCGCGTGACGAACCCCGGGATGCACCCCGGCACGCCGCAATACATGAGCCCGGAGCAGGCGTCCGGCGACGCGCCGGTCGACGCGCGTTCAGATGTCTATGCCCTGGGGACCGTGCTGTACGAAATGCTTGCCGGAGAACCACCGTTCAAGGGACCATCCGCAAACGCCATCGTTGTGAAACGTGCGTCGACCGATGCGCCGTCGGTACGGACCCCTCGCCCCGACGTCCCGGAATCCATCGCCGCGGTCATTGCGCGCGCGCTCGCTCGCGACCCCGCGCGCCGCTGGGCAACAGCGGCGGATTTCTCGGTTGCGCTGCGCGAGGCGGGTCGGGGTGGCAAGACGAGTACGGTCACGCTGGGCCTGCGAGCGACGCGCCGCGTCGCTCGCCGCCCGTTTGCCTGGATAGCGCTGCTCGCGGCGGCCGGCATTGCCGTCGCGCTCACCACGAGGGGCAGCCACCCGGATACGACGAGCAACCGACCGACCAATCCTGAGGCGCTCGCCCAGTACAATCAGGCCCGTTACTTCTTCGACAAGCGCGGCTCGGGATCGCTCGATAAGGCGCGGGAATACTTCGAGCGCAGCATCGTCCTCGACTCCACGTTCGCACCGGCATACGCGGGCCTCGCCGACGTGTACACGTCCTACGCGATTGGCAATCTGGGTAACTATTCCCCGACGGAGTTTTTCCCGAAGGCGCTGAACGCCGCGAACAAGGCCCTCGCCCTCGACAGCATGTCCGCGGACGCGCACGCGTCGCTCGGCCAGATCCGGGTGCTCTATCAGTTCGACTGGTCCGGGGCCGAAGCCTCACTCATGCGGGCGCTCGCGCTCAACTCGCGCACAACGATCGCTCACACATACCTGGCCGTCCTGCGGGAATTCACCGGCCGGTATGACGAGGGCATTGCGCAGGCACAGGCCGCTGTGGATGCCGAGCCACTCAGCACATTCGCGAGCATCGAGCTCGGCCGCGCGTATCTGTTCCGGCGGCAATACGACAAGGCCATGGCACAATTGCGATCCGTCATGGAGCGAGACCAGCTCGCGTATCGTCCGCGCATGCTGCTCGGTGAGGCGTACGAGCTAGTCGCGCAATACGATTCGGCGGTGGCGCAAATGGAGATAGCCGCGAAGCTCGCGCCGACGAGCTCGCGCGTCACGGCGATGCGTGCGCACGCGTACGCCCTTGCGGGTCGGCGCAGCGACGCCGAGCGCGAATTGGCCGCGCTCAAGGCGCGAACCAGCTACGTCGCGCCGTTCGATATTGCGCTGATCTACCTCGGACTCGGACGTCTCGAGGAAACATGCGACTGGCTCGACAAGTCGTACGAAGATCATTCGCTGCGGCCGTACGTCGTCGATCCCTTGTTCGACGTGCTGCGTGCCCATCCGCGTTACCAGGCGTTGCTGCGAAAGCTCGGAGTTCCCGCAAACGTGCCGGTCGCA
Organism: Gemmatimonadaceae bacterium; assembly: GCA_035638155.1. Lineage (GTDB taxonomy): Bacteria > Gemmatimonadota > Gemmatimonadetes > Gemmatimonadales > Gemmatimonadaceae > DASRAP01. The sequence goes on along the minus strand of DASRAP010000223.1, from coordinate 3,769 downwards.
CCGGCAAATACGCCGGGGTCATAGCCGCTTGACGAGGCCGGCGAACACGAGAAAGTTGGCAAAGTCGCCCCCGCCGTGCCTGCCATTCGCAACCTCCAGCAGGCTCGCCTTGCGGTTCTGCGCAACACGTACGGGGATGCTGAGCGAGATCGTGCTGCCACGCGTCGAGAACGGACTGCGGCTGATCCGAACGGCGAGCGCGGGCTCGACATAGACGGCGTAACCCGGTCGCCGGAAGCTTTGATCGGCACCTCCGGCGAGATCCTTCACCGGCACGCCGTCCATCCGTGCACCGATGCTCAGCGCGACCCCGCGACGTGGCAGCGCGTCGAAGGTCAGTCCAGCGTGCGCCGAGTACTCATCCGTCGATGCAACGGGCGCGACGACACCGAACGCCGTCGTGAATGTCGTTGTGATGTGGTCACGGGGATTGATCAGATAGGAACCAGCGGCATAAACGGCCGTGCGGCTCCGTACCTGACGAAAACCCTCGCCGCGAACAATCGCGCCCCAACCGCCGTCCCCCAGCTGCACGGATGGGTCGATGGGCCGTGGCTCGGTGCCGCTTGCGGTATGCCACGTGCCGAGTTTGTCGGTCTGTCCGGTCGGCGCCTTGATACCGAGTCCGATCGCCGCGTTGCCCCTGGGATTCGCGGGATCAAGCAACCAGCCGCGGACCGAGAGACTCACGTCGCCAAGGCCCGTGACGGAAAACTGGTAGCGATTGCCGTCCGCCTGAAGGCGCGAATGCGTGCCGGTCGCGAACGGGATCGCGATCGTGGCGCTCAACCGGCGCGTGATCGTATAGGAAACGCTCAGGTCGACGGTGTGAACATTGATGCGCGAGGGTTGTCCGCCAGGCGCCAGGTCGGGGGCATAGTCTCGTCCGACATAGAATCGGTTCGCGTGCACCCACCGATAATCCACACCGATCTGCCACTGCTGTGCGCGGCTTGCTTCCAGATTCGGCGTGCCGAGCGTCGGCGACGTGTAGCGAATCGGCATGCAGCCCTGCGCAGAGCTGCGCGCGAGCGGCACGAGCGCCGTTCCGACACTCGCAACCGCGCTGGCCAGGATCATTCGCGACGACATCGCACATGGTTTGGTCATAAGCCGCCGTGGGACGAGTTCGAGGCAACACGCGCAAACATACAGTCCAGAGTCACGGCACGCGCACCGGGCAGCCGCGCACCGGATGATGTGCGCGCCATCCCCTTCCCCTATTACGACAAATGTTCGCCATGCCCGACATCGACACGGCATGTCGGTTGCGGTCGGAATTCCTCGTGATGTGAGGTGACGCCAACACACACGCGGAGAAACCATGTTTCGCTTTGCTGGGCGCGCGACTGCAGTCTTTGGGGTTGCCATCCTCCTCGGCAGCTGTGGCGCGAGCGACGGCCCCACCGGCCCGCACCAAGCGGTCGTCGCAAAAGTCGCCATTTCGGGGGCACCAGCCGACGGCGTGCTGCTGGTCGGCAGCACGCTCGCGCTGTTGGCGCGTTCAACGGATGCAAGCGGCCAGACTCTGAATCAGGACATTACATGGACGTCGACCAACGCCGCGGTGGCGACGGTGTCTCAACAGGGCGTGGTTATGGGGCTCGCCGCCGGGAACGCGACCATCACGGCGTCGAACGGCTCGGTCGGCGACACGGCTCTTCTGCACGTTCGCGTATCCGTGGCCGCAACGACCTCCGGTCAAACGACGGTGACAACGGTGCTCGACGGACGCGTGACCCTCACGATTCCCGCGAATGCGGTTCCGGGCGGAGTCACGCAACTCACGGTTGGTCCGGCTGCGTCACCGCCTCCAAGTGCTGAACTCCTTCCGAATGCGGCGTTCGACTTCGGTCCGTCGGGGACCCAGTTTGCCACGCCACTCACGCTGACGCTGAAGTTTGATCCCGAGACCGTGCCCGAGGGGGATCGCGCCGGCCTGGCGATTTACCACGTCGCTGGCGGCGGGTACGAGGAAATCACCGGCAGTGTTGCCGACACCGCGACGAACGCAGTCTCGGCACAGATCTCGAGCTTCTCCACGTACGCGTTGCTCCGCCGCGCCAGGCCCGCATCGATGGCTGTTGCCGGCGGCGGCGACCAGGCCGTGCCCGCGGGGGCGGATGTTCCAGTGCGACCGTCCGTGCGCGTGCGCGACGTGTACGGTCGCCCCCTGCGCCTTGCCAGGGTGACATTCGCTGTCGTGAGTGGCGGCGGCTCGATTACGGGCGCAGTCCAGACGACGGACGAAAACGGCCTTGCGACGATTGGCTCGTGGACGCTCGGCAGCGTCGCCGGCGCAAATTCGCTGTCGGCGACCGTGGCCGGGATTGCGCAGGTCACGATCGGTGCCACGGGCATCGCAGGGCCGGCGGCGCAGCTCGCGGTGACAACGCAACCCCTGTCTGTCGCGGCGGGCGCGCCGCTGCGCGTCGTCATGACGGCACTCGATGCACACGGGAACATCGCGGTGGGATTCACGGGAGCGGTGTCGCTGGCCCTGGCTTCGAATCCCGGTAACGCGACCCTTGGTGGCACAACAACGGTGAACGCCGTGGCCGGCGTCGCGACGTTTGCGGCGTTTTCGATCAATCGAGCGGCTGCGGGATACACGCTTGTTGCAACCGCCGTGCAACTCACCCCGGCAACAACGAGCGCATTCAACATCGTTGGGGGCGCGGCGGCGCTGCTGGAATTCCTGGCATATCCCGCGGCGAGCGCAGTGGTTGGCTCGGCGCTGGGGACGGTGACCGTTGTCGCGCGCGACGATTTTGCGAACGTTGCGACGTTCAGCGGTGCCGTCGGGCTTGTCGTCGTCGCAGGCTCGGGCGCGGTCGCGGGCACCTATTCCGCCAACGCGGTTAACGGCATGGCCGCGTTCGACGTCTTTGCCCCCGTTACCGCCGGAGTGTTTCGTCTGCGGGCGACTGCAGCCGGATTCACGACACAGGGAGAAGCGATCGAGGGCGTTCCCGCGGCGCCGGCCCGACTTCTGATCGCGGGCGGCAACAATCAAACGGGAGTCGGCGGAAGCACGCTCTCGCAGCCGCTCGCCGTGCAAGTGTCCGACAACTATGGCAACGCCATTGCCGCCGCCGGCCGCACAGTGAGTTTCAGCGCCTCGGCCGGGAGCGTCACACCGGCAAGCGCGATCACGGATGTCGAGGGACGCGCGTCGGCGATGTGGATGCTTGGCGAGTCGGGCGGCGTACAAGCAGCGACCGCGACCAGCACGGGGCTCACGGCTGCCGCGTTCACCGCGACCTCGACGTCACCACCACCGGGGGTGCGCATAACAATCTCCACCACCGGATCGGACATCCCCGAATCGTTCAGAGTCGATATCCTGCGATGCTTTGCGGGCAGCGAGTATTGCTCGTGCATTCCGGTCGGTTGCATACGAACCGTGCAACCCCAGGCGCAGTTCACGGTTGACCTTCCGGCGGGGACATACCGCCTCTTCCTGTCTAATCTCGAGTTGAACTGCACCTTCACGGACGCGCCCTACAAGGACGCGACCGTTTCGTCGGGGCGAACAAACGTGACGTTGGGTGCGGTGTGCCTCCCGGCCGGAACGATTCACGTTACGACACCTACCACCGGCATTGACCTGCCGGACGGCTACCAGGTCTATGTCGACGACCAGTTCGCCGGTGGCAAGGCGGTCGACGTCGCGACCGACATCAAGGTTGCACAGGGACTACGCACGGTCTCCCTCGGGGAGCTTCCGCCCAATTGTGCGGTGACCGGCACAAATCCGCTCCCGGTG
>DASRAP010000222.1:0-7508 GCA_035638155.1 Gemmatimonadaceae bacterium | reverse complement strand
CTTCGCTTCGATCATGATGTGCAGCGCACGGACCGAGTTCTGGCCCATCGATGCGAGCGGGAAGGTCTCCATGATGTTCAGCATTTCGAGCGCCGCAATGCCCTGCCCGTTCGGCGGCAGCTCGTACACGGTCCAGCCGTGATAGGTGGTCGAGATGGGATCGACCCACTCGCCGGAAAACTCGGCGAGGTCGGCGGCGACCATCGTCCCGCCGTGACTCTGTGATGCCGCGATGATCTTCTTCGCGATCGCTCCCGTATAAAACGCGTCGCGCCCGCTCGCGGCGATCTGCGTGTAGCTCCACGCGAGCTCGGGATTTCTGAAGACCTCTCCGGCAACCGGCGCCTTTCCGCCCGGGAGATACGTCGCCGCGGTCGGGGCATCCTTCCTGATGGAGTCGATGCTGTCATGCCAGAACGCACTCACCACTTCGCCAACCGGGAACCCCGCTTCAGCGTACGCGATGGCGGGCGCCAGCACGTCGGCGAACGTCTTCGTGCCGAACTTCCTGAGGAGCTTGTCCCAGCCGTCGACCGCGCCCGGCACCGTCACCGAATGAATGCCGGCCTGCGGCATCTTGGTGAAACCCTTGTCCTTCATGTACTGGGCGGTGAGCGCCTTCGGCGCCCAGCCCGACGCGTTGAGTCCGTAGAGTTTTTTTGTTTTCGCGTCGTACACGATCGCGAAGAGATCGCCGCCGATACCGTCATTCATCGGCGCGACGAGGCCCATCATCGCGTTCGTCGCGACGGCGGCGTCGATGGCATTCCCGCCGTGCTCGAGGATGCGCGCGCCGACCTGCGACGCGAGCACGCTTTCGCTGGCAACGATGCCGAACTGCGAGGAAACGGTGGACCGCGACTGTGAGCGGTCCTGTGCGGCCGAAGCTGAGGCGAGGGTGAGCATAGCCGCGGCGAGGGGTCCCACGCGCAGAAGGGGGGCGATGGTTCTCATGTTACCGAAAAGCTGCACCGGGGAAGGAGAACAGCAACTGGCTCTCTTTCGCACTTGACGTGTATATTGTCTTTGCTATTTTGATATTATGTATGATATCACACGGGTAAATGAGCTTCTCCGGCAAATCCGCGAGGGCGCGGCACTGTCCCAGCGGGAATTCGCCTCCGCCGCCGGTACGTCTCAATCGGCCGTTGCGAACCTCGAACAAGGTCTGGCCAACCCGACGGTGGAGACGCTCGCGCGACTGCTGCGCGCCGCAGGATACGCCATGGTCGTTGACGCGATCCCCCTCCCTGGCACCGACCGCGTCGTTGAGCGCTACAAGGTTGACGTCGATCGCACGCTCATTCGCGAGAACCTGAAGAAGTCGGTCAATGAGCGCGTGCGGTCGCTGGCCGAGTGGCAGGCCGCCGGCGCCGAGCTCGAGCGCGCGGCGCGCACGGCGAAGCGCCGCAAGTGAGCCACGCGTGAGCCGCGCCTGAGCCACGCATGACGCAGCTCGAGCGACTCCTCACCGCGCTTGGCAAGGCCAATGTGGAGTTCATCATTGTTGGCGGCGTCGCGGCGCGCGCGCACGGGTCCTCGCGGCTCACGGATGATCTCGACGTCGTGTACGCGCGGTCGCCCGGGAATCTCGCGCGTCTGGTTGACGCACTCGCCTCGCTCAGGCCTTACCTGCGCGGCGCCCCGGCCGGGCTGCCGTTCGAGTGGTCGGTGACAACTATTCGAGCCGGACTCAACTTCACGCTCACGACGACGGCGGGGGCGATCGATCTACTGGGCGAAATCACGGGCGGCGGAACGTACGACGATCTTGCGTCCCACACCCTTCCTGTCACGTTGTTCGGCCGCGAGGTGCTGCTCCTCGATCTACCGGCGCTCATTCGCGTGAAGCGCGCCGCCGGCAGGCCGAAGGATCTCGAAGTGATTGCGGAGCTCGAGGTGATCGAGGAGGAGTCGCGCAGGCACCAGTAGCGCCTATCCCTTGAGCTTCACCAGCGCCACGCCCGCCTCATTCAGCATACGCGTGGCCGTGTCGTTGAGGGGATACGCCTCGTTGTAGACCACGCGCCGGATGCCGGCATTGATGATCATCTTGCTGCACATGAGGCACGGCGAATACGTCGTATAGAGCGTCGCGTCCCGGATGGCGATGCCATGATAGGACGCCTGCACGATCGCGTTCTCCTCGCCGTGCGAGCACAGGCACTCGTCGAGGTTCTTGCCGCTCTCGCTGAACCCATTGCAGCGCGGGCAGCCGCCCTCGTTGCAGTTCTTCACACCACGCGGCGTCCCGTTGTACCCCGTGCTGATGATCCGCTTCTCGGACACGATCACCGCGGCAACCTGGCGCTTCATGCAGTTGCTGCGCGCGGCCACCTGCCGTGCGATGTCCATGAAGTACTGGTCCCACGATGGCCTCGCGAACGCCACCTGAAGCTCGGCGAGGGCGGCACTGATCTTCGCCGTGAATTCGTCGAGCGTTCCGTCGTTGTCGATGCGCCGGTTGGCGAGTTGCTCCGTTTCCAGGAGCTGCTGCGCCGCTGCGTTGCTGCTCACGAACTCGCGCTCTTCCTGCCGGATGAATTCCTGCAGCGTTTGCGCGTCGCCGGGGCGGGCCCGCGCCTTCGACCGCGCAAAGCGTGCTTCGAGCGGCGCCATGACGTGGAAGAGCGTGAACGATCCCGATTTCCTGAGCGCCGCAACTTCTGCCGGGTGGCGAATGCTGTCGACCGCGTAGTTGCGGTCCGGCTGCATGGCCGCGACCGTGAGGTCGGCCAGCGCGCCGGGTCCGTGCCGTTCGCGGAGCTCGTTGCCAAGCGCGATCAGGTTTTCACGCACCGGCTCGAGGCCGCGCTTTTTTGCCTCCTCGCGAATGACGTCCGACAGCGAAAGCGCGTAGAAACCCTTCCGGCCGAGTACTTCCACGGCTGTAGTCTTCCCGCCCGCGTTTCTGCCAGTGAGTCCGATGATGATCATGGCGCAGAATCTAGTGGGGCTGAGCGTTGAGCGTTACGCGCTTGGCGCTTGGCGCTTGGCGCTTGGCGCTTAGCGCTTAGCGCTTAGCGCTTAGCGCTGGACGCTTGGCGTTGAGCGTTGAGCGTTCAGCGTTCAGCGCTCAGCGAGAAAAGGATTGCGTGTGCGCTCGTTTGGTGATGTATCCAGCGGAAGTCGTCGTACCTTGCCATGCATGCCACCTGCATTTCTGCAACTTGACGTCTGGAAGAAGGGGATGCTTCTCACGCGCGAGATCTATGTCCTTACCCGATCCTTCCCGAAGGAGGAGCGCTATGGACTGATCGCCCAGATGCGCGCAGCGGCAATCTCGGTACCAACAAACATTGCCGAGGGGAACGGCCGGGCAACTGCTGGCGAGTATATGAACGCGCTTTCCAATGCGCGCGGATCAGTGTACGAGCTGCACTCCCTGTGCCTCGTCTCCGTCGACCTGGGCTACGTCCAACGGCCCGAGCTTCAGACCAGCCTCAACCTCATTGACGACATCGAGAGAATGCTGGCGAGACTGCGCTCATCGCTCGAAAGAAGCGCGCGCCAGCCGCGGTCCAGCCCCCAGCGCCCAGCGTAAAGCGCAAAGCGCACAGCGTAAAGCGTAAAGCGATCTATGCGGAAAACACCGCCTCCAGGTCATACCGCGAATACGCGCGGAACGCAATCAGTGTCTCTGAACGCTCAATCCCCTCGATCTTCCGAATCTGCTCCGTGACGACCGCCGCGAGCTGCTCGTTTTCCTTCACGCGAATGATGGCGGCAAGGTCGTAGCGACCGGCGACCGAATACACCTCCGTCACGCCCTTCAGAGCGGCGACGGCTTCCGCGACCGCGTTGGTTTTCCCGCGACTCGTTTCGAGCAACACCAGCGCCGTCACCATTGCGACTCCTCGATGTGGAAACGCGCAATGTGGATCGAACAAGCGCCCAGCGTCAAGCGTTAAGCGCTGAGCGCTGAGCGCTTAGCGCTTAGCGCTTAGCGCTCACGGCTTGAGCCTGTGCATCATGCGCGGGAAGGCAATCACCTCGCGCACATGCGGCGTCCCGCACACCCACCCCACCGTGCGCTCGAGCCCGATGCCAAACCCCGAGTGCACGAACGTGCCGTAGCGGCGGAGATCGAGGTACCAGCCGTATGCATCCATGGGGAGTTTTTCTTCCTCGATGCGCTTCACCAGTCGGTCCAGGTCGTCTTCACGCTGTGACCCGCCAATGATCTCGCCGTACCCTTCCGGCGCGAGACAATCGGAGCACAGCACGGTCCGCGGATCGGCCGGATTCTCCTTCATGTAGAACGCCTTCGCTTCCTTCGGATAATTCTTCACGAAGATCGGGCGGTCGTAGTCCTCGACGAGCAGCGTTTCATCCTCCGCGCCGAGGTCATCGCCCCATTTCACGGACGACCCCTTTTTCTGAAGCGTGGCGACCGCGTCGCCGTAGTCGATGCGCGGAAACGGCGGTGTGACCGTCGCAAGCTTCGACACATCGCGTTCGAGCACCTTGAGCTCCTCCCCGCGACGCTCCACGGCGCGCTGCACCAGGTAGGACACCATCTCCTCCTGCACGCGCATGTTGTCTTCCTGATCGTGGAACGGCATCTCGGGCTCGATCATCCAGAATTCCGTGAGATGCCGGCGCGTTTTCGATTTCTCCGCGCGGAACGTTGGCCCGAATGTGTAGATCGGCCCGAGCGCCGCGGCGGCCGCCTCGCCGTAGAGCTGTCCCGTCTGCGCGAGGTACGCGTTACCAAGATCGAAATACTGTGTTTCGAACAGCCCCGACCGCTCGCCGATAGCGCTCGTCAGAATCGGCGTGTCGACGTGCGTGAATCCACGATTGTAGAAAAACTCGTGGATCGCCATCTCGATTTCGTGCCTGACGCGCATGATCGCCACCTGGCGCGGCGACCGCAGCCACAAATGCCGATGGTCGAGCAGGAAGTCGACACCGTGCTCCTTCGGCTGAATGGGATAATCGAGCGGGCTCGATCCCAGGATCGCGAGGTCCTTGACGGTGACCTCGTATCCGCCCGGCGCACGGGCATCGGCACGCACGTCACCGGTGACTTCGATGCACGTCTCGTGCGTGAGCTTTTCGAACAGCCCCCACACCTCGGGCGTGACCTGGTTCTTCACCATCACGCACTGCAGCATGCCGGTGCCGTCGCGCATCACGATGAACGCGATCTTTCCCGACGACCTCAGATGTGAAACCCAGCCACGCACCGTGGCTTGCGCGCCGGCGTGTTTGCCCAGCGCGCTGATGTAGACGTTCGATTCGATCACGATCTATTTGCGTCCGGTATAGACGATCTTGTAGATGAGGCCACCCGCGTCATCACTCACGAAGATCGATCCGTCCGCGCCTTGCGCAAGACCCACGGGGCGATGGGACGCGCCTGGCGCCGGCCGGTTGTCGTAGAACCCATCCGCGAACACGCGGTGCGCCCCCGTTGCCTTGCCGTCCTTGAATGGCAGGAAGGTCACGTTGAAGCCCGCCTGCGGCAGCGGAGCGCGATTCCAGGAACCGTGGAACGCGACGAACGCACCATCCTTGTACTCCGCGGGGAACTGCGAGCCCGTGTAGAACAGCAGCCCGTCGGGCGCCCAGTGGCCGGGAAACGCGTAAATGGGCTGCGCTTTGTCGCGGCATCGGTCGTCCTTCTTGCCATCGCCGCCATACTCCGGATTCGTGAGCTTCTTCTTCGCTTCCATCGAGTAGAAGCAGTACGGCCAGCCGTAATCCGCGTTCGCGACGATATGAAAGAATTCCTCGCCGGGATTCTCGGCGTTGAACACGCTGTCGCGGCCAAGCCCGATGTTCACGTTGTCGCGCCCGTGCTGGACCACGTACATCTCGTTGTCCTTCGGGTTGAGCGTGAGCGACGGGCCGTTCCGCAAGCCGGTCACGAAACGCTGGCCGGAACTGAAGTCCTGGCCGCGCGCCACGGCGCTGAACTTCCAGATGCCGGCGCGCGTGGGCAGCTCCGGACACGGATCCGCACTCGGCGCACCGGGCTTCGCATCCGGCGCGTCGCAGACGTTGCTCGCCGACCCGACGTTCACGAAGAGGTCGCTCCCACGCACGACCATCTCGCGCGAAGTATGGCCGGCCGGGCCGGGAACGTTCACGACGAGCGTGTCGACTTTGCCGGTCAGATCGGAGCTATTGGTCTTGAGCTCGTAACGAACGATTGCGCACTTGCTCAGCGAGCAGTTGCCGGCTTCGCTGTACAGATGGCCGTTCGCGAGGAAGAGGCCGCTGCCCGTCCCGTCGGCGACGCGAGTGACGGAATCGGCTCTTCCATTGCCGTTGAAGTCGCGCAGGCGGTAGATGCCACGCGCCGGCGGCGCAGGCTGGCCCGGCTGGGCCGGCCGAACCCGCGCCGGATTCTCAATCACGAACAGGTCGCCGTTCGGCGCAACGACCATGTGCCGCACGCCCGAGAGTCCTCGTGCGTACACCCCCGCGCAGAATCCCGGCGGCAACGTGAGCCCGGCGTTCTTTTCGTCGCACCCCATGCGCCGCGGTTGCTGGGCAGAACGCATAACTGGAACGGCAAGCACCGCTCCGAGCGCGAATACCGTCAATTGTGCACGCATACCACTTGCTCCTTGGTGTCAGCGTTTCGAGCGGAACCAGGCGTAGGTCTCAGCGAGTCCTTTCTCGAGCGTGGCTGATGGCTGCCACCCGAGCACGGCGCGCGCCTTGCCGCAGTCGAGCACCGAGGCGCGCAGCTCGCCGCGCCGCTCCGGTGCAAAGCCGATCCTGGGTTCTCCGCCAGCGATGCGCCCCATGATCTTCGCGAGATCGAGGACGGAGGTGGCAACGCCGGTGGCGACGTTGAACGCGCGCGCGTCCACGGGACCCGCCGGCGGCAGCGGCTTGGTTGCGGCCGCGAAGATCGCGCGCGCGACGTCGCCGACGTAGACGTAGTCGCGCGTCTGGAGACCGTCACCAAAAACCGTGATCTGCTCGCCGGAACCGAGCCGCCCGCAGAAGATTGCCACGACGCCGGCCTCTCCGTGCGGATCCTGACGCGGCCCGTACACGTTCCCCAGACGCACCACCGCCGTCTCGAGCTTGTGGACGCGAGCATAGTATGCCGAGTAATACTCGGCAGAGAGCTTGGCGATACCGTAGGGGGAGTCAGGGTTCGTTGGCGTCCGCTCGTCGCTCGGCAGTTTCCCGACGTCCCCGTAGAGTGCCCCGCCGGTGGAAACGAACACGAACCGGCACGTCCCCGGATCGGAGCGCGTGCGGAGCGCCTCGAGGAGGTTCACGGTCCCGGCAACGTTTACGTCCGCATCGTAGCGCGGATCGGCAACGCTCTTTCGGACGTCGATCTGCGCGGCCAGATGCGCAATGACGTCGAACGGCGTTCCGCGCACGAGCGCCGCGGCGTCTGCTGACCGGACGTCTATTTCGTGCAGGACCGCGCCTGCGGCGAGGTTCTCACGCCTTCCGGACTAAAGATTGTCGAGCACGTAAACCTCGTAGCCCGCTTCGAGAAAGCGGTCCACGACGTGCGATCCGATGAA
>DASRAP010000221.1:0-15342 GCA_035638155.1 Gemmatimonadaceae bacterium | reverse complement strand
TTCGCGTCGACGACCATGGTGCCGAGCTCCGTCGACAGATTCTTCGACCCGACCACCGCGAGATAATCCGGACCGCCGCCAGGCAGGTCGTCCGCGCGGCCACGACCAATCATGTCGATGTTGATCTGCGCGACGATCGATTCGATCGGAACGGTCGGGTGCTGCGTGAAGTAGCTCGAGCCGGAGAGGCCGACTTCTTCGCCCGTGTGCCAGACGAAGATCACGGACCGTTTGGGTTTCTGTTTTGCGGTGGCCAGCGCTTCCGCAATCTCGAGCACGGCCATCGAGCCCGAGCCGTCGTCGTCCGCACCGTTGTTCACCGAATCCATGCGCGCCGGACCCATCGTCTTTCGGATCTCGGCGATGTTCACGCTCTCGCGCGCCTTGCGCTGCATCGCGCTGTCGGCCGCGACCACCGTCTTGCCGTCGGCCATGCGCTGCGCATAGAGCGAGATCTCGTAGGCGTGGAGCGAGTCGTGATCAACCGCGCGGGGCGCATTGGGGTTGTGGTCGTTGTGCGCGCCAATCGCGACGAATTCGTTCTTCAGCACGGGATCGCTGCCACGCAGGATGGCGACCACGTTCCGCGCGTACGTCGGCGTTTCCTGCGACACCACGACAACGCGGCCGCTCGCGATTTTGCCGGCCGCGCCAGGCTGAACGCCCGCGAGCGGCACGCCCATCAGTTGCTCGGCGGCCGCGCGGGAAATCCGGAGATTCACAGGCGCACTCGCCGCACCCAGCATCTGGCCAGGCTCCGGCGTGCCAGGCATTTGCGGTGCGGCGGCGCCATTGTTTGTCGACCGGGCGGGCGGCTTGCCGAGTGCGTCGCGCTGGGCCTGCGGCATCTCGTCGAGGTCGATCGTTGCAACCGCGACTGCGCCGGTGAAGTGCGTCGGCGGAATCAGCGCAACCGCGCCCCCGCGTCCACCGCGTCCTCCACCGCCACCGCCACCGCCACCACGTCCTCCTGCAGCTCCAGGCGCTCCGTTTGCGCCCCCGCGTCCAGCTCCGGCAGCGCCGCCGCCGCCACCACCACCGCGACCTCCTCGTCCGAACTGGTTGCCGGACGGCGCGTTCGCGTTCGGACTCAGAATCACGAAGCGGCCGACTGCGAGCGCGGTCGAGATCTCCTGCGTGGTGTCACCCGCGATGCCACCATAGATCACCTGCACATTCTGGAACGACGCCTCGGTCGCAGCCGCTGGCGCGAAATCCGCGCCGAAACGCAGTTGCTGGCCGCCGGCGGAGAGCTGTGAGGCGGAGCTCGCGTACCGGTAGCCGAACGGGAGCGCCTGGAAGTACGTGCCGTTATCGCCCGCAGGCTCGAGCCCCAGCCGCTTGAGCTCCGAAGCGATGTAATCCGTGCCCTTCTGATTGCCGAGGGTGCCGGCCGCCCGGCCCGCCATCGAATCATCGGCAAACTGGTAGAGGCGGGTCCGGAGATCGCGCTCCGTGATCTCAGGCGCGGTCGGCCGGGGCGCGATTTTCATGGGGTTTCCGTACTGGTTCACGGACCCCTTTTCGCCCTGCGACCACGCGGAAGACGATGCCAGCGCAACCAGCGCCACGCCCGACAGCACATGCCTGTTGATCACAAATATTTCCTCGGGTAACAAGAGAACATTGAGAGAGCTGCGCCCTGAACTACGCGCTCGCCGGCCTCAGCGTGGATGCCGCTGCCACGCGAGCACCACCGACGTCGTCGGTACAGATGGCGTCCACGCCAAGCTTCACAAGCCGCGCGATATCGAATGGATCATTTGCCGTCCAGACAATGACTTGGCCGCCTGCGCCGTGGACCTCCTGCACGAGCTCATCATCCACGAAGCCACGCTCGGGCCAGAGGATGCTCGCCCCGGCGGATCGAAGCGCATGGCTGGTGTCGACGAGGCGGCTGACGAGGAGAATGCCTCGCGGAACGCTCGGCGCCAGCTCCGCGGCCCGCGCGACAACACGGTGATCGAAAGCGTGCACCGCACAGCGCCCGGCGTGCGCGGCGAGCAGGGGAAGCGCGTGTTCGACCACCCCGGCGCCCTTGAGCTCGCAGTAGACGGTGAGCCGGCTTCCCACGAGCTCGAGCACTTCCTCGAGCGTCGGAATCGCGTTCCCGCCGGGCAGGGTGAGCCGCCGCATTTCCTTGAGCGTCAGCGCGCTGATCGGCCGCCACGCAAGGTCCGGCGCGCGGGCGCACGGCTTGGGGACGGGATCGTGATGTACCACCACGGCACCGTCAGCCGTCTTGTGAACGTCCAACTCTATGCCGTTTGCTCCCAGTTCCAGCGCGCGCGCGAACGCCGCGATCGTGTTCTCCGGCGCCTCACGGGAGGCGCCGCGGTGGGCGACGATTTCGGGACGTGGCATGGCATTAACATTGCCGTTCGACCCACCGTCTCTCTACTGGCAGCCTGATGCACCCTGACGCCAACGCGGCGGAACTCGCCGCGGACATCGAGCTCATCAAGCGATGGCGCGATGGAGACGAGAAGGGGGCTCGGGCGCTGGTGGAGCGTCACGCCCAGGCCCTGTCGCGATTCGCGGCGAGCCAGGGTGTACGAGATGAGGTGGACGAGCTGGTGCAGGACACGTTCGTTCGGGCGTTCGCGGCAATCGACACGTTTCGGGCCGACAGCTCGTTCCGGACGTGGCTGTTTACAATCGAACGGCGGCTGATTCTGGACCGGCGCCGGGCATTTCGGCGGCGCAAGGATGACAGCGAGGTGGACGAGCGGGACGCGGCAACGGCGTACGATTCGCTCGATACGCTCGTAGCCGAGGAAACGGCGCAGCGGATCCGCGATGCGATCGCGAGGTTGTCGCCGATGCAGCGGGATGTGTTCACACTGCGTTTAACGGAAGGGTTGTCATACAAGGAAATCGCCGAGGTCCTCGGCAGTACGGAAGGTGCGGCCCGCGTGCACTATCACAACGCGGTACAAGCAGTGAGGGAATTGCTCGATGACGATGCGAAACTTTGATCGCGGGGAATTGCTGGACCGCCTGCCCGATTACGATCGCGGCACGCTCTCCGATATGGAGCGGCGCGCGATTGACGCGGCACTGGCGTCCGACCCCACCATGGCGCGCGAGCTGGAGCTCATCCGGCTCGCGCGCGCGGCGCTGGCTGTTCGTGATCCGGCCGTCGATACCGACCGCATCGTTGCCGCGATTCCGCGGCCGGTGCGGACTCGTCGCGCGACCGGTATCGGCCGCTGGAGTGTGGCGGCATCCATCGCGACGCTCATCGTCGGTGGCGCATCGCTCGTGGTCGTGAAGCAGCAGTTCGCGACCCGGAATGATTCCGCGGTGGTCAGCGAGTCACTGCAGGTCGCGTCGGCGAATGGTGCCGCGCAGCCGATCGCGACATCGTTCGGGTACGATCTATCGGAGCTTGGCGCGGATGATCTCGCGCAGGTGATGGCGGAAATGGAGAAATTCGACGGCATGCCCGCGGCGACCCATGTCGCGCGCGCGGTGGTGCCGGTAGCGGAGGGTGGAAAGTGATTCGTCCATTGCGAACGATCGCGGTTGCAGCCACGCTGCTCGCGCCCGTGCTTGCCGCCGCGCAACGGGGCGCCGGTCGCGCGAACCGTCTGAACGGACCGCCGGGAGGCATGCCCCCCGAGCAACAGATCGCGCGCATGCTGAACCAGCGTCTCGAGCTGTCCGACGCGCAGCTTCCGAAGATGCAGGAGACGCTCCGCCACTTTCAGGCGCGCCGCAGTGCGCTGGGCGCCGAGGAAGTGCAGATGCGGCGTTCGATGCGCGACATGATCTGCAGCGGCGATACCACGCGCGGCGCCGAAATGACCAAGCTGCTGGACCAGTGGTACGATGTTGGCCGTCGCCGTTTGCAGATGCAGGAAGAGGAACAGCGAGAGCTCAGCGCGTTCCTCACGCCATATCAGCGCGCGAAATACATCGGATTCGAGGAACAGTTCAGCCGGGTGATAGAAGACCGCCTTGCAGGCCGCGGTGGACGCGGCGGCGCGCCCGGCGATGGACAGGATCCACGTGCGGCGCGACAGGGGCGTGCAGGACGCCAACAGGGCGGCCCACCACCCGACGGCGTGATGATGCCGCGTGGCGGACGGCAAGGACCGCCGCCGGACGCGTGCGGGCCGCCGCCCGAGGGACCGCAAAGAATGCCCGAATAACCGATTACCCGAATACCCGATTGACCGAATACCCGATTGGCGAATGCCGGTCGGGTATTTTGCTTTCAATCTGTTAGTTTGCACGGCCAGCGCCCGGGTGGCGGAACTGGTAGACGCAGGGGACTCAAAATCCCCCGTCCGCAAGGATGTACGAGTTCGAGTCTCGTCCTGGGCATCACACAAAACTCCAACAGCCATGCCGGGCCGTCATTTCCTCTTCGTTCCGGGGCCCACCAATGTCCCCGACCGCGTCCTTCGCGCCATGCACCGCGCGATGGAGGACCATCGTTCGCCCACGTTCCCGCTCATTCTGCGGGACATCCTCGACCGCTTGCCGAAAGTTCTCGGCATGTCATCGGGCCGGGCATTCGTGTTTGCCGCGACGGGCACCGGAATGTGGGAGGCTTCGCTCGTCAACACGCTGAACAGCGGCGCGCGCGTGCTGGCGCCGCGGTATGGCCAATTCGCGCATCTCTTCATCAGCAGCGCGACGCGCCTCGGTTACAAGGTCGACACGCTCGAAAGCCCGTGGGGCCTGCCGGCCCAGCCGTCGGCGATCCACGATGCGCTTGCGCGCGACAAGGAGCATTCCATTCAGGCCGTGCTCGTCGTGCACAACGAGACGTCCACGGGCGTGACGTCCGATCTCGCCGCGGTGCGCCGTGCGATCGATGACGCGAAGCATCCGGCGTTGCTCATCGTCGACGGCGTCAGCAGCATCGGCTCGCTCGCGTTCAGGATGGACGAGTGGAAAGTCGACGTTGCACTCGCCGGGTCGCAGAAGGGATTCATGATGCCCGCCGGCCTGGGCATTCTCGGCATGAGCCAGAAGGCACTCGCGCGAGTCGACGCGGCGACGTCGCCGCGGGCGTTCTTCGACCTTCGCGACATGATCAAGCAGAACGACACGGGCTACACACCGTACACGCCCGCGCTCTCGCTGCTGTTCGGCCTGCAGGAATCGCTGAACATGCTGTTCGAGGAAGGCCTCGAGAATGTCGCGGCGCGCCATGCGCATCTCGCCAGCGGTGTGCGCGCGGCGGTCGCTGCATGGAATCTCGAGCTCTGCTGCCGCGACGCGTCGTCGCATTCGAACACGGTGAGCGCGATCATGCTCCCGGGCGGCGAAGCGCCGAAGGTCATTCGGCGTGCGTACGACAAGTACCAGCTCTCCCTCGGCGCGGGCCTGGGTGACGTGGCGGGCAAACTGTTCCGGATCGGGCACTTGGGCGATCTCAATCCGCTCATGCTCATGGCGGCGCTCGGAGGGACCGAGATGGCGCTGCGCGATTGCGGAATTGACATCAAGCCCGGCGCCGGTCTCGCCGCGGCGCAGGACGTCTTTCGGCGTGACGCTGTGCAGGCTCAGAAACTGGCGGCGGACTAACTTTCCCGGCTATGGCCGATTACAAACGCTCCACAATTCCCAAGCAAGGCGACCGCATCGGGTACCGCAACGATGAGCTGGTCGTGCCTGACAATCCGATCATTCCGTTCATCGAAGGCGATGGAACGGGTCCCGACATCTGGCGCGCGTCCCAGCGAGTGTTCGACGCTGCGGTACAAAAGGCTTTCGGCGGCAAGCGTCGCATTGCGTGGATGGAAGTGTTCGCCGGCGAGAAGGCCAATGCGCAGTTCGGCGAGTGGCTTCCCGCCGAAACCGTGCAGGCGTTTGGTGAGTTCCGGGTGGGAATCAAGGGTCCGCTCACGACGCCGGTCGGCACGGGCATCCGCTCGCTGAACGTTGCGCTCCGCCAGGAGCTCGAGCTCTATGCGTGCATCCGCCCGGTCCGCTACTTCAAGGGCGTGGGCGCTCCGCTCAAGACACCGGAAAAGCTGGACGTCGTGATCTTCCGTGAAAACATCGAAGACCTCTACGCCGGCATCGAGTTCAAGGCAGGAACGCTCGAAGCGGAGAAACTTCGCGCGTTCGTGCAGAAAGAGTTCGGCAAGACGATCCGCGAGGGCTCGGCTATCGGACTCAAGCCCATGTCGGCGTTCGGCTCGAAGCGCCTCATTGCGATGGCGCTCAAGTTTGCCATCAAGTCGGGCCGGAAGTCCGTGACCATGATGCACAAGGGCAACATCATGAAGTTCACGGAAGGTGCGTTCCGCGACTGGGGGTACGAGCTGGCGAAGGAGAAGTTTGCGGACACGGTCGTCACCGAAGCGCAGGTGGCGGAGCAGGGCGGGACCGCACCGGCGGGACGCGTGCTGCTCAATGACCGCATCGCGGACTCCATGTTCCAGCAGATTCTGCTCCGGCCGGACGAGTACTCGGTCATCGCGACGCCGAATCTGAATGGCGACTACATCTCGGACGCCGCGGCGGCCGAAGTGGGTGGACTCGGCATTGCGCCGGGCGGCAACGTGGGCGACGGTGTTGCCGTGTTCGAAGCGACGCACGGCACCGCGCCGAAGTACGCGGGCAAGGACAAGATCAATCCGGGCAGCGTCATTCTTTCGGGAGTGATGATGCTCGAGCATCTCGGATGGGATGACGCAGCAAAACTGATCGTGCGCGGCATGGAGAGCGCGATCGGCGCGGGCACAGTGACGTACGACCTGGCGCGGCAGATGCCGGGAGCGCGCGAAGTGAAAACATCGGAATTTGCTGACGCGATCATCGGCGCGATGAACGCCTGACCACCATCACCGAACGACATGCCGCTCACTATCACCGCCAAGGTTGCGGAACCTGCATCGTTTCGCGGCCCGTTGCTCGCCATCGCCCTCCCGGGCGATTCGAAATCCGTTCCGCGCTCGTTGCGCGCGCTCGACCGCGTCTACGGCGGCCAGATTGCCGCGGCGCTCAGGACGCGCGCATTTCGCGGTGGGAAGGATGAGACCTACACGCTGACACAGGGCACGCGGCGCGCAGCGTCACGCCTCCTGCTGGTCGGCCTGGGCGCCGCGCAGAGCGTCGCCGCCGTGCGTCGCGCCGCCGCACTCGCGGCGCGCACCGCGCACCGGCAGGGTGTGGGCGAGCTCGGGTTCTTCGTCGGCGCGCTCTCCGCGGAAGAAGCGGAAGCGGCAGCGGTCGGCCTGTCGCTCGGCGCGTGGGAATACACGGAGACCAAGACCGCACCGCCACAGGCAGATCGTCGCGCGCCCCTCACGAAGGCGACCGTGCTGTCGTCGGGAAGCCCCGGGGATTTGCGACAGGGAGTCGCCGCAGGCAACGATCTCGCTGCCGGATATGCGGTGACGCGGCACCTCGCAATGTTGCCGCCCAACATCTGCACGCCGGATTATCTCGCGCAGACGGGACGCGACATCGCCAAGCGTCATGGCATGAAGGTCACCGTGCTCGGCCGCACGGAGCTCACGAAGCTAAAGATGGGTGCGTTCCTTGCGGTTGCGCAGGGAACGTCGCAGGACCCGAAGCTTGTGGCGCTCGAGTACAACGGCGGCAAGGGCGCGCCAGTTGTACTGATCGGCAAAGGCTTGTGCTTCGACACCGGCGGCATTTCGATCAAGCCGGCGGAGCGCATGGAGATGATGAAGTTCGACATGTGCGGCGCAGCCGGCGTGTTGGGCGCCATGGAAGCGATCGGGCGTTTGGGGCTCGCGATCAACGTGGTCGGCATCATCGGTGCAACGACCAACATGCCGTCGGGCGAAGCGTACAAGCCCGGCGACGTGCTCACAGCCATGAGCGGCAAGACGATCGAAGTCGTGAACACGGATGCGGAAGGCCGCCTCGTGCTCGCCGACCTGCTCTCGTATGCGCGCCGCTTCAAGCCGTCGGCGGTGATCAACGCGGCAACGCTGACCGGCGCGTGCGTCGTGGCGCTCGGCAATACCGCGACGGGCGTCATGGGGAACACCCAGGCCCTCGTGGATGAAGTGCTGGTCGCCTCACGCCGTGCGCATGAGCCGGGCTGGCAACTTCCGCTCTGGGATGAGTACAAGGAGCTCATCAAGTCGGACGTCGCCGACATGAAGAACTCGGGTGGACGGGCGGCCGGCACCATCACGGCGGCGTTGCTGCTCGCCGAGTTCGCCGATGAATATCCCTGGGTGCACCTCGACGTCGCGGGAACCGCGTATTCGGAAACCGACCTCGTCATCATGCCCAAGGGTCCAACGGGAACGCCGATGGGCACGTTCGTGGAGTTCGTGCGCGCCCGTACGCGCTGACCGTGTGCGGCTGAGCGTCTTCGTCGCCGCGCTGATCTGCGCGACGTCGCTCGGCGCGCAGCAGGTTCCCCCGCCGGATTCGGCGCGCGCCGACACGAGCGCGCGTGCCCGCGTCGTGCGGGACAGCGTTAAGCTTCCGCTGCCGCTCGCCGACGCGCCTGCGTCGGCCGGCAAACCGATTCGCTGGTCAGGCGACGAGCTCTTTCAGAACATGGCGCTGAACGTCGCCGAGCTGATCGCGCGCATTCCCGGCGCGATGATGCTCAGATCCGGATACATGCTCGCGCCGCAGACAATCACCTGGTTCGGTGAGCCGGGACGTGTGCGCGTGTTCATGGATGGCGTCGAGCTCGATGCGCTCGACCGACGGGAAGGGCTCGTGCGCGATCTTGGCGCGATTCACCTGTGGGATCTCGAAGAAGTGCTGGCGGAGCCCACACCGGCGGAGCTTCGCGTGTATTTGCGCACGCGGCGCGTTACGCGCACGGCGCCCGAGACGCGGGTCGACGTACTGACGGGGGACCAGGAAACGAACATCTACCGCGGGTTCTACGGGCGCAGATATCAGAGCGGGTTGGGGTTTCAGTTCGGTTTCCAGCAATTCACCACGCAGTTCGGTCGCTCAGCCGGCGACGGCGATGCGCTGTCACTCATGGGTCGCGTTGGATTCGCGAGGCACAACTGGTCCGGCGACATCTTTGGCGTGAGAGACCGCCGCACGCGAAACGCGACGGCGCGCGAAGACATTCCGGGCGGCATTCCGGCGCTGACGTCCGCGAATGCGCTGGTCACGCTCCGCGTCGCATACAACAGTCCGGCGGGCACTGCGCCGTGGCTGCAATTGATTGCGTCCCGCAACGGCTTTCACGAAGAGACACCCGCACCTACCACGGACGCGCGTTTCGGCACCTTTCCCGCCGACACTGTCGACACCAGCGCCGTGCGCATGCAGTACGTGGCAACCGGCGGCATTTCGCGCGGCGGCGTGAAACTGACGGGTCTCGTGCGTTACAAGCACTTCGATTCCGTGGATGTGTTCACGCCCGCCGTGCGCGCGCTTTGGCAAGGAAAGGCGGTCGGCATTTCTGCGTCGGTCGAGCGAAACGCCGACGACTCGCTCATGCGTAGCGACGCAGAATTACGACTGCAGCCGTTCCAGCGACTCGCGCTCAGCCTGGCTGCCAGCGCGCGCACGCCGTTCGACTCCGCCGGAGGGCGCTCGCAACTCTTCGGGCGCGCGCAAGCCGAGATTAGCGTGGGCCGCTGGATGTTCAGCGGCGGAGCGATCTACCGCGACACGGTCGCTACCCCCGCGCCCGTCGTCTTCGCGCGGGGAATTGATGTGTCCCTGTTGCCGGCCGAGGTCGGCGGGATCGTCGAAGCTGCCGGTCCCGTCTATCGCGCCATCCGGTTCAGCGGGCAATCGACGCTGTGGCAATCGGAGCGGGTGTACCGTCCGCAGGCAGAAATTCGCGCGAGTCTCGGCCTCGATACAGAATGGCGAAAGCGCTTTCCGCACGGCGATTTCACGATCCGTGCATACGGGATCGTCGAGCACCGAGGCGCGTTGCTGGTCCCAACGGCAGACACGCCGACGCTGCTCCCGGCGGCAACGGTGTTCTCGTCCAATCTCGAGATCCGGATCAAAACCGCCACCATCATGTGGCAGTTCCGAAATCTCCTGGGCCTGCCGTACCAGACCATCCCGGGTTACTCCATGCCGTCCCGAATCAACTTGTACGGCGTCCGATGGAATTTCTTCAACTAGCTTCTCGCGCTCCTACCGTAACTCTCTGTAACACCGTACTTTAGACGGCTATGCTTCGCTCGATGACGGGGTTCGGAACGGCCGATGGCGACGTCGGGAACGCACGCATTGTCGTCGAGGTCCGTTCCGTCAACCACCGGTTCTTCAATCCGTCGATCAAGCTCCCTTCGGTGCTCGCGCGCTGGGAAGGTGACGTGCGCGAAGCACTGAGGAAGCACGTCGCACGCGGACACGTCTCGTGCACGGCACGCCTCGAGCGGCGTGAGGCTGCGGCCGCGGGCATCGATGAGCAGGCGTTCGCGCGGGCCGTCGAGCAGTTGCGCGCGCTCAGCGAGCGGCACCAGCTCGGCGAATCTCTCGACACGGCAACCATTCTCCGAATGCCCGGCGTCATCGCGGGCGCTCCGGAAGAGATCGTTGTCGAGTCGCCGGACACGTTCCTCGCAATCGTCGACGCCGCCGCGGAAGCGCTCACGAAAATGCGTCTCGCCGAGGGCCTGCGCATGGGCGCAATCGTGTCGGAGCGAGTCGCGCTCGTGCAGGAGCACCTTGCACGCATTGGAAAGCGCGCACCAGAGCGCATCATCGCGCACCGGGAAAAGTTGCGCGCGAACCTGCAGGAGCTCGCGGGCGGCATCGCCGTCGACCCGCAGCGCCTGGCAATGGAAGTCGCCGTGCACGCGGAGCGTCTCGACGTTGGCGAGGAGATGGACCGGTTTGGTGCGCACATCGACGCGTTTCGCGTTGCGCTCGCTGACGCCGGAACCGAGCCGGTGGGCAAGCGGCTCGGATTCCTCCTTCAGGAGATGCTGCGCGAAGCCAACACGACCGGCAGCAAGGCCAACGACGCGGAGATGCAGCAAGACGTCGTCGCGATCAAGGAGGAGCTCGAGCGGATCCGCGAGCAGGTGGAGAACATCGAGTAATGCCGCTCCCCGTCATCCTCTCCGCGCCATCCGGCGCGGGCAAGACGACCATTGCACGACGCGTCATCGAGCTTCGGCCCGACGTGGTGTACTCGATTTCGGCCACGACGCGTGCCCGGCGCGGGGCCGAGCGGGAAGGCGTCGATTATTTCTTTCTGACGGACGAGGAGTTTCAGCGGCGCCGGCGTGGTGGTGATTTCGCCGAGTTCGCGCAGGTCCATGGCAACTGGTACGGTACGCCGAAGAGCGAGGTCGAGCGAACGCTGGGGGCGGGGAAACACGTCCTCCTGGACATTGACGTCCAGGGGGGTCGGTCATTTCGGCGCATTTTTGCCGAGTCCGTGCTGATTTTCGTCCTGCCACCCTCGGTCGACGCGCTGGTCGCCCGGCTGGATGCCCGGAGGACCGAATCGGCCGAGTCCCTCAGCCGCCGGCTCCAAACCGCCCTCTCGGAGATCGAGGCCGCGAGTGAATACGATTACCTTGTAGTGAACGACCAGCTGGACGCCTCCGCCAGGCTGGTGTCGTCCATCATCGACGCGGAAACGGCGCGAAGCCGCCGGGGCACCACAATAACCAAATCCGTGACTGCGCTCGTAAGCGAGCTCAGGCGCGATATTCTGGCCAGAATCTGAACCATACCGGAGACTGCAATGCGTGTGTTTACACCCAATGAGATCACGGCCGGCGCCGCGAACAAGTACCTCGCGGTCCTGATCGCATCGAAGTATGCCCGCGTGCTGAATGATTTCCCCCGGGTCTCGACGGGCAAGGAAAAGAAGCTGACCACGCGCGCGCTCGAGGAGATCGCCGGGCCCGGGGGCATCGAGTACCGCGTCGTTCCGCGCAAGCGTCCCACAGAGTAGCCTCTCGTGCGGCCCTTCGCGGGGCAGCGAATCGTCGTCGGCGTCACCGGTGGAATCGCGAGCTACAAGACCACGTGGCTCGCGCGGCTGCTGCAGAAAGCCGGCGCCGATGTCGATGTGGTGCTCAGCCGCTCCGCGCGGGAATTCGTGGGTGCGGTCACGTTTGAAGCGCTGACCGGCCGCCCCGTGCATACCGAGCTCGTTGCCGCCGGGCATGCACTCGATCACATCAAGCTGGCTCGTGGTGCAGCCGCCATCGTCGTCGCACCGGCGACGGCGGACTTCCTTGCACGCGCCGCGCATGGCAACGCGGATGATCTGTTGAGCGCGATTCTCCTCGCAGCCACCGCGCCGGTCGTGCTCGTGCCCGCGATGAACGACCGCATGTGGGCGCACCGCCAGACGCAGGAAAACGTCGCGCGCTGCCGGGAGACTGGATACACCGTCGTCGAACCCGACACGGGAGATCTCGCCGTCGGTGAAGGCGCCGGTCCCGGCCGCATGCCCGAACCCGAAACCATTCTCGCGCATGTCGCACGCGCGATCGAGAAGCCGTCACTCGCGGGGAAATCAATTGTCGTGACCGCCGGTCCGACTCGCGAGGCGATCGATCCGGTACGGTTCATCTCGAATCGATCGAGCGGAAAGATGGGCGTCGCGCTCGCGGCGGCAGCGTGGAGGCGCGGCGCGAGCGTTACGCTGGTTCACGGCCCGCTCGAGGTCGCGGTGCCGGCTGGCGCTCGCGCAATCAATGTCGAGTCGACCTCGGAGATGCGTGACGCGGTGCGTGCGGCACTTGGAGACGCTGACGCGCTGATCATGGCGGCGGCGCCTGCGGATTTCGCCGCGGCGGCGCCAAGCGACCGCAAGATCAAGAAATCCGGCGGCGCGCAGCCGCTCGGCCTCGCTCCGACACCGGATATCCTGGCCGAGACTCGCGCGAACCGGAAGCCGAACGCGGTCGTCATCGGATTCGCGCTCGAGACCAACGACGTACTCGCGAACGCACGCGGTAAATTGTCCGCGAAGGGTCTCGACGCGATCGTCGTAAACGACGCGACCGAAACCGGCGCGGGATTCGGGACCGACACGAACCACGTGACGATTCTTTTCGCGGACGGACGGGAAGAACCGCTGGAGCTCATGCCGAAGTCCGAGGTTGCCGACGCCGTGCTCGACCGACTGGAGGGACTGCTGGATGGACGCTAGGGACCTGCTGAGGCAGTACCTCGAGCAGCGGCGCGAGCTCGGCGAATCCGAATTCATTCTCGACTCGCTGACGGTCGACGACGCGATGCGCGCGCTCGGTGTGCGGGCGGCACCGCCGGAGACACGTTCGCGTGCTTCGGAGCGCCCGAAGGAGCGCGCTCCACAATCGCAACGGCCCGCATCGCCGTCGCAGCCGCCGGTTACACCACCCGAGCTCCGCCAGCGCGATGTCGGCGGTGCTCCCGACGCGGACGATTGGCGCGCCGCGCTTCAGGCCGCGGGCGCGGCGCCGCCACCCAAGGCGTCGCAGCCCGTCGCCGCGCCGGTCGTGCGCACGCCGGCCGCGCCGCCACCGCCGACGACAGAAGGTCCGATTGTGATCGGCTCGGCGTCCCGCGAGCTGTTTGGCGGCCCGCTCGCCGGCGTCAGCTCGCTCGAAGGCGTGGCGAAGCTGATCGCGGAGTGCACGGGCTGTCCGTTGCACGCGATCGCGAAGAACCCGGTGCCCGGCGAAGGGAATCCCAATGCCGACTTCGTCTGCGTGGGTGAGGCGCCGGGGCAGACCGAGGATGAAACGGGCCGCCCGTTCGTCGGACGAGCCGGCGAGTTGCTCACCGCCATTCTTGCGGCGATTCAGCTCAAGCGCGAAGACGTGTTCATCTGCAACGTCCTCAAGCACCGGCCGCCGGGAAACCGCAATCCCGCACCGGACGAGATTGTCGCGTGCCGGCCGTTCCTGATGCGCCAGCTCGATCTTGTCAAGCCGCGCGTGATTCTCGCGCTCGGCACGTTTGCGGCGCAAACACTACTTGAAACGAGGCTGTCGATCGGCAAATTGCGGGGCCACGTCCACACGTTCTACGGCATTCCGCTGGTCGTGACCTACCATCCGGCAGCGTTGCTCCGGAATCCCGCCTGGAAGCGCCCCACCTGGGAAGATGTCAAGCTCGCCCGACGACTCCTCGATCAGCCAACCGGCAACGCGTGATCCGTACCGCGATCGCCGTCCTCCGTATGCCGAAGAGGCGGAGACGGCGGTGCTCGGTGCCGTGCTGCTCGACCGCGACGCGCTCGCCAAGGCGCTGGAATACGTCGACGAGACGATGTTCTATCGCGAGGCGCACCGTCAGATCTTCCGCGCAATGCGCCTGCTGGAGCAGCAAGGCAACGTCATTGACCCCCTGACGCTCTCGGACGAGCTCGCGCGGCAAGGCGATCTCGTGCGCGCGGGGGGCAAGGAATACATCACCGTGTTGCTCGACGCCGTCGCGACATCGGCGAACATCGAGTATCACGCGAAAATGATCCGCGAGAAGGCGCTGCTCCGGCGCCTGATCGAGGTGTCGACGTCGATCGTGCAGGAAGCGTTCGACGGGCGCGCGACCGCCGCCGACCTGCTCGACGCGGCCGAGCACCGGATCATGCAGGTGTCGCAGCAGCGCGGCGTCGAAGGATTCGTGCGCATCAAGAATCTTCTCTGGCCCGCAATGGAGAAGATCGACGCGCTCATGCAGTCGGGCGGCGACGTCACCGGAGTCCCGTCGGGATTCGGCGAGCTCGACCGGCTCACGCTGGGGTTCCAGCCGAGCGACCTCGTGATCATCGCCGCGCGACCGTCGATGGGAAAGACGGCGTTCGTGCTGAACATTGCGCAGTACGTTGCGCTCGAGCGCGACCAGCCCGTGGCGGTGTTCTCTCTTGAAATGAGCAAGGAGTCGCTCGCCACACGCATGCTCGCGAGCGAAGGCCTCATCGACGCGCAGAAACTCCGCTCCGGCAAGCTGTCGACCGACGAGTACAAGCGCCTGTCGCGCGCGGCGGGCCTGCTCATCAATGCACCGATCTACATCGACGACAGCGCCGGCGTGAATCTGCTCGAGCTGCGCTCGCGCGCGCGCCGTGTGAAAGTCGAGCACGACGTGAAGCTCATCATCGTGGACTACCTCCAGCTCGTCGTCGGCCCGCCGGATTCGGAGAGCCGCCAGCAGGAAATCTCCACGATTTCCCGGAACCTGAAGGTCCTCGCGAAAGAGCTCGCCGTGCCCGTCGTCGCGCTCTCGCAGCTGTCGCGAGCGCCCGAGCAGCGCACCGGCGAGAACCGCCGGCCGCAGCTCTCCGACCTCCGCGACTCAGGCGCCATCGAGCAGGACGCTGATCTCGTGATGTTCATCTACCGGCAGGAGATGTACGAGTTGCCATCCTTGTCGAGCGCTCCAGGCATCTCGTACATCTCCTGCCGGTAGATGAACATCACGAGGTCCGCGTCCTGCTCG
>DASRAP010000220.1:0-17016 GCA_035638155.1 Gemmatimonadaceae bacterium | reverse complement strand
TCGCATTCTGCGCGACATCACGATTCTCGCCGACGATAAGTGGGAAGGGCGAATGACGTGCGCGCCGGGACACGACTCGGCGGCGGCTTACGTCGCGAGGCGCTTTCAGGATCTCAGGCTCATTCCTGCGGGCGATTCCGCAAAACACGACTTTTTTCACCGCTACACCGTGCGCGCGCAGGGTGCCGCGCACTGGGGGCTGCCCGCGTCGTGCCAGTCGCAGAACGTCGCGGGCATGGTGCGCGGTACCGACCCCGCTCTGGCGCGCGAGGTCGTGATCGTCGGAGCGCACTACGATCATCTCGGTCACAATCCGTTCAACGCGCTGGACCCGGAGGCGAAGGACGCGATACGGAACGGCGCCGACGACAATGCCTCCGGCACTGCGGGCGTGATGGAGCTTGCCCGGCTGTTCATGGCCCGTCCCGCAAAGCGATCGATTGTCTTCGTGACGTTCAGCGGCGAAGAACAAGGCACGCTCGGGTCGGACGCCTTTGTGCGCGAGCGGGTGGACCGGAATCGCACGCAAGCCATGGTCAACTTTGATATGATCGGCCGCCTGCGCGGCGACACGGTGCTCATTCTTGGCGTCGGTTCCGCGACTGAACTGCGCGCGATCCTCGAGCGGG
Source organism: Gemmatimonadaceae bacterium (assembly GCA_035638155.1). GTDB lineage: Bacteria > Gemmatimonadota > Gemmatimonadetes > Gemmatimonadales > Gemmatimonadaceae > DASRAP01. The sequence continues at coordinate 16,387 of DASRAP010000220.1, read as the reverse complement.
AGAACGGCGCACGACCGCTTCATTTGCAGTTCAATCCCGACGGCACCGGCCCATCGGATCAGACAGGCTTTTACCTCGACACGATTCCCGTGCTGCATTTCTTCACGCGCGAGCATGCGGATTATCATAAGTCGACGGATGATGCAAACCGGATCAACGCGCCGGGGGAGGCGCGTGTGCTCGATCTCGCCGAGCGCGTCATTCGATCACTCGCTGACAACCCTTCAAGGCTCACGTATGTAGCGCAGCCGAAGAAAGTCATGGCCGAGGGGTCGGGGACGCGACCATACCTGGGCTCGGTTCCCGACATGGCGACCGCAGACACACCGGGCTTACGAGTTTCGGGCGTGACGGCGGGGAGTCCCGCCGACAAGGCGGGCATGAAAGCCAACGACATTGTCGTCGAGCTCGCCGGAAAGCCGGTCATTGATCTCGAGACGTACGCCGCGGCGCTGTATGCCAGGAAACCCGGTGACACCATTCAGGTCGTCGTGATTCGCGCCGGGAAGCGTGTGGCGCTCACGGTCACGCTGACCACGCGTCCCGGCTGAACGCGGCGTGACGCAGTTCATTCCCGCACCGCGCGAGAGCGGCTACACGCAGACCACTGCCGTGCCCCTCTATTGGGCACGGTACGGCGCCGCCGGCGCGCCGCAGCTTCTCGTGCTGCACGGCGGGCCCGGCGCGCACCATGACTATCTGCTCCCACAGATGCTCGAGCTCGCGAGAGATCACGAGCTCGTGTTCTACGACCAGCGCGGCGGCGGAAAGTCGAAGAGCGACCAGGCGGCACCGATCACCTGGCGGACCCACGTCGATGACCTCGCACTGACCGCGCGCGAGCTCATCAGCGGTCCTCTCACGCTCGCCGGATACTCGTGGGGCGGATTGCTTTCCATGCTGTACGCCACATCGCGCATTTCACCATTTGTCTCGCGCATGGTGCTCATTGCGCCGGCATCGGTCACGCGCGAGCATCGCAAGGTCTTTGAAACCGAGTTTGCACGGCGGCAGGAATCCGACTGGGTGAAATCCGAGCGGGCGGCGCTCGTCGCGTCGGGGCTTCGCGAACGGGATCCCGACGCGTACCGGCAGCGGGGATTCGAGCTGAGCGTCGCGGGCTACTTCGCGCACATGGAGAACGCGCACGACCTCACGCCATTCCGCGTCACGAGCCGCGTCCAGCAGTCCGTGTGGGAGAGTCTCGGTGACTTCGACGTGCGCCCGGGGCTCCGGACGCTGAGCATTCCGTCTGTGGTCCTGCAGGGGCGGCAGGACCCGATTCCCCTCGCGTCCGGAGAGGAGATTGCCGGGGCCCTCAGGGCGAGACTCGTGGTTCTCGAGGATTGTGGCCATGTTCCATACGTCGAGCGTCCCGCTGAGCTCTTTTCCGCGATACGTTCCTTCCTGAGCGCCGTTCCCACGACCGACTGAATGACTTCACGAGACTCCAACGCGGCCCAGGCCCACGTCGGGTACGTCGAATACGACGGCCGCAAGTACGCGGCGTCGTGCCGGGTATCCTGGGATGGACTCGAATACATCGGGCGCATGTGGTTCACGAACGAGGGCGACAAGAGCGACAGGTTGACCGACCGGGGCGCCCTTCCCGGACGGACCGTGGAAGAAGTCACCGCGCTCGCGCAGCGGCTCACGGCCGACGACCTGCAGCGCCGCATCGGCCGCGCGCACGCAGAGAAGCGCCGGTATGTGGAGCTGCGCGGCGTGACGGATCAGATCATCGCAAAGATCCGTTACATGAATCAGGTCGCCCTCTCGATCCGCGCAGGCGTGCTCGACCGCGAGGGCGGAATGGGAGAGATCGAGCTCACGGAACGACAGCTTCACGAGCTGATTGATTCGCTGAAGGAATCGGCCGGGCTCGAAGCGTAAGTACATATTTCCGGGGTGAGCACTCTCCGCGCACTCGAAGAAATCGCCGTCCTGCTCGAGCTTCGCGGCGACGATGCGAATGCGCGCCGTTTCCGCGCCGCGGCGAATCGCGACGTGGCAGCGCATGCGGATCTCAATGCCGACGTCGCCGACGTCATGCGCGATCTCGAGTACACCGGGGAATCCGTGTATCTCGACGAGCTGCGCGAGGAAACTCCCGAAGGTCTCTTCGAGATGCTGCGACTGCCCGGGCTCGGCCCCGCCCGCATCTGGCGCATCCGCGAGGGCCTCGGGATCGAAACGCTCTCCGAGCTCGACGTCGCCGCGCGCGACGGACGGCTCGCCGCGTTGCCGCGGTTCGGCGCGAAGATGGCGGAGCGCGTGCTTCGGAGTATCGCGGCGTATCGCGCGGCCGGCGCGCCGCTCCTCCTTCCGCACGCGCGTGCGGAGTCGGCGCGATTGATCGGCGCCGTGACATCGCGCCCGGGCGTGCGCCGCGCCGAGGCGGCGGGCGAGGTCCGCCGTCACTGCGAGCTCGTGCGAGAGATCGTGATTGTCGCCGCGTGCGACGGCGACCCCGTCGCGGCCGCGGCCGCACTCGCGCATGCTCCTGATGTCGCCGAAGCGCGCGGCGCAGGCACGAACCGCCTTGCCCTTCGCTTTGACGACGGTCTTCGCGCGGAAATCCATTGCGTGCGCCCGGACGAATTCGCGGTGGCGCTCATTCGCGCGACGGGCAGTCATGCGCACGTGCGCGCGCTCGAGACCACTGCTGCTTCCCGCGGCCTGACGCTCGGACCCGCGCACGTGCTGGACGTGGACGGCACTCCGATGCCGACGCCGGATGAGCCGCACGTGTATGCCGCGCTCGGACTAGCCTGGATTCCTCCGGAGCTCCGCGAAGACGGCGATGAAGTCGGCGCGGCCGACCGCCGCGGGCTGCCGTCGCTCGTGGAGTTCAGCGACCTCCGCGGGGTGCTGCACTGTCATTCGAACTACAGCGATGGCGGCACCACGATTGCGGCGCTCGCGGACGCGGCGCGGGCCCGAGGCTGGTCGTACATCGGCGTGACCGACCATTCGCAGTCCGCGTACAACGCCGGCGGACTCACCGCGCAGCGCGTGGCTGCGCAGCACGAAGAGATCGACGCGGTCAACGCGCGATCCCGCGATGTCCGCGTGCTCAAGGGCGTCGAGGCGGACATTCTGCCGTGCGGACGCGTCGACTATCCGGTGGAAGTGCTCGACAAGTTCGATTTCGTGATCGCATCGATTCACACGCGCATGGGCATGAACGCGGCGCAAATGACCGAGCGCGTGCTCAAGGCGCTCGACGACCCGCACGTCACCATCCTCGGTCACCCCACGGGGCGGCTCCTGCTCACGCGCGAGCCATTCGAGATCGACATCGACGCCGTGCTCGAGAAAGCCGGCGCGAACGGCGTGGCGGTGGAGCTCAACGCCGATCCGCATCGCCTCGATCTGGACTGGCGCTTGCTGCGCGGCGCGCGACGGCATGGCGCGCGCGTGTCGATCGGCCCGGATGCGCACACGCTCGACGGGCTGGACCACGCGGAGCTCGGCGTCGGGATGGCGAGGAAGAGCTGGCTGGAAGCCGGCGACATACTCAACGCGGCGCCGGTGGGAGAAGTGCTGGAGTTTGCGGCGAGAAGAAGGAGGGGGACGACATGAGAATACGACGGAGAAAAGCGGGAACAGGGAGAAAAGCGGGAACGGGGAGAAAAACGGGAACGGGGAGAAAAGCGGGAACGGGGAGAACGGGAACGGGGAGAACGGGAGAGGGGAACAGGCGGGGCGGGAAGAAGAAGTTTGGGAAATCGAATCTCGTGGCCCGGGCCGCCGACATTTTTGATGCGCTCACGCGCGAATACCCTGACGCGCATTGCGAGCTGGACTTCGTCGATCCCTATCAGCTCACCGTCGCCACCATCTTGAGCGCGCAGTGCACCGATAAGCGCGTGAACATGGTCACACCGGGATTATTCGACCGGTATCCCGACGCAGCCGCGCTTGCGGCGGCCAAGCGCGACGAGCTCGAGCGCATGATCCAGAGCACCGGTTTCTTCCGCAACAAGACGAAGAGTCTTCTCGGCATGTCCGCGGCCGTTGTCGAGAAATACGGGGGAAATATCCCGTCGACAATGCAAGACCTCGTTTCGCTGCCCGGGGTAGGACGCAAGACCGCGAACGTCGTGCTCGGCAACGCGTTTCACATCGACGAGGGCGTCGTGGTCGACACGCACGTTGCGCGGCTCAGTAATCTTCTCGCTCTGACAAAAGAATCCGATCCCGTCCGGATCGAACAGGACCTGATGGCTGTGTTTCCGCGCGAACGCTGGACGCTCCTCTCGCACCTGCTCATCTGGCACGGCCGGCGTGTTTGCATCGCCCGTCGTCCGCGTTGCGGCGCGTGCGTCATTGCCGACAAGTGCCCGTCCGCCTTCACCTTTCCTCCGCCCCGCACATGAAAAAAGCCACCTTCGAAACGAATCGCGGTAAAATTGTCGCCGAGCTCGACGACAAGAACGCGCCCAACACGGTCGCGAATTTCGAGAAGCTCGCCAATGCAAAGTTCTACGACGGCGTCAAATTCCACCGCGTCATCCCTGACTTCGTCGTGCAGGGAGGCGATCCGCTCTCGCGGGATCTTCCGGCCGGTGACCGGCGAATCGGAACCGGCGGGCCCGGATGGCAAATCAAGTGCGAGACTGCAGGGAATCCCCTGACGCACAAGGTCGGGGCGCTGTCCATGGCGCACGCCGGCAAGGATACCGGGGGGAGTCAGTTCTTTATGGTGCTGAGCGAGTCGAACACCCGGCATCTCAACGGCGTGCACACCGTGTTCGGCCAGATCACCGAGGGGCTCGACGTCATGAAGAAGATCACGCAGAACGACGTCATGAATACGGTGCGCGTCGAGTAGGATGACAACCGCCCGCGCCCTGCGCATATTTTGACGCATGACTGAGAAAAAATCGGACTTTGGCACCGCCGTGACGGGCTTTTTCGTGGGCGCGATCGTGCTCGCGCTGATCCTGTCGTTCATCTCGAATCGCACGACCGCGCGCTACAAGGAACACGAGGCAGCAACCGCAGAGCACAAAGCGCCGTAGACTCCCGGCGCGGATGAAGACCAGCGTGGCACGGGCCGACGGTCAGGCGTCCCGTGCCACTCGTACTATCGGAAGGTTGATCGGAGGGCGCGCGTTTCTCCGCCCCGCCGCGGCGCTGGCGGCGATTCTCGCGGGCCTGTTCGTTCACGGTGCCCGCGCGGGTGTGTGGACGAGCGCGCTCGTCCTCCTTGGCGGCATCACGGTCGCGCAGACCGTGCGCGATGTATTTCGGGGGCGGTTCGCGAGCGACATCGTCGCCGCGCTCGCCATCATCGGCGCCGTCGTGTTCGGCGAGCCGCTGGCCGGCCTCATTGTCGTACTCATGCAAACCGGCGGCGAAGCACTCGATCGCTGGGCGGAAGGACGCGCGAGCGCGGCGGTACGGGCTCTCGAGGATTCCGCGCCACGGATTGCGCATCGCGTGACAGCGCGCGGTACCGAAGACATCACTGTCGACCTGATCGTGCCGGGCGACCGGTGCCTCGTTCGCCCGGGAGAGATGGTTCCCGCCGACGGCGTGATCATCGAGGGCGACGGTGAGCTCGATCTCAGCCGTATTACCGGAGAGCCGCTTCCGGTGCGCGTCACACCTGGCGCGGAAGTCCGGTCCGGGGCCGTCGTGTCGGAGCGTCCGCTCGTCGTGCGCGCGACGTCACCGGCGAGTGCGTCGCTCTACGCACGGATTGTCGAGCTGGTGCGCGAGGCGCAGGCGCACAAGGCGCCGCTGCAGCGGCTCGCGGACCGGTGGGCCGTCTGGTTCACGCCGCTCACGATCATCGCGTGCGCCGCAACGTACGCCGCAACGCACGACACGACGCGCCTGCTCGCCGTGCTCGTGGTTGCGACGCCCTGTCCGCTCATTCTCGCCGCACCGGTCGCGATCATCGGGGGCATCAACCGGGTCACGCGGCACCGCGTCGTGGTGAGAACCGGGGCGGCGCTCGAGCGGCTCGCGACGATCGATACGATCGCGCTCGACAAGACGGGTACGCTCACCGTCGGCCATCCGGAGCTCCGCGATATTCGTCCCGCGACGGGCGCGGCACGCGACGATGTGCTCGCACTCGGCGCATCGCTGGAGCACGCGTCCGGCCACCCGATGGCGCAGGCGGTCGTTCGCGCCGCGGCGGCACGCGGCCTCGCGCTCGAACCCGCCTCGGAGGTTCACGAAACGCCCGGGCGCGGTGTACGCGGCATGGTGCGCGGGCGGCGCATCACGGTCGGCTCTGAGGCGTGGACACGCGAGTGTGCGCCGGGGGGCGCACCGCCGATTGATCCTGATCTCGCGGCGGCGGCGGACGAAACGGTTTCCGTCATCACGATCGATGGCGCGTATGGCGGATTGCTGGTGTTCGCAGACACGTTGCGTCCGGGCTTGTCGAACTTCTTCAATGATCTCGGGGCGCTCGGCATTCGGCGGACGCTGCTGCTTTCAGGCGACCGCGCCGATCGTGTGGCGCACGTCGCGCGCGAATTGGGGATCGCGGAAGCACGCGGCGAGCTACTGCCCGACGAAAAGGTTTCCGCGATCAAGGGCCTCGTTGCAAGCGGCGCACGCGTCGCCATGGTCGGCGACGGGGTGAACGATGCGCCCGCCCTTGCGGCGGCCACCGTCGGTGTGGCGATCGCGGCACATGGCGGCGGCATCGCCGCGGAATCAGCGGACTGCGTGCTCCTCTCGGGCGATCTTACGCTCCTCGCGCGCGTGATTCGCGTGTCGCGCCGCACGCTCGCGATCGCGCGCCAGAGCATCTATGCCGGCGTCGGATTGTCGATGATCGCCATGGGCTTCGCCGCCGCCGGGCTGCTCCAGCCGGTGGCGGGCGCGCTCGTTCAGGAAGCGATCGATGTGGCGGTGATCCTCAACGCCTTGAGAGCGACGATCGACGATTAATCGATTAATCTCTGGCGATGCCTGATCGCCAAAGTACGCTTGCTCTGGTCCACGAGTGGACCCAATCGCCTTCCCTGCGCTCCCACATGCTCGCCGTCGAGGCGGCGATGCGGGCCTATGCAACGAAGCTGGGCGAGGACGCCGACAAATGGGGGATGACCGGGCTCGTCCACGACTTCGATTACGAGCGGTATCCCAACGACGCCCAGGCGGCCGACGCCGAGCATCCGGCCGAGGGCGTACGGCACCTGCGGTCCTTGGGGTATCCGGACGACGTCTGCGAGGCGATTCTCGGGCATGCCCGGTACACGGGCGTTCCCCGAACGACCCGCCTGGCCAAGGCCCTGTTCGCGGTAGACGAGCTGTGCGGGCTGGTGACGGCCACCGCCCTCGTGCGTCCGTCACGGTCGGTTCACGATGTCGATGTCCGCAGTGTCCAGAAAAAGTTCAAGGACAAGGCGTTCGCGCGCGGGGTAAGCCGTGAGGACATCGTCGACGGCGCCGCCGAACTGGGCGTCCCGCTGGACGAGCATATCGGTGTGGTAATCGCGGCGCTTCAGGGGGTGGCGGGCGACCTCGGCCTCGCTGGCCCGGGACCCGTCTGACGTACGGCGCCTGGGGGCCAACGTTGGGGTTCCGGCACGCGTTAACGAGGTATGAAATTTGATGGAACTCGGTGATGGCAGCGGCCGTGCGTCCGGTCCCGATTTCAGAGGTGCCGTCGGTGGTTAGCGACGTCGCCGACGAAAAGGGCTGGATTCTCGCCGCCCAGCGCGGAGACCAGAACGCCTTTGGCGAGCTGGTCCGGCGCCATCAACGACGGGCCTACGCGGTCGCCCGCGCCATCGTGCTCAACCACGAGGACGCGGAAGACGCGGTTCAGGAAGCGTTTCTGCACGCGTTTCGCGCGCTGGACCGGTTCCGGCCCGACCAGGCATTCGGCGCCTGGCTCCACCGCATCGTCGCGAACGCCGCGCTGGATCTCACGCGGCGCCGCAAGGTACGCGAAGCGGACGAACTGCCGGAAACCGTAGCATCGCCGTTCCACGATCCAGCGGAAGCCGGCGACCTGCGGCAGCGGTTGCGCGAAGCGCTGGCGGAGCTCCCGCCACGTCAGCGTGCAGTCATCGTGCTCCACGATATTGAAGGGTTCAAACACGCAGAAATCGGCACCGCGCTCGGCATCCCGGAAGGAACCGCGCGCTCTGATTTGCACTATGCACGGGCTCGTCTCCGCGATGCGCTCGGCACTTTCCGAAGTGAGTGAGGACGTCATGAGCAAAGAACTCCGTTTCCCTGATCCGGCTCCCGATCGCGAGATCGCGAGCGCGCTGCGGCCTGTGCTTGCCCCGCCGTCGGACACTGCATCGTACTGGGACGGACTCCAGCGGCGAATCATGGCGCGCGTGGCGGAGGCGGCATCGCCCATCACGTGGTGGACGCTCTCACCGCGCGTGGCGCGTGTGGGACTGATCGCCGCAGGTCTCGCGATTCTCGCACTCGGTGCGCTCACGATGCAGGCGCGTGAAATCGAGACGCGCATCGCGTATCAGGCCGTGACCGATACCGATCTCGAAGTGGCCCGGTACATCCCGGGAATCGACGAGCCGTACGGCGCCACGGCGCCGGTTCGCCGCTAAGACGAAGCGTTTTTTCGTGTCCCGTTCTTCGACGATCGCCGTCCTCTTTTACGTCGGCGCCATGCTCGTCGGCGCCGCCGTCGGCATTTTCGTCGACCGCGAGCTCGTGCAGGGGCGGCTCGAACGTATGTCGCAGGATCCGCGTACTGTGCGGCAGACGTTTTTTACCGATCTGAAATTCACGTCCCAGCAACGTACCGCGTGGGACTCCGTCTGGTCTGCGCGTATGCGCGCCGACAGTGCGCTGATGGCTCCCATCATGCCGCAGCGCGATTCGCTCCGTAAAGCAACGAATGAGCGCCTCCGCGCGTTGCTCACACCGGAGCAACTGAAGTTGTACGATGAAAGGCAGCAACATCGCCCGAGACCGGGCGACGGACGCCGATAAACTCGACCTCCCGACTTTATGAAAAAAACTTTGGTGGTGTTGGCGGCGCTCGTCGCGCCCACGATTGTCGTTGCGCAGGACCAGGCCCGCCCGATTTCACTCACGGACGCGGTCACGATGGCGAAGAAGAATTCGCCGAGCATGGTGCAGGCCCGGGGCCAGTTGCGCACGAGCTCCATGTCGGTGCGTGTGGCGCGATGGGCCTTCTCGCCGCTCAACAACATTGCGTTCAACTACGGCTCGAATCTCGGCGGCGGCGGCATCTACACGTCGGATGGCGTGTTCCAGCAGCGCAATCCCACGTCGTGGGGTTTCAGCCAGAGCTTCGGCAACGCCACCCTCGTGATCTGGGACGGCGGCAAGCGCTTTTCGGATCTCAAGCGCGCGCACGCGCAGGTCGACCAGGCCGAGGCCAATGAGACGCTGCAGCAGTTCACGATCACCGCGAACGTAAAGCAGCAGTACTACGCCATCCTGCAGGCGCGCGAATCAGAAGCGGCCGCGCAAGCGCAGATCGCACAGGCGGAACAGCAATTCAAGTCGGCCGTTGCTCGCGTGAAGGCTGGTACCGCGATCGCGTCGGACACGAACACGCAGCTGGTGCAACTCGGCAACGCGCGCCTCGCGCAGCTCAACGCACGAGCGAGCGCGAGCAACGCGAGCGCCCAGCTCACCCGCCTCACGGGCTCCGACGCTGCGGTGACGGCGATCGACGCGGACACGGCGGACCCGCCGCGACTTCTCATGAATGACCTCGAGCTCATGCAGCTCGCCGAGCAGGGGCCTTCGGTCCAGAACTCGATTGCTTCTCTCAACGCGCAGAAGGCGTCCGAGCGGTCCACGCGCTCGGTGCTCTGGCCGACGGTGCAGGCGACGGGGAGTTATGGCCGCAGCAATTCGCAGGCGACCCACGGCGGGTTCTCCGGCTACGACTTCGGTTCGGGCCCGATGAACTACAACTGGAGCTTCGGCCTCAGCCTCAACTGGCAGCTCTGGAACGGCTACAGCCGCGAATCCCAGCTCCTGAACGCGCGCGTGCAGACGGACAACTCGGAAGCCAACCTGCGCGACGTGAAGCTGCAGGCGCGGCAGAACATCGTGCAGCAGATCAACACATTGCGGACAGCGGAAGCCAACCTCGCGATCGCCCACGACAACGTGACGAACGCGGCAGAGGCGCTGCGGATCGCGCAGACGCGCTACGACGTGGGCGCCGGCGATATTCTCACCGTGCTCACCGCGCAGAACACGCTCAACCAGCAACGCACCACGCTCATCCAGCAGCGCTTCACGCTGCGTAACACCCGCGCGCAGATCGAAACGCTGATCGGCCGCGAACTGCCCCAGCAATGAACGCCGACTCCACGCGCATCTTGATCACTTCGGAGAACTACGTGAAACGCATACTGCTCGGCTCCCTGGTCGCCATCAGCCTCACGGCCTGCCAGAAGGCGAAGGAAGCTCCATTCGTTATTCCAACGGCGGTCGCCAAGATGCAGCCGCTCCAGGTGACGGCCGACGCGACCGGCAAGATCGAGCCCATCAACGTCGTCGACATCAAGTCGAAGGCCGGCGGCCAGATCACCGAGATGCCCGTTGAGACCGGCGTTCACGTCAAGAAAGGCGACCTCATCGTCGCGCTCGATCCCAAGGATGTGAACTCCGCGCTCGAGCAGGCGAAGGCCGACCTCGATGCGGCAAGGGCCAAGCTCGAGAACTCGAAGAAACTGCAGGAACAGAACGACGCCCTGTTCAAGGCAAACGTCATCACGAAGCGCGAGAAGGACCAGAGCGACCTCGACGTCGTGAACCAGAATTCCGCCGTGATTCGCGCGGTCCAGGCGCTGGATCTCGCGCAGCAGCGTGTCACCGACGCAACCATTCGCGCGCCGATCGAAGGCACCATTCTCGACAAGCTCGTCTCGATGGGCACCGTCATTGCGTCCGCGTCGAGCTCCGCCAGCGGCGGCACGACGCTCGTGAGAATGGCGGACCTGTCGCATGTGCGCGCGCGCGTGCTCGTGAGTGAAACGGACATCGGCAAGGTCGAGAAGGGCATGAGCACGCAGGTGCTCGTCGACGCGTTCCCGAACCGCCCGTTCATGGGCATCGTCGAGAAGATGGAGCCGCAGGCCGTCGTGGATCAGAACGTCACGATGTTTCCGGTGCTCGTGAACCTCGACAACGAGGAAGGCGCGCTGATGCCGGGAATGAACGGAGAAGTGTCGATTCTCGTCGAGCAGCGGAATCGCGTGCTGGCGATTCCGCTCGACGCGTTCCGTCTCTCGAACGAAGCGGCGACGGTGGCCGAGATGTTCGGCGTGACGAAGGAGAAAGTGGATTCCGTCGCGAAGGCCGGCCAGGCGGCCGGACGCACGGGCGGCGCGCGCATCAACGACGACAGCGCGAATGCGCAGGGCGTGCCGGTTGGCCGGGGCGCTCTTGACTCGACGAACGCAGGGCGCGGCGGTGATCCCGCGGGCCAGGCGAACGGGGGCGGCAACGGGGGCGGCAACGGCGGAGCGAACGGTGGCGGTCGCACGCGCGGCAATGGCGGTGGCAACATGCAGAGCAACGCCGGACAGGGCAGCGGCGGTGGACGTGGCCAGGGTGGCGGTGGTGGCGCGCAGGTTTCCGATGACCAGTGCAAGACCATTACCGACGCGCTCGCGAAGAACGCAACGCTCAAGCAGAAGCTGGACGCACTCAGTCAGCAGGGCCGGGATCCGAATGCGGACCGTCAGGCCATCCGCACCGAGCGGCAGACGCTGCTCAAGGGTGCGGGCATCGACGAGACTCAGTACAACACGTGTCAGCGCCGGAACCTGACTGCGGGCGGTGGCGCGAACGGTGGCGGCTTCGGATTCGGTGGCGCCGGGGGCCGTGGCGGTCGCGGGGGCCGTGGTGGACGCGGCGGTGGTGGCGGCGGTGGTGGTGGCGGAGCCTTGGGCGTCCTCGGCCAGCGTAACGGCGGCCTCGGTGTCCGTGGCCAGGGCCTCGCGCAGGCGGGCATCGTGTTCGTGAAGGTCGGCGAAGACACGACGGTCAAGCCACCGAAGCAGATCTTCGAGCCGCGCTATGTGCGTCTCGGTTCGCAGAACTACGACATCGCCGAAGTGACGGACGGCCTCAAGGAAGGCGATGTGGTTGCGCTCATGGCGGCCGCGAAGATCGAGGTTACGCGGCGGCAGGCAATGGAGAAGCAGAAAGCAAATACCAGCATCATTCCGGGTATGGGCGGCGCGGCCGGTCGCGGGATGCCCGGTATGGGCGGCCCGGGCGGCGGCGGCCCGCCGGGTGGTGGTGGACCTGGCGGCGGCGGTGGCGGCGGTGGCCGTCGCGGCGGCTGATAAGGGAATCAGCACATGTTGATCACTGAAACGATCCTCGTCGCACTCGGTGCGCTGAGGGCCAACAAGATGCGCTCCTTCCTCACGATGCTCGGCATCGTGATCGGAGTCGGCGCGGTCATCGCGATGATCGCGTTCGGCAAAGGCGCTCAGAAACAGGTGAGCGACCGCATCGCGGCGCTCGGCACCACGCTGCTGACCATCGCTCCCGGCCAGCAGCAGGGCGCGGGCGGCGTGCGGCAGGGCGGCCAGCAGAAGATGACGCTGGACGATGTCCAGTTCCTGCAGGAGCGGACAACGCTGCTGACGGAGATCCAGCCGGAAATCCAGACGCAGACGCAGATCCAGTACCTCAGCCACAACTCGAACTCGAAGGCCGTCGGCACAACGGCGAACTACCTCGAAGTTCGCAAGTACGAGATCATGCCCGGCCTCGGCCGGATGTTCAACGATGGCGAAGTCACGGGTCGCAAGCGCGTGGCCGTCCTCGGCCAGGGACTCATCACGAATCTCGGGTTCGATTCGGCGAGCGCGCGCGCGTTGCTCGATCAGGATATCAAGATCCGCGGCATCCAGTTCCACGTGGTCGGGATTCTCAAGCCGAAGTCGTCGGGCACCGGTGGCGGCACGCCGGACGACATGGTGCTGATTCCGATTACGACGGCGCGATTCCGCATCGCCGGTAACGACCGCCTCGGCTCGATCTCCGTGCTCGTGAAAGACGAGGAATCGATTCCGGTGGCGATGGGTGAGATCGAAGTCGCGATGCGCAGGGCGCACAGGCTGCGCGCGGGACGACCGAACGATTTCCAGATACGAAACCAGGCAGACTTCCTGAACACACTGAACGAGACGACGGAGACGTTCACCTATCTGCTTGCAGGCATCGCCGCCGTGTCACTTCTCGTCGGCGGCATCGGCATCATGAACATCATGCTCGTGTCGGTTACCGAGCGCACACGCGAGATCGGCGTGCGAAAGGCACTCGGGGCGACCAAGGTCAACATCCTGCTCCAGTTCCTCATCGAGGCCGTGGTGCTCTGTCTCCTCGGCGGAATCGTGGGCGTGCTGGCGGGCGCCGGCGGTGCGTCGGCGTTCGAGCATTTCTTCAAGACGAACACGCGCATTGCGCCCGAGTCGGTCGCTCTGGCGCTGGGGTTCAGCGCCGGCGTCGGCGTGCTCTTCGGGGTCTGGCCGGCACGGCGAGCGGCGGGGCTGGATCCGATTGTGGCGCTCAGGTACGAGTAATAGGGCTGAGGGCTAGTGGGCTGGAGGGCTGGAGGGGGTTCCCCTTCCGGCCCTCTGTCATTTGGGCCGCTACGAACGGCCGATCCGTCAGGCTGGGAGTCCACGGGCTCTCTGGCCCTCCAGCCCTCCGGCTCTCTAGCCCTTACCTTTGGGGTACTCTCGTAGCACCCGTGTACTTCGCCCCGTTCGTCCTCACCTAGTGTCGACAGCCCCAGCGACTGAACCCACCGTGCCGGATCCGGGTTCAGCCGCCGCAGGTCCGGCGCCCCCCGTCTCCACGCCTCCGGAGACCGCCGCGGGTCATCATCACCCGGACCCGCATCCGCGAGGAAAACGTCTCGCGTTCCTCACGCTCGCGGCACTCGGCGTCGTCTACGGCGACATTGGCACGAGCCCGCTCTATGCGCTGCGTGAGTGCTTCCGGCCGGAGTATCACGTCGACGTCACCATCGACAACGTCTACGGCGTCCTCTCGCTGATCCTCTGGGCGCTCATTCTCGTCGTGACGGTGAAGTACCTCGCGTTCATCATGCGCGCGGACAACCGGGGCGAAGGGGGCATTCTCGCGTTGCTGGCGCTGACGCTGAAGAAGCCGAACCTCGGGCGCCGGCGACGGCTCGTGCTCATCACGCTGGGTCTCTTCGGCGCCGCGTTGCTGTACGGCGATGGTATCATCACGCCCGCCATTTCCGTGCTGGGCGCGGTGGAAGGTCTCGCGGTGATTTCGCCGTCGTTCACGCAGCAGCTCGTCGTCACACTCTCGGTGGGCGTCCTGATCGCGCTCTTTTTCGTGCAGCGCTTCGGTACTGCACGCGTGGGCGCGGTCTTCGGCCCGATTACCGCGACATGGTTCGTCATCATCGGCTTGCTCGGCGCGATGGAGCTCGTGAAAGCACCCGCCGTGCTGCATGCGCTCAACCCCCTCTACGCCGCGAACTTTCTCATCACGCATGGTTTGATGGGATTCGTCGTGCTCGGCGCCGTCGTGCTGGCGATGACGGGCGCCGAGGCGCTGTACGCGGACATGGGGCATTTCGGCAAGCGTCCCATCCGTCTTGCGTGGTACGCGCTCGTGCTGCCATCGCTCGTGCTCAACTACTTTGGCCAGGGCGCGCTGCTCCTTCGTGACGCGACGGCGATCGAGAATCCGTTCTATCACCTCGCGCCGCCGGGTTTTCGCTCGCTGCTGCTCGTGATCGCCACCGCGGCGGCGATCATCGCCTCGCAGGCAATGATCTCCGGAGCGTTTTCGCTCACCCAGCAGTGCGTGCAGCTCGGTTACTCGCCACGCGTGACGATCGTGCACACGTCCGCGCGAGAAGCCGGCCAGATCTACGTACCCGAAATCAATTGGGCGCTCATGGTGGGCTGCCTCCTCATGGCGCTGTCGTTCGGTTCGTCGACGGCACTGGGCGCCGCCTACGGCATCGCGGTGATGGGCGCGATGTCGACTACAAGCGTGCTCTTTGCACTCGTGGCGGTGTGGCATCTCGGCTGGCGTCCATGGCAAGCGGCGCTCTTCGTGATCGTGTTCCTCACGATCGATCTCACGTTCTTTGCGGCGACGGCGATCAAGATTCCCCACGGGGGCTGGGTCCCGCTCGCAGCGGCCGGCGCAATCTTCACGCTGATGACGACATGGAAGCGCGGGCGAGCGTTGCTGCGCGAGAAGCTCACGGAGAGTGCGCTCTCGGTGGACGTGTTCCTCGACGACATCGGCCGCAACCCGCGCATTCGCGTTTCAGGCACTGCCGTGTTCATGACGTCGGAGCCAACGGGCGTTCCCACGGTTCTCCTGCATCACCTCAAGCACAACAAGGTGTTGCACGACCAGGTCATTCTTCTCTCGGTCATTCCAGGAGACGTTCCCGAAGTGCCGACATCGGAGCGGCTTAAGATTGAACCGCTCGATCACGGTTTTTATCGCGCCGTCGCACGGTACGGTTTCATGGAAACGCCGGATGTGAAGGAGTTGCTCGCGATGTTCAACGAGCGCGGCATCCGCACGCGGCCGCTCGAGACAACGTATTATGTGGGGCGCGAGCGCCTCATCCCGAAACGCCGGAAGCGCGGCGAGCACGGCATCAAGATGGCCGTGTGGCGGAAGAAGCTGTTTGCGGTGATGGCACGCAACGCCATCAGCGCCACCGAGTACTTCGGAATCCCGCCGAATAGAGTGGTCGAGCTTGGCACCCAGCTTGAGATCTAGGGCTAGAGGGCTAGAGGGCTAGAGGGCTAGTGGGCTAGAGGGCTAGTGGGCTGGTGGGAACTGCACAAACCCAGAGGGCCGGAGAGAGTCGAACTCTCCGGCCCTCTAGCCCTCTAGCCCTGTAGCCCTATGTCCTGACCACTGCTTTCTTCACAATCGGCTTCGTCTTGATCGGCGCTCGGATGATCTCCTTGTCGCCGCGAATGCCGTCGAGTGACTTGCGCGCTTGTTCGAGCGCTTTCTCGACCTGCTCGCGAAGGTCGTCGCCCTTGATGTCACCGCGGTAGAAGAAGTTGCCGCCGTTCGGCATGACCTGGAATCCGCGGCCGTTCGGGAAGTTGAACTGTTCGAGCCGCGGGATCGTGATCGCGCCGTTGCCGGGACCGAAGAAGTAGCTGAAGCCGTCGTCGTCGTTCTTGAGCTCGCTCTGCTTGACCGCGGTCACGCGCACTTCGCGCTGGCGGCCACCGCTCACCACGGTGAGTGTCGCGGCACCACCGGCCTTGAGACCGGAAATCTCCTGAGTGAACCGACGGAGCCTCGCGCGTGCGAGGTCCGGGTCGCCGGCGTCAGTGGCAGGAACGCGCAGATCGACCGAATTGATCTTCGCGATGCGATCGCCTTCGACAAT
>DASRAP010000219.1:0-5287 GCA_035638155.1 Gemmatimonadaceae bacterium | reverse complement strand
ACGGCGGCGCGCGCCGTGGCGCGGGAGTTTCGGCTGGCCCGCATGGAGTCGCGCGTGCTTCAGGGATGCAATCTCGTGATCGTCGCGGGGGGCGGTCAGCTCGACGATTACTGGGGCGGCGCGTGGGGACATCCGTACGTGCTGTGGAAGTGGCTGCGGCGCGCGCGGGCGCGTGGCGTGCCGGTGGCCATCATCGGCACGGGCTTCGGCACCGCGCGCACACGCACGAGCCGCTGGTTGCTCAAGGGCGCGCTCCGCGCCGCGACGCACGTCTCCATTCGTGACGAAGGCTCGATGGTGCTCGCGCACGCACTCGGTGCGTGGGTTCCGCTCAAGTTCTGCCCCGACCTGGCGTTCAATCTCCCGGCACCGGCGCGGCGGGCACGCGCCGCACGCCTTGTCGGCGTGAGTCCCATGGCGTACGCCGATCCGCGTGCGTGGCCTGAGAAGGATCCGAGCCGCTATCACGACTACGTTCAGCGCCTCGCCGCCACGGTGCGCCTGCTGGTGGAAGACGGCGAATCGGTCGGGCTCTTTTCGACGGACGGCCCGGACCGCACCACCGTGGCGGAGATCGCGGCGCTCGTTCCCGCGCACGTCGAATCGGGGCGCGTGCGCGTGCATGACACGCCGACGGCCGCATCCGTCATTGCGCTCGCCTCCGAGCTCGACGTCGTGATCGCCAGCCGCCTCCACGGTGCCGTGCTCAGCCTCGTCGCGACGTGCCCGGTGATCGCGCTGTCCTACGAGCGCAAGGTTGATCGCGTGATGCAGGATTTCGGGCTCGCCGACCTGGCGTTGCCGATCGAGACATTTGTTCCCGCGGCCGTCGTCGCGAAAGTCGCGCACGTGCATTCGGATCGCGCGCGCATCGAACACGGCATCGAACGGCGTGTATCCGAATACCGCTGGCGGCTGGGCGAAGAATACGCCCGGGTATTCCGCCTGGCGGGACGGTGACATGACGCAGCCGCTCGTGAGCGTCGTCACCCCATTTCACAATACGGCGGTGCACCTCGGGACATGTATCGATAGCGTGATTTCGCAGACATGGACCAACTTCGAGTATATCCTGGTCAACAACCGCAGCACCGACGGCGCGGATGCCGTCGCGCGCGACTGGGCACGCCGTGACTCGCGGATCCGGGTGATCGACCAGCCGGCGTTTCTGTCGCAGGTCGACAATTACAACGCGGCGCTCACGCACATCGCCGGAGACAGTGCGTACGTGAAACTGGTGCAAGCCGACGATCACATCAGTTCAGAGTGTCTCGAGCAGATGGTGGGTGTTGGCGAGCTGGACCCCGCCGTGGCCATCATCGCCTCGTGGTATTCGTATGGGCCGTGGGTGCTGTTCCGCACGCTGCCCGAAGACGTGCCCGTGCACGACGGACGCGCCGTGTGCCGCCAGCAACTGCTGTCGCCGTGGTTTTTCATGGGTAACCCGACCACGGTGATGTACCGCGCGGCGTGTGTCCGGAGCCGGTCGCCGTTCTACGACCCCGCACGGTTCCACGAGGACACGGAGGTGTGCTTCGAGCTGCTGCGCACGCACAAACTGGGATTCGTGCCACGGGTGCTGTCGTGGGTGCGCACCGAGGATGATCCCGAATCCGTGACGGGCGCGCGCAAGGACGACGACTGGTTCCTCGCGCTCCAATACACGATGCTGCGGCGCTTCGGCCCCGAGTTTCTGACGCCGGAGGAGCTCGCACCAGTGGAGCGTCGCGTGACGCGCCTCTATGCGCGGCGGCTCCTCAGGGCCGCCCTCTCCTTCCGGCGCGGGGGGTACTTCGCGTTTCACCGGCGCCGGGTCGCGGAGCTTGGCGAGTCGCTCACACCCTTCTGGGTGATGGCGCGGGCGCTCGCATGAACGTCTCGATCGTTCTCTGCACGCACAATCGTGCCGACGCGCTGCGCATGACGCTTCGCAGCCTCTCGCTGCAGCGCGTCCCGCACGGCGTGTCGTGGGAAGTGCTCGTTGTCGACAACGCGTCCACCGACCACACCGCGCGTGTGGCGAAGGAGGCGGCCTCGATTCTGCCGTGCCGGTATGCGTTCGAACCGAGGGTGGGCAAGTCATTCGCGCTCAACACGGCGGCGCGTGACGTCGCAGCGTCCGATCTGCTGCTCTTCACGGATGACGACATTGTCGCGCACGAGGACTGGGTCTCGGTGATGTGGCAGACGTTTTCGCAGACCGACTGCGCGGCCGCGGGGGGCCGCGTGGTCCCGGTGTGGCCCATGCCGAAACCGCCGTGGTACGATGACAGCGGCGAGTATTCGCTCATGCCCGGTGCGCTCGTCCATTACGATCACGGCGGTGGCACACGCGTCATTCCCGATCTTCCCTACGGCGCGAACATGGCGTTCCGGAAGGGTGTCCTCGACACGTTCGGCGGCTTCAACCCGCAGCTCGGCCCGCGCGGACGTACCCTGATGCGCGGCGAAGACACCGATTATTGCCGCCGGATTCGTGCGGCCGGCGGCAAGATCCTGTACGTCGGTGACGCGGTGATCTATCACCCCGTCACGATGGAACGCATGAAGAAGTCGTATTTTTCCCGCTGGTATTTTCAGTACGGGCGCAAAGACATTCTGCTCGAGCCGGAACGCGTCACCACCCATCTCTGGTTCGGAGTGCCACGGTACCTCATTCATCGCATCGCGGAGGCGAGTCTCCGCTGGGTGACCACGACGGATCCCCGCCGCCGTTTCTACCATCGGCTCGAGTGCTCGCGCCTGCTGGGGCAGGCGGCGGAATACTGGCGGCCCTCGGCGCGGAACGGCGGACCGTGATCGCGGACCGGCTGCGCGCCCTCGCCGCGCACCGCGAGATCCTGTTCATGATCACGTGGCGCGAGGTGGTGGTGAAGTACAAGCAGTCGCTCATGGGTTTTCTCTGGGCGATCCTCATGCCCCTCGTCATCGTCGGCGCCGGCATTCTCGTGCGGGGCGGGTTCGCATACCTGGCGCACCAGCCGCTCCGTGCGGATGACATTGCGGCGGTCACCCTCAAGTCGGTGCCCTGGGCGTTCGCGGTCGCCAGCATCCGCTTCGCGACGAACAGTCTGAGCTCGAACGCGAACCTGGTCACCCGCATCTACGTGCCGCGCGAAATCTTTCCGCTGTCCGCGATCGGCTCGCAGCTCGTGGACTTCGGCATGGCGGCGGTGCCCCTCATCATCGTGCTCGCCATCGCGGGTGTCGGCGTATCAGTGCAGCTCCTGTGGGTTCCCCTGATTCTCGTCATCCTCGTGCTGCTGGTCGCCGCGCTCGGCATCGTGCTCTCGGCGGGAAGCCTGTTCTTCCGCGACGTCAAGTACCTCGTCGAAGTGATGCTCACCTTCGCGATCTTCGTGACGCCGGTCCTGTACGACGTCGACACGTTCGCGCGGTGGAAGACCTGGCTCATGCTGAATCCGATCGCGCCGCTGCTCGAAGGCCTGACGGCCGCCGTCATTCATCACCGCCCGCCCGACCTGCCGTGGCTCGCGTACAGCGCAGGCTTCACGCTCGTCGCACTGTTGTCCGCGTTCGCCGTGTTCGCGAAACTCGAGCCGCGGTTCGCGGAAAGCGTCTGACCAGATGAGCGACGCCGTCCTGCGGGTCGACCAGGTCTCGAAGAAGTTCCGCAAAGGCCAGCTGCACGACTCGCTCCGCGACCTCATTCCCGCGCTCATCAGGAACGCGCTGCGGCCGCGCCGCCCCGGCGGCGAGCTCGGAGACCGCGAGTTCTGGGCGCTCCGCGACGTCACGTTCGAAACGCAGCGCGGCGAAGCCCTCGGCATCATCGGGCGAAACGGCGCGGGGAAGAGCACCATGCTCAAGCTTCTCGCCGGCATCATGAAGCCCACGTCCGGCGTCATACATGTCGGCGGCCGGCTCTCGGCGCTGATCGAGCTCGGCGCGGGTTTTCATCCGGACCTGACCGGCCGGGAGAACGTCTACCTCAACGGCAGCATTCTCGGCATGAAGCGCGAGGACATCCGGCGGAACTTCGATGCCATCGTCGATTTTTCCGGGCTCACGGAATTCATCGATACGCCCGTCAAGCGGTATTCGTCCGGCATGTTCGCGCGGTTGGGTTTCGCGGTGGCCGCGCATCTCGAACCCGAGATTCTCGTCGTCGACGAAGTGCTGAGCGTGGGCGACTACCTGTTCCAGCGGAAGAGCCTCGACAAGATGCGGGACATCGCGCGCGGCGGCGCGTCGGTGATTTTCGTGTCGCACAACCTCCCGGCGGTCACCGAGCTGTGCTCGCGGTGTGTGCTGCTCGAGGCGGGTCGCGTGCATGCGGCCGGTCCGACCGGCGAAGTGGTCCGCGATTACATCAACGCGTTCTCCATCGCCGCGGCGCAGGCGTCGGAGACCATGCCGGCGTACGTGAGCCGCTTCGTCATGCGCGGCGCCGCCGGCGAGAACGTGCGTTTTTCGTCAGGCGAGACGGTGCGCTTCGACGTCGAGGTCACGGCGCGCCAGCACGTGGAATCCTTCGCGGTGTCGATCGGCATGGCGGACGAGCGGCAGTACGTGGTGTTCTCGACGTCGACGGAACGCCTCGGCGCGCCCGCGTACACCATGGACCCCGGCGACCGGATTTCCGTGACGTTCGAGATGGATCTGCACCTCGCGCCGGGCGCGTATTATCTCGGCATCGCCCTGCATCGCTACAACGTGCAGAAGGATTACGGACAGTTCGCCGTGGGCACGTTGTTCATTCACGCCGACGTCGACGTGCGCGGCGTGGTGAATCTCGTGCCGCGTCTCGTCCCGGCGGGCGCGCCGTTTGCATGATGCGCCTGCTGCAGAAACTGAAAGGCCGGCTTTCGGAGCCGGCAGACCGCGTGCATCTCAACGTGTTCCGGTATCACCTCGCGACATACAGGCAACCCGACGTTCACGCCCGCGCCATGGCGCGGGCGGCGCGCCGGCTGAACCTGTCGGTGTCGGAGCTCGCGGCCGGCGACCACGCCGCGCTCGATGAGATCACGTCGATCGACGAATGGCGGATCGGCAAGGAGTGGTCACTCAAGTTGTTGGGCGAAGGCTGGCGGTGTTATCTCGCGCGTCACGACGGGCATATCGTGTCGATCATCTGGACGATCGTCGGGAAGACCTTTCGCGATGACCGGCTCGAGCGCACGCTCACGCTCGCGCCTGATGAGGCGTACTTCGGACGCGGCTTCACCATTCCGGAGTTCCGGGGGCGTGGCGTCATTTCGGTCCTCGGGGCGCACGCGATCCGTGATCTGACGGATTCCGGCGTGCGCCAGGGCACCGCGCT
>DASRAP010000218.1:0-18750 GCA_035638155.1 Gemmatimonadaceae bacterium | reverse complement strand
GCGGTGTCGCGCAAACCGACCGGCGGCTCGCCGAGGCTGCGCAACTCGGTTTCAGAACGGCGTACGTCGCGGCACGGTCGTCCTCCGCGCGTGGTCCGGGGACCATGGCCGTCGAAGGCGTGCCCGACGTCGGCGCGCTCTTCCGCGCGTTGTTCGGGGCGCGCCGCTCGTCGCGCGCACCGTCAGCCGCTCGCACCTGATGGGCATCTCTCGACACGTTCCGCCACCCGAGCCGTTGCGCGTGTTCACGGTGCCCGCGCGGCCATCGCCCGTGGCGCGCGACGTCGGCGTCATTATCGTTGCGGCGGGCCAGAGCACCCGATCGGGAGCCGGCGAGCTGAAACAGTTCCGCTGGGTAGGCGGGAAGCCCATGCTGCTGCATTCCGTGCAAACGTTTCTTGCACGATCGGACGTGTGCGCGGTCGTGTGCGTGCTCCCGCGTCAATACGTCGCGGACCCGCCACCGTGGCTCCTCCAGAACGACCTCGACCGCCTTCTCCTGTCCGTGGGCGGCGCCGAACGAACCGATTCGGTGCGCAATGGGCTGGAGGATCTCGTTCCCGACGCGAAGATCGTACTCGTGCACGACGCGGCGCGGCCGCTGGTGACGAACGAAACCATTGACCGCGTGATTGCCGCGGCGCGCGCGGGGCACGGCGCCGTCGCCGCGCTCCCCGTCGTCGACACACTCAAGGAAGCGGATGCCAGCGGCCGGGTCGTGCGTACCGTGGACCGCACGAGCCTCTGGCGGGCGCAGACACCGCAGGGGTTTCCACGCGACGTCATCGACCAGGCGTACCAGGAAGCGCATGAGCGGGGTATCACTGGCACGGACGACGCAGCGCTCGTCGAACGACTCGGCGTGCCGGTGGTCGTCGTTCGCGGACACGAGCGCGCGCTCAAGGTGACTGAACCGGGAGATTTCGCACGCGCAGAATTGCTGCAACAGCTTCGCGACGGACCACCGGAGCCGTGACGCTCACCGCCAATGCGGTTCCGTTCCAGAGCGCGAGCGACGTGCTGCATGCCCTGCCACGTATCGCTGCACACTTGCGCGCGCACCACATCCTCGCGCATCCCACGGAGACGCTCTACGGGTTCGGCTCCAGCGTGGCGCCGGACGCGGTCGATGCACTGATTGCGTTCAAGGGACGGAGCGAGAACAAGCCGTTCCTGCTTCTCGTGTCCGGCCCCGGCATGCTCAACATGCTGCGGCTGCGTGTGACCCCGGATGCGGAGCGACTCGCGGCCGCGTTCTGGCCGGGGCCGCTCACCCTGATCATGCCGACCGAGATCAACATGCACCGCGCGTTGCGCGGTCCGTCGGGCGGCATCGCGGTGCGGTGGACCGCGCATCCTGGCATGCAGCGCGCGATCGAGACCTATGGCGCGCCGATCACGTCCACGAGCGCGAACCGTCCCGGACTTCCCCCCGCGCGCTCGGCGCAGGAGATTGTCACCGAGTGGCGAGCGCCCGCAGCGACCGGCGATCTCATGGTGCTGGATGGCGGCGAGCTGGCCGTGACGCGAGGATCAACCGTGGTGGACTGCACGGAAGAAACAACACGCATCGTGCGCGCGGGTATTCTGGGGGCCGGGACCCTGCGTAGCGCGGTGCCCGACCTGGTGGGAGACGAGTAATGCGCGTGCTCTTCGTCTGCACGGGCAACACGTGCCGGTCGCCGCTGGCCGAAGCGATCGCGCGTGAGATTGCAGGCCGGCGCCAGCTGCAGGATGTGATCTTCGAGAGCGCGGGTACTTCCGCGTGGACCGACGCGCCGGCATCGGACGGCGCCTTGCTCGTCGGGCTCGAACGGGGACTCGACCTCAATGCACATCGCGCGCGCCAGCTCACGCGCGAGCTCGTCGAGGGTGCCGACCTCATACTCGCGATGGGCCCGCACCATCTCGAGCGAATCGAAGCGCTCGGGGGCGTCGGCAAGTCGTACCTTCTCACGTCCTACGGCTCGAACGGGACGGATGCCCGCGCGATCAGCGATCCATTCGGCGGTGACCTCGACACCTACCGAAGCGCCGCCGACGAGCTGACGCGCGAAATCGAGCGGGCGTTCGAGCGTCTCGTCCCGAGCCGCGCTCCCGGCGGGCCGTGACGCCGCTGACCCGGCTGGTTCTCGTCGGCCATCCGGTTTCGCACTCGCTCTCCCCCCGGTTCCAGAACGCGGCACTGCGCGTCGCCGGCAGCGAGCTCGCGTATGACGCGATTGACGTTGCGCCCGAAGCGCTCGACCAAACGATGCGCGCGTTCGTGGGCGGACGCGTGGCTGGGAACGTGACGATCCCGCACAAGGAAGCTGTATTCGCGCTCTGCGACGAACGCACGGCGATCGCCGAGCGCGTCGGTGCCGTCAACACGTTCTGGCCAGACGCCGGACGGCTCGTAGGCGATAACACCGACGTTGGCGGTTTCGATGCCGCTTTCCGCCGGGCCTTCGGCCCTCCTCCGGACAAACTTCGCGCCGTGATTTTCGGAGCGGGTGGCGCCGCCGCTGCCGTGCTTGCGGCCATGGAGAACTGGAGGGGCGCCACTGCGATCATCGTCGCGCGAAGCATGCCCCGCACGAACGCGCTTGCCGCGCGTTTTCCGAAGGTCGCGACGACCGTGGCGCCAGCCGGTCCTGGCGCCGGCGCGGTGGTCGATGAGGTGGTACGAAACGCAGGTCTCATCGTGAACGCGACGCCGGCGGGGCTCGCGGACGATGACGGCCCCGTCGATGTCGCCCTGTGCGATCCCACCGCCCGTGTGTTCGATCTCGCCTATCGTCATGGCGGCACGCCGTGGGTGCAGCAGGCGCGCGCGCGCGGCCTCAAGGCGATCGACGGCCTCGACATGCTGGTGGAGCAGGGTGCCCTCTCCTTCGCGCGCTGGCTTGGCGTCGAACCAGATCGCACGGTCATGTACCGCGCGGTGAGCGACCTCGCGCAATAAATCGCTGCGCGGCGCGGTGTTTCGGTGATGGGTTTTTCGGGCAGCGCCGCATGTTGCGCCATGCTCACCGACGCGGTGCTCGACCTCGTGCTTCCGCGCGCATGCGTGCTGTGCGCCGGGCTCTCGCACGACGAGACCAGGAAAATGCGGGACAACGAGAACCACCCGCGGCTCGTGTGCGACCGATGCTGGCGCGCGGTACCGTTGCTCCCGCCGCCGCTGTGCGCGCGTTGCGGCCATCCTCGTCGCGGCACCGAATGCCGGTGGTGTGCATCGCTTCCGGAGCATGTCTCATTCGCACGGTCGGCGTGCTGGGTCCCCGAGGGCACCGGCGGCCAGATGTCGCATCAGCTCAAGTACGGCGGCTGGCCGGCGCTCGCGGACGAAATGGTGCGGGCGCTGGGCCCACTTCCCGAACAGTGGCGGACGCCGGGCGCCACGCTCGTCGTTCCGGTGCCGCTCGCACCGGTCCGGTTTCGTGAGCGCGGTTACAACCAGAGCGCCGAATTGGCCCGGTCGCTCGCGCGCCAGTGGAGAATTCCCGACGCGCATGGCGCCATTCTCCGGACGCGCGAAACGAAGTCGCAAGTGCGGTTGACGCCTGACCAGCGTTCCGCGAACGTTCACGGTGCATTCGGCGCCGGTCCGGCGGCGACGGCGATGCGCGGCGCCCACGTCGTGATCGTCGACGACGTGGTGACGACCGGCGCGACTCTCAACGCCTGCGCGGCGGTCGCAGCTGCCGCCGGGGCAACCACAATCAGTTACGTCACGTTCGGGAGGGCGCGCGCCGCGTTCGACCGGACGCCCCACCCTCGGAGCGAAACTCGATGGCAGTTCGTGTCGGCATCAACGGCTTCGGCCGCATCGGTCGTCAGGTCATCCGCGCCGCGAAAGAACGCGGACTGACGGACGTCAATTTCGTGGCGGTCAATGACCTGACCGACACGAAGACGCTGGCGCATCTGTTCAAGTACGACTCGGTGCACGGCATTTTCGATGGTGATGTGCAGGTGTCCGCCAATTCGATCTCGATCGACGGCGACGACATTCGCATTTTCGCCGAAAAGGACCCGGCGAAGCTGCCGTGGAAAGACCTCGGCGTGGACGTCGTGCTCGAATCGACGGGCCGCTTCACGAACGCGGAAGACGCGCAGAAACACCGCGCCGGGGGCGCACAGAAGGTGATCATTTCCGCGCCCGCAAAGGGCGAGGACATCACGGTCGTGATGGGCGTGAATCACGACAAATACGACGCCCGCGTGCATCACATCATCTCGAACGCGTCGTGCACCACGAACTGCCTCGTGCCGATGGTGAAGGTGGCGCGCGACACGTTCGGGTTCGTGCACGCGTCGATGGTCACCGTGCATTCGTACACGAACGATCAGTCCATCCTCGATCTGCCGCACAAGGATCTGCGCCGCGCGCGGGCCGCAGCCGTATCGATCATTCCGACCACGACCGGCGCCGCAAAGGCAACGTCTCTCGTGATTCCGGAAGTGAAGGGCAAGATCGACGGCATCGCGATCCGGGTCCCGACTCCCGATGTGTCGCTCACCGAGCTGACGGTTGAAGTCGAGAAGAAGACCACCATTGCGGAGGTCAACGCGGCGTTTCGCGCGGCGAGTGAGGCGGGCCCGCTCAAGGGCATTCTTGCCTACACCGAGGAAGAGCTCGTGTCGACCGATTACATCGGCAATCCGCACTCGTGCATCATCGACGCGAAAAACACGAACGTCATCGACGGCACGCTCGTGAAACTGTCCGGCTGGTACGACAACGAGTGGGGATACGCGAACCGTTGTGTCGACCTGCTCCGCCTCGTTGGCGGGCGGCTCTGATCACGTGACCGTACGCTCCGTGCGTGACATCGCGGGCGACGTGCGCGGCAAGCGCGTCGTCGTCCGCGTCGACTTCAACGTTCCGGTGGACGACAGCGGGCGCGTCACCGATGCGACGCGCATCACGGCGTCGCTTCCCACGCTCGAGCTTCTGACCCGGAGCGGCGCGCGCGTGGTGCTACTGTCGCATTTCGGCCGCCCGAAGGGAAAACCGGACCCCGCGTATTCCCTCGCGCCCGTCGCGGCAGAGCTCGGGAAGCTCGCGAAGTTTCCCTCGAGCTTCTTCGGAGAGACGGACACCGACGCGGCGATCGCGGCGACGAAACAGCTCGCCGACGGCAGCGCGCTGCTCCTCGAGAACACCCGTTTTCTGGCCGGTGAGGAAAAGAACGACGACGCGCTGGCGCAGCGCCTCGCGCAGCTCGGCGATGTGTTCGTCAACGACGCGTTCGGCGCGGCGCATCGCGCGCATGCGTCGACCGCGGGCATCGCGAAATACCTCCGCCCCGCGGTTGCCGGCCTGCTCATTGCGCGCGAGCTGGAATATCTCGGCGGCGCGCTCGACAATCCGAAGCGGCCGTTTGTCGCCATTCTCGGTGGCTCCAAGATCTCGGGGAAGATCGACGTCATCGAGGCGCTGCTGCCGAAAGTCGACGCCCTGCTCGTCGGCGGTGCGATGGCCTGCACGTTCTATCGCGCGATGGGACTGGAGACGGGGAAGTCGCTGGTCGAGCCGGATCGCATCGACATGGCGCGCGAGCTGGTCGAGCGCGCTGGGACCACGCTCATCCTTCCGCACGATGCGACGGTGGCACCCGCCATCGAGGCCGGGAACGCCGCGCACGCGGTGAAGCGCGACAAGATTCCGGCGGCCGAGGCCATGCTCGATATCGGGCCGGAGACGGCCGCATCATATTCCCGCGCGATCGCGGCCGCGAAAACGGTGCTCTGGAACGGGCCAATGGGCGTGTTCGAGCATCCGCCGTTCGACAAAGGCACGACGGCCATCGCGCAGGCGATGGCTGCCGCCACCGCAAAGGGCGCTACTACCATCGTCGGCGGTGGTGATTCCGCGGCCGCGGTCGCCGAAGCGGGGCTCGCCGACAAGATGAGTCACGTCAGCACCGGCGGCGGCGCGTCGCTGGAGTTTCTCGAAGGCAAGATTCTCCCGGGAGTCGCAGCGCTCGACCAATGAAACACCTCATTTTTGCCGGCAACTGGAAGATGAATCACGCACCCGCCGACGCGGCGGCGTTCGTGCGCGATTTTCTTGCGCATTATCAGCGCATGAAGGATCGAACGATCATCCTTTTTCCTCCGGCGCTCACGCTCCCCGCGGTCGTGCACGGACTGAAGGAGCGCAACGACATCCAGATCGGCGTGCAAAACATTCACTGGGAAGACAAGGGCGCATTCACCGGCGAGAACTCCGCGGCGATCGCGCGTGGCGCCGGCGCGAAATACGCGCTCGTCGGACACTCGGAACGCCGCCATCTGTTCGGCGAAACCGATGCAGAGACAAGAAAGAAAGTCGGCGCGGCATTTCGCGCGGGCCTGATTCCGGTGCTGTGCGTTGGCGAAACACTCATCCAGCGCGAGCGCGGAGAAACGAACGACGTTGTGCTCCGCCAGCTGCGCGCCGGCATTGAAGGCCTCGACGGGCAGCACGTGAGCCAGATGGTCGTGGCCTACGAGCCGGTCTGGGCAATCGGCACCGGGAAAAACGCCACGCCGACGGATGCAAACGACGTTCACACGGTGCTGCGCGACACCCTCCGCCAGGCAACAGAGCGGGTGGGCGGCGTCCCCATCCTGTACGGCGGCAGCGTCAGCCTCGCGAACGTCCAGGCGCTGGTGAGCCAGCCTGAGGTGGATGGGGTACTGGTAGGCGGAGCCTCCCTGGACGCGGGCGGCTGGCACTCGATGGTGACAACAAAACAGGGCTAGAGGGCTAGTGGGCTAGAGGGTGGCAAGACGAGACCTCATGCCGTTCCCTCCAGCCCTCTAGCCCTCCAGCCCTCTAGCCCTCGCTCTCCGATTATCTTTCTCACATGTATCGCTTCTTCGTAGTTCTCCTTCTTCTCGACTCCTTCATCCTCGCCGCCGCCGTGCTTCTGCAGGCGGGAAAGGGTGGCGGGCTTGCCGCATCATTCGGCGGCGCCGGGTCGAGCCCCAATTCGCTCCTTGGCTCGCGTGAAGCCGGCAACCTGTTGACCAAGGCCAGCTGGTGGACCGGGGGCATCTTCATCGGTCTTGCATTCGTGCTCCAGATCATGGCTGGCCGCGGCCGCGTCGTGCGCTCAGTGCTCGACCAGGCGGCACAGCCGGTCCTGCCGAGCGCCCCGTTGACGGGTGGCGCGTCGCAGGCGACGCCGCTTCAGCCGATTACGCCGCCCGCGGCGTCATCCAAGCAGCCCGAGAAGGCTCCAGCTGGAAAGGATGCGCCTGCCGGAAAAACTGCAGGCAAACAGCCTCCGTCGGGCAAGCAGAACTGATCTTCGCCACGTGACCAGCTCTCGCGAACCAGGGTTCCTTCTCCTCGAGGACGGAACCCTTTTTCGTGGCCGCTTGCGCCACGATGGGGCCAAAGTCGAGCCCCGCGCCGCCGAAGTCGTTTTCACGACAAACATGAGCGGCTACCAGGAGGTCTTCACCGATCCGTCGTACAACGCGCAGATCGTGGTGATGACCGCGCCCATGATCGGGAACTACGGTGTGAACGACGCCGATCCCGAATCGGCCGGGCCGCAGGTCGCCGGCGTCGTCGTGAAAGAGCTGTCGAACGCGTTCGCGAACTGGCGCGCAAACGGGTCGCTGCCCAACTATCTCGCCGACGCAGGCATTCCGGTGCTCGAGGGCGTGGACACGCGTCGCCTCACGCGCCATCTGCGCTCGATCGGCGTGATGCGCGGCGTCATCGGGGCCGGAAACGAACCGTCCGAGGCCGCACGCGATACGCTTGCGCATTGCCCCTCAATGGAAGGGCTCGACCTGGCGAGCACCGTTACAACTGACAAGAACTACACGTGGGGACCCAAGGATGCGCGGCGCCACATTGTCGCGTACGATTTCGGCATCAAGCGAAACATTCTCCGGCTTTTCGAGGAATGCGGATGCCGCACCACCGTCGTCCCCGCGACGTTGCCGGCGAAGGATGTGCTCGCGCTCAAGCCCGATGGCGTGTTCCTCTCGAACGGGCCCGGCGATCCCGCGGCCGTGGACTACGCGCAAAACAACATCCGCGAAATTGCGCAGACAGAGACGCCGGTATTCGGGATCTGTCTCGGTCACCAGCTGGTGGGCCTGAGCTTTGGTGCGACGACGCTGAAGCTCCCGTATGGTCACCGGGGCGGAAACCATCCAGTGAAGGACCTCGCGAGCGGCCGTGTTCTGATCACATCGCAGAACCACGGGTTCGCGGTGAAGGGCACCGCCGAGGGCATTCCCGGCGCGCCTGACTTGGCGGTCACGCACGTCAACCTCAACGACGGAACGATCGAGGGGCTGCGGCACAAGACGCTCCCGGTGTTCGCTGTCCAGTACCATCCAGAGGCCGCACCAGGGCCTCACGACGGCAGACCGCTGTTCGATCAGTTCATGACAGCGGTTAACAAAGGGCGGGAGAGCTAGAGGGCTGGAGGGGCTAAAGCGAGCCTGGACTCGGCCAGCAACCCCCTCCAGCCCTCCAGCCCACGAGCCCTCTAGCCCTTCAAGTGCTTGACACATAAGCAGCTAGCGCCTTAGCGTTGAGCCCGAACACCCACCCCGGGCCCGCGATGACCAAAGCTGATCTGGTCGAACACGTCACCAACGAGATTGCCCGCACGGCGGGGCCAATGATCTCGAAGAAGGACTGCGCCCGGGTTGTCGACGCGTTCCTTGATGCGATCAAGGGCGCGATGCAGGAGCAGAAGAACATCGAAGTCCGCGGTTTCGGCACCTTCAAGATCCGCAAGCGTAAGACCCGCATGGCGCGCAATCCGCGCACCGGGGCCCCGGTGGAAGTCGCAGCGCGTCCGGTCCCTGTGTTCAAGCCCAGCAAGGAGTTGCGTGCCCTCGTCGCGGGTGAACCGTTCGAGCCCGAACTCGAAGAGAGTTGAGCGGTTGCGCCGGTTCCACAGCCTCCGTGCCGCACGGCGCGGAGGCCTTTCTTTTCGGTTACCATTCGGATGATGGGGTTTTCGACACCGGTCCTCGTGTTCGCTCGGTATGCCGATGTTCTCGGATCGGGCACCGTCACAGTGGAGCTGCCGTCCGATGCGACCGCGGGTGACGTGCTCTCCGCTGTCCGGGCTCTTCCCGGGGCGGACCAGTTGCCGCCGTCGCCGCTCATTGCCGTGAACCAGCGGTATGCGGCATTGAGCCAACCGGTGCGCCCCGGAGACGAGGTCGCGCTGATCCCGCCTGTGGCCGGAGGCTGAACGTGCGCGGCGCCATCGTCATGCGGCCACTCGATCCTGGAGCGCTGCTCACGGAGGTCTCGGCGCCGGCGAACGGTGCGGCCGTGCTGTTCGTCGGAACCGTGCGCGACATCAACGATGATCGTGCTGTCACCGCGCTCGACTACAAGGCCTATACGCCCATGGCGGCGCGCGAGCTCGAGGCCATCCTGCGCGAAGCCGAGTCCCGCTGGGATGGCGTGACCGTCGTGTGCGAGCATCGCACGGGCGAGTTGTCGCTCGGCGACGCGTCGGTCGTGATCGCCGCCGCGCATCCTCACCGTGCCGCGGCGTTCGACGCCGCGCGGTACGTGATCGAGGAGCTCAAGAAGCGCGTGCCGATCTGGAAGCGCGAGCACTACGCCGATGGCGATCTCGAATGGGTGGACAACGGCGCGCAACGCGCAGAGGCGCCGCGATGAGAGATCAATTCGGCCGCAGCATCGAGTACCTGAGGATTTCGGTCACGGATCGCTGCAACTTCCGCTGCCTCTACTGCATGCCGGTGCAGGGGCTGCAGTGGCTCCCCAAAGCCGACATCCTGAGTTACGAGGAAATCGCGGGCGTGGTGGGTGAGCTTGCGCCGCTCGGACTCCGGCGCA
Source organism: Gemmatimonadaceae bacterium (assembly GCA_035638155.1). GTDB lineage: Bacteria > Gemmatimonadota > Gemmatimonadetes > Gemmatimonadales > Gemmatimonadaceae > DASRAP01. The sequence goes on along the minus strand of DASRAP010000218.1, from coordinate 8,918 downwards.
TTCGCATTACCGGCGGTGAGCCGACGATCCGCCCGGATCTCGAGCAACTCGTGCGCCTGATCAAAGGGGTTCGCGGCATCGAGGACATCGCGCTCTCGACGAACGGCGTCAAGCTCCCGCTGCTCGCGCAGCGACTGCGCGACGCCGGTCTCGATCGTGTCAACATCTCCGCGGACTCACTTCGTCCCGATCGCATTGCCGCGATCGCACGGCGCGACCTAGGCTTCGACCCCGTGACCGCGGCGCGCGCAGCAGAGGATGCGGGGCTCGGACCGATCAAGCTCAACATGGTCGTCATGCGCGGCATCAACGACGATGAAGTCGAGGACTTTGCCCGCCTCACGATGGAGCATCCCTGGCACGTGCGGTTCATCGAGCTCATGCCGGTCGGCGACATGCGCGAGCTGACGTGGGAACACGTCGTGCCGAGCGATGAAATCCTCGCGCGGATCGGCGCGATCGCGCCGGTGGTGCCGGTTGCAGGGCCCGCGCGCGGAAACGGTCCGGCCGCGTATTACGCGTTCGACGGCGCCCGCGGGTCGGTCGGCGTCATCACGCCCATGACGCACACCTATTGTGCGTCGTGCAACCGCGTGCGTCTCACCGCCGACGGCCGGCTGCGGACGTGCCTGTTCGGAGATCATGAAGTGGACCTTCGCGCTCCGCTTCGGCGGGGTGAAGCACTTGGGGCATATTTTGAAGCTGCGCTGCGTGACAAACCCAAAGAGCACGAGCTGCTGAAGCTGCGCGTAGGTGGGCTCCGCGCGCTGAGTGAGGTCGGCGGCTGAGCGAGGAGCGGACGATGCAAGGCATGCGTGTAGGTGTGGTACTTGCGGTTGCGGGAGTGGTCGCAGCCGCTGCTGGATGCGGAAGCGAAGCGACCTCCGTGAGCTCCGAAGCCGACGGAACGATGTCGGCGACCGTGAACGACACGGTGCACTGGGAGGCATCCCGCTCTGTCGTCGCGACCATCACTGGCGACGAGTTCGTCATGACGGGCACCGAAAAGTCAGGACACTTTGTGAAGATCACCGTCCGTGGTGTGAGCGCGCATCCCGGGAATCCGGACAGCACGCAAACGTTCAGTCTCTCCGCGGTGACGTCGGCCCTCATCGGGTTCGGACAGTTCGGCGAGACGGGCAGCGACCTCTTCAGCACAACCGTTCAAGGCGGTTCGGGAAACGTCACGATCACGCATCTGACCGACGAGCGCGCGCAAGGTACGTTCCAATTCTCGGCGGTGCGTTCGAACCCGCCGACCAACTGCGGCAGCATCGGCTGCCAGGATCTTTTCCGGCGCGTCTCGGGCGGCCACTTCGACGTCCGGCTGCGCTGACATGCGCCGTTTCGCGCTCACGCTCATGGTCGCGGCCGCGTGCGCGGCGCCCGCCGCGAACGCGCAGCTCGGTGGGCCGCCGCGAGCAAAGGCGCTGACGCGGCCCGAGAACTGGGGACTCACCTTCGGGCTCGGATTCATTTCGCCTGTCTACGACCCATCGGGTCCGCAGGACTTCAACTACGCGACGCGCGGACAGGGACTCAGCTTGACCCTCGGGCTCGTCTTCAACCGGTATTTCATTTTTGGCGGCGAAATCGGTTCCGTCTTCTTCTCCGGTGACAAGCGACTCATCTCGTTCAACACCGAATATCCGTCGGAAACCACGAACAGCGTCGTCGGATCCGCGTACGCCGGCGTCATCACCTCGCCAATGGGGCGGAGCCCGAAGCTGGGACGCAAGTGGTGGGTTGGGACCGTTCTCGGCGCGAGCACGTTCAGCGGGGAACGCCGGCTCGACGGCTGCACGACGTGCCTTCACGATCGATTGCACATGACCGCGGGACCCTACATCGAGCCCTTTTTCATGTTCGGGGGCGGCGACCGCGATGGCGGCGGCGGTGTCCGGGCGAGTTACCGGGCGTACCTGGGCGCGGCGAAAACCGTACAATCCGCAATTTCCGTCGGTTTGTTCTTTGATTTCATCAAATTGTAGAGCGGAAACGACAGCGTCAGCGACAGGATTCGAGAGGAGCGAGGAGGTGTTCTCGCTCCTTTGTCGTTGCTAGCTTTCAGTATCTCTCACCGCATGGATTCGTAATGCTTCGCAAGATCACCGTGGTCGGCGCCGGCAACGTCGGTGCGACCACTGCACAACGGGTCGCCGAGAAGGAGCTGGCCCGGCAGGTCGTCATGGTCGACGTCGCGGAGGGCATCCCGCAGGGGAAGGGACTCGACCAGTGGCAGTCCGCTCCCATCGAGGGATTCGACTCGCGGGTCACCGGGTCGAACGGATACGACGAGACCCACGAATCCGACATCGTCATCATCACGGCCGGCATCGCACGGAAGCCGGGCATGTCGCGCGACGACCTCCTCAATACCAATGCCGGTATCGTCAAGCAGGTGAGTGAAAACGTGGCGAAGACGTCGCCCAAGGCGATCGTCATTGTCGTTTCGAATCCGCTCGACGTGATGTGCTACGTCGCGAAAGCCGTGACGGGGTTCCCGCGCGAGCGCGTGCTCGGCATGGCTGGCGTGCTCGACACGGCGCGCTACCGCGCGTTTCTTGCCGAAGCGCTCGACGTCAGCGTCCGCGACATTCAGGCCATGGTGCTGGGCGGCCACGGCGACACGATGGTACCGCTCATTTCGTACACCACTGTGAGCGGCATTCCCGTCACGCAGCTCATCGCGAAGGACAAGCTCGACGCCATCGTCGACCGCACGCGCAACGGCGGCGCCGAGATCGTCAAGCACCTCAAGACAGGCTCCGCGTATTACGCGCCGTCGTCGGGCGCCGTGCAGATGGCCGAAGCGATTGCATTCGACCAGAAGCGCATCCTTCCATGCGCCGCGTGGCTCGACGGTGAGTACGGCATGAGCGGACTGTTCCTCGGCGTCCCCTGCAAGATCGGCGCGGGCGGCCTCGAGAAAGTCATCGAAGTCACGCTGACCGACGCCGAGCGCGCGTCGCTCGCCAAGAGCGCAGACGCCGTTCGTGAACCCATGGGATTCATCAAGCTCTAGTGATCGCTCGTTTCTGGCAGTCGTCGGTTGGAAAAAAGATCGTCATGGGCGTGACCGGCGTGATCATGGTCGCGTTTCTCGTGGTCCATGTTGGCGGAAACCTCCAGCTGTTCCTTGGCCGCGAGGTCTTCAACAAGTACAGCGCCATTCTCCATACGTCGGAGGAGGCGCTGTGGCTCGTGCGGATCATCCTGATCGTGTCCGTCGTCCTGCACGTGATCGCGGCGTACCAGCTGACGATGCGTGACCGCGCCGCGCGGCCGATTCCCTACGCAAAGCGCGAGCCGCAGGCGTCCACGCTCGCCTCACGCTTCATGCGGGTGGGGGGCGTGATCATCCTCGCGTTCATCCCGATTCATATTCTGAACTTCACGACCGGCGACCTCCACCCGGAATTCGCGCGTGGCGACGTGTACGGCAATGTCATTTTCGCGTTCCGCGACTGGCCGCTGCTGTCCGCGTTCTACATCGCCGCCATGGTCTTCGTGGGACTCCACGTCTACCATGGCGCGTGGGCGATGCTGCGAACACTCGGCATCGCCAAACCATCACCCCGCCCGATGGAGCGCACGCTGGTCACCGCGCTGGCATGGTTCATCGCGGTTGGGTTCATGCTCCTGCCCCTGGCCGTCGTCTCGGGCCTCGTCCGATGAAACTCGATTCACGCATTCCCGCCGGCCCGCTCGCTGAAAAGTGGGATCGCGCGCGGTTCGAATACCGGCTGGTCAATCCCGCGAACAAGCGGAAGTACAACGTCATCATGGTGGGCTCTGGCCTCGCTGGCGCCGCGGGCGCGGCGTCGCTCGCCGAGCTCGGCTACAACGTGAAGTGCTTCTGTTTCCAGGATTCTCCGCGCCGCGCGCACTCGATTGCCGCGCAAGGCGGCATCAACGCCGCGAAGAATTATCAGAACGACGGCGATTCCATCTGGCGGTTGTTCTACGACACGGTGAAGGGCGGTGACTTCCGTGCGCGCGAAGCGAACGTGTACCGCCTGGCGCAGCTCAGCGTCAACATCATCGACCAGTGCGTGGCGCAGGGCGTGCCGTTTGCGCGTGAATACGGCGGCCTCCTGACCAACCGCTCGTTCGGCGGCGCGCAGGTCTCGCGCACGTTCTACGCGCGCGGGCAGACGGGCCAGCAGCTTCTCCTCGGCGCGTACCAGGCGCTGGAAAAGGAAATTGCGAAAGGCCAGGTGCAGATGTTCACGCGCGCGGAGATGATGGAGCTCATCGTCGTCGACGGGCGCGCGAGGGGTATCGTGGTGCGCAACGAAACCACGGGGAACATCGAGGCCCACACGGCCGACGTGGTCATCCTCGCGACCGGGGGATACGGCAACGTGTTCTACCTGTCGACGAACGCCAAGGGGTGCAACGTCACGGCCACGTGGCGCGCGCACCGGAAAGGCGCGGCGTTCGGCAATCCCTGCTTCACGCAGATCCATCCGACGTGCATTCCCGCGAGCGGCGAACACCAGTCCAAGCTGACGCTCATGTCGGAGTCCCTGCGCAATGACGGCCGCGTGTGGGTGCCGAAGGCGAAAGGAGACAAGCGTCCGCCGGGCGAGATTCCCGAAGGCGAGCGCGATTATTACCTGGAGCGCAAATACCCGTCGTTCGGAAACCTTTCCCCGCGCGACATCGCGTCGCGCGCAGCGAAGGAAGTGTGCGACGAGGGACGCGGCGTCGGCCCGAGCGGGCTCGGCGTGTATCTCGATTTCGCCGACGCGATTGCCCGGCTTGGTGAAGACAAGATCGCCGAACGCTACGGCAATCTCTTCGAGATGTACGAGCGCATCACGGGCGAGAATCCCTACAAGGTGCCGATGCGCATTTATCCCGCCGTGCACTACACGATGGGCGGGCTCTGGGTGGACTACAATCTCATGTCCACGATCCCGGGGCTGTTCGTTGCCGGCGAAGCGAACTTCTCCGATCACGGCGCGAACCGCCTCGGCGCGTCGGCGCTCATGCAGGGCCTCGCGGACGGTTATTTCATTCTGCCCTATAGCGTCGGCAATTATCTCGCGAGCGTGAAGCCCGAGAAACTTGGCGACGATCATCCCGACGTTCGCGCGGCGGTCTCGGCGGTGCGCGATCGCATTGCGACGCTGCTGGGCACGAAGGGCAAGCGCACCGTCGCGTCGTTCCATCGCGAGCTCGGCGATCTCATGTGGAACTACTGCGGCATGGCGCGAAGCCGCGCCGGTCTCGAGGAGGCGCTGCGACGCATTCCCGCGCTTCGCGAGGAGTTCTGGCGCAACGTGACGGTGCCGGGCAGTGGCGAGAGCGTCAACGTCGCGCTCGAGCACGCCGGGCGCGTCGTGGATTTCCTCGAGCTGGCCGAGCTCATGTGCAAGGACGCGCTGCATCGCGAAGAATCGTGCGGTGGGCATTTCCGGACGGAGCACCAGACGCCTGACGGCGAAGCCATGCGCAACGACAGCGAGTTCGCGTACGTCGCGGGCTGGGAATGGAAGGGCGACGGTGCGTGGGAGCTTCACACCGAGCCGCTGCATTTCGAGAACGTGCAGCTCAGCACACGGAGCTACAAATGAAACTCAGGCTCCACGTGTGGAGGCAGGCCGGGCCGTCGGTTGCCGGGGCATTCGAGACGTATGACGCGCCCGACGTGTCGCCCGACATGTCGTTCCTCGAAATGCTCGACGTGGTGAACGAACGGCTGATGGAAGCGGGGAACGAGCCGATCGCATTCGATCACGACTGCCGGGAAGGGATCTGCGGCATGTGCGGCCTCATGATCAACGGCCTCGCGCACGGCCCGCGCGCCATGACCACGGTGTGCCAGCTGCACATGCGCGAATTTGCCGACGGCGAGGAGCTCTGGATCGAACCGTGGCGCGCCACGGCGTTTCCGGTTCGCCGCGACCTCAGCGTTGATCGCGGGGCGCTCGACCGGATCATCCAGGCGGGCGGGTTCGTCGGCGTCGCCACCGGAAACGCGCCGGAAGCCAATTCGATTCCGATCGGAAAGGAAGCGATCGAGAACGCGATGGATGCTGCCGCCTGCATCGGCTGCGGTGCGTGCGTCGCCGCGTGTCCGAACGCGTCCGCGTCGCTCTTTACCGCGGCGAAGATCACGCACCTCGGACTTCTCCCGCAGGGTCAGCCGGAGCGATATCGACGCGCGCTCCGAATGGTCGAGCAAATGGATCTCGAGCATTTCGGCGGGTGCTCGCTCTTCGGCGAATGCATGGAGGCCTGTCCCAAGGGCATTTCCATCGACACGATCACGCGCATGAACCGGGATTTTCTCGTCGCATCGGCAACGGCGGAACAGGAACGGCAGGTGCGTGGTGATTAAGGGTCGGAGGGCCAAAGGGCGAAAGGGTCGGAGAGCTGAACAACTCGAAGACCTCATGAACGTCGGCGCCTCGATTGCCGCCGATTTGCGGAGTATCGGGATCCGCGTGCCTTCCGATCTATCCGGCAAAGACCCGTACGTCCTGTACGACCGGCTCTGCAGGAAGACCGGCGTGCGTCAGGATCCGTGCGTGCTCGACACATTCATCTCCGTGGTGCGCTACATGGACGGCGCGCCCGCCAGACCGTGGTGGCATTACACGGCCGAGCGGAAGCGCGCGCTCGCATGAAGAGCGACGACGAGATCGGATTCGGCGCGCCGATTACGCGAAAGGATTTCCTCAATACGACACTTCTGGGCGCCGGCGTGGCGCTCATCTCGGCGGTCGCACCGGCTGACGCGCGAACCGCGCTCCCCGCGGACAAGGACGATTTCACCGGCTACGGCGGCGTGGGCGACTACGCGGCGTCGAACGGAAACACCAAGGCCGTAGTCGATGCGGCGCACCGGCTTCGCGACGGCGCGTACAAGAAGGGCTTCACGAACGTCACCGATACCGGCGAGACGTTCGACCTCGTGATCGTGGGCGGCGGACTCTCGGGACTTTCCGCCGCGTACACCTACGTCAAGTCGACCGGCGGGGCGAAGCGCTGCCTCATCCTCGACAACCACGCGATCTTCGGCGGCGAGGCGAAAGAGAACGAGTTCGTGGTGAACGGCGTTCGGCTCATCGCACCGCAAGGCTCGAATCAGTTCGGTCCCCCAGCGGCGGGGTCGCCGTCCGACGCGCTCTGGTCCGATCTTCGCATGCCGCGAGAGTTCAGGTACCAGCCGCTCGATCCATCGGTCGATCCGCTTCGCGTGCCGATGGACAATTACGCGCACATGGACGGCGTGAACGAGTTCCAGGTCGACATCGGCTATTTCTTCGACCGGAAGTCGGGAGCGACCAGGCCCACGTGGCTGCGCAACATCTGGCAGAACGATCTCGCCGATGCGCCGTTCACGCCGGAGGTGAAGGCAGACCTCCTCAAGTGGAGAAGCGCAAGTCCGCCGCAGCGCTCGGAAGCGTTCCTTCGATCGCTGGACGCCGTGACCTACAAGGACTACCTGGAGAAAACGCTCGGATTCCGGCCCGAGGTGACGAAGTACATCGAACCGGTTGTCGGGCTGATCAACGGCGCGAGTCCGGATGCCGTCTCCGCATTCGCGTCCCAACAGATCGGCATGCCGGCGGTGAGCCGCGCGCGCGGACGTACCGGCGCATTACCGCGGTCCTTCCCGGGCGGCAACAGCACCTACGCGCGCCATTACGTGAAGTATCTGATTCCCGACGCGATCGCAGGGGACGCGACATTCGAGGGAATTCTGAATGGCCGCACGAACCTCAGTGCGCTCGACCGAGCCGGCCAGCCCACGCGCATTCGGACCGGCGCCATGGTGCTCCGCGTCGAGCATGATGGCCACGCAGCGTCAGCCGAACGCGTTGTGATTCACTACGCTGCCGGCGGCCGCGTGTACCGCACGTACGCACGGCGCGTGGTGATGGCGTCCGGCGGCTGGATCAACAAGCACGTGATCGGTGACCTCCCGACGGACATGCGCGCGGCGTATGACACGTTCGCGTACGCGCCGGCGCTCGTCGTGAACGTCGCGCTCACCAACTGGAGATTTCTCTACAAGCTTGGCGCGCCGTCGGTCCGCTGGTTCGGCGACGGTTTCGGATTTTCGGCCAACATCCGCCGCCCGATGCTCGCCGGCGAGTACCATCCGCCGCTGCATCCGGATCAGCCGACGGTGCTCACGTTCTACATGGGACTCTACGCACCCGGCCATCCCGCGGCAGAACAGGGGATCCTCTCCCGCACGAAGATGCTCGCGACGTCATACGCGGACTACGAACGGACCATTCGCCAGCACATGACGCGGCTCTTCGCCGACGCGGGATTCGATGCGCGCCGCGATATTGCCGGCATCATTCTCAACCGCTGGGGCCATGCGCGCATGGTCCAGCCGCCCGGCTGGTACTACGGTACCGCCGGCAAGCCGCCCGCGCGCGAAATCATCCAGAAGGGCTTTGGCCGGATCGCGATCGGGCACTCCGAGCTGAACGGACATCAGAGCGCCACGGGCGCGATTGCGCAGGGAGAGCGCGCCGCGAGGGCCAGCGAGTAGCCGTCACTCCGCGCGCATCGCCACGAGCGGATCCACGCGCGCGGCTCGCCGCGCCGGTACGAACGCCGCAATGGCGACGGCCACCGCCAGCACAGCGACCGACACCATGATCGTGACGGGATCCGCGGGCGCAACCGAATAGAGCAGCGCGCGGACCTGGCGCGCGCCGAGCCACGCCAGTGGTGTCCCGACGACAATGCCGATGCCGGCCGCGACGAGCGACGCACTCAGCGCGAGCCGCAATACGCTCGACTGGGGCGCGCCGAGCGCCATCCGAATGCCGAATTCTCGCGTCCGTGATTCCACGAGATACGCACACACGCCGTAGACGCCGACGGCGGACAAAAAGAGCGCCGCGATCGCGAACACGAGCATCAGCTGCATCGGAAGC
>DASRAP010000217.1:0-9518 GCA_035638155.1 Gemmatimonadaceae bacterium | reverse complement strand
GTGTGCCGTTGCCCGGGGCGTTTGCCGCCAAGTCGGCCAATGCTGGGCGGTCGTGGGCCTGGTACTGGGTGTTTCCGGGGCGGAACATGTTCCGCGACGATGCCACCGGGCATGCCATGCGATGGCACCTGGACCAATCGGCCGTGCAGCGCGCCGTGAACGCCGCCGGTGTTGCCGCAAGAATCCCCAAGCGCGTGACGTGCCACGCGTTTCGCCACACGTTTGCGACGCATCTGCTCGAGGCCGGATCGGACCTGAGAACGATCCAGGAGTTGATGGGGCACCGTGACGTGAGCACGACGATGATCTATACGCACGTGCTGAACCGCGGTGGGCGGCTCGTGAAGAGCCCGGCCGATCATTGATCATGTTCGTGGCCGCCGGAGCGTGTACTCTCTCCCGGCATGCTGGGCGCAAAAACGGTCCGAATCAGAACTAGGCTGACTCGCCACTCAGCCTAATTCGGCGAGGTCGTTCTCACGATCGTCGTATCTGCTTGCGGGGCGGGAACTTGCACGGTCAATTCCGGCGCACGGCCGGCAAAGGTCGACTCGCTTTTCCATTTGAGTCGACCTAACGTCGACACTATAAGATTCAGCCTAATACTCGTTAGGCACACCACACCCGCACGTGCAACGCCTGATTTTCTGGGTCGCCGCTCATCCATGGCGCTTTGTCGGCGTCGCGGCACTCGCTAGCGCCGTCCTCATCGCAATTGAGTCGGTGGCGCGCGCAGGTGCGACGCGGTTTTGGTTGTTCCCTTACCCGTCGGCAGACCCTGCGAGTTGGTGGCGAGTCCTGTCTCTCGTGTTTCGCGCGTTTCCCTTGCTTGCGACGGCCGTCTTTGTGATTCCCCTTGCCGCAGCGATCATACTCTTGGTCGCACGCTATTCAGGCGCCCACACGCCGGGTGCCTAACACGCGTTGCTGCTGACAAACGCAGACAATTGCGGTAGCGTTCGCTGGCGCGAACGCATTCCATCTGAGCGTTTGCAGCAGAACGCTATTCGTTAGACCGCCACCGGAGCTCCTCATGGCTGACACATCGAGTGCTTTTTGGGGGGCGTCGATTATATCGGCTATCCCGGCTGCCATCGCGTCGTTTCCTCTTGAGCGCAAACGGCGGTCCCGAATGCCAGGAACGCAGCCGTTCACGTGGGGCATCTACGTCGGACTCAACACGCTGTTTCTCGGAGGGTTTGTTCTCGTCGCTGGCGTTCTCTCTATTGCCAGGGGAGACTCCGACCCCGCGTTGACGGTTTTCGCGACTCTTCTGATTGGCTTGCCCTTCGTAATCGCCGGCTACTACACTGTCCGCCGCTACCGTGCAGCGTGTGTCGCATCAACGATTATCAGCCTCAACATTGTGTGGTGGATTGCGAACAGTATTTATTTTCGGAATCGCTGGCATGAACTCCGTGCGGCGAGCACCGAGATTGAACCATCTGCGGCCGCCAAGCAGCCGGATGACGCAGCGACTGTCCAGGAAACGTCGCTGACTAACGCCGGAGTTCAAGCCGGCGATGCGCGAGCGCCATTTCCCACGGGCAGGGATATTCCGCAGTAGACTACACGGTTCACTCTCTTCATGCTTCGCACGACGTCGATCAATTATGCGGAAATGGAACGCCGAGCCCTCGTCAGAGAATGACTGACCCTGCAGCGATCACCCAGGCCTTGTCGGCGATCAAAAGCGCTGCTGAGATCGTGAAGGTCATCCGGAGCGCCGACGCGGGAATGGAGAAGGCCGAGCTCAAACTAAAGATCGCCGAGCTCGCTGAGTCCCTTGCCGATGCGCGGCTCGCCGTGGTTGATGCGCAAGAACAGATCATTACCCTCCAGCGGCAGCTGACCGAGGCGGCACGTTTGGCAGAAGTCCACGAGCGGGTCGAGAGGCGCAATAGCGTCTACTACTTGCGGGACGCCGACTCAGAGTCAGGACCGTATTGCCCGCGTTGTTACGAGGTGGATCGAAAGCTCGTATCCCTGCGCCCGCCGCCTAGGCCGATGCGACACCTCGGCCAATGGCAGTGCCCCAATTGCGACAAACTCTTCTAGGGCAATGACGGTGCCATTAATCGGCGGTCTAACACGCGTTGGTGCTGACAAACGCAGACGATTTCGGTAGCGTTCGCTGGCGCGAACGCATTTCATCAGAGCGTTTGCAGCACAACGCTATTCGTTAGGCACACCGACACACCTCTTCGCTGATGCAACTCGCACGACCCACAGTGTCGCGACAAACAACTGCCAGTTGGGCCATCGCGATTGGCTGGATGGTCGCGCTCGGTGGAGCGCTGGCCTACTCTCGCTGGCGTATTACCGAGGGGATCTGGCGTCCGTATTTCCCCAACGCCTTTCCGCCGCCCACCGCGTGGATCCGTTTCGCGTTGCAGTACGGCGAACTCACCGTGGTCGCCGCCACGCTCGTCATGCTTGCGGCAACGCTCATCTGGCTGCGGAGTCGACGACAGCAGTCGCAAGCCGGCTTGCGCGGCGCGGGTGCCTAACAGGCGTTGGTGCTGACACGCGCGAAGGATTTCGGTAGCGTTCGCTGGCGCGAACGCATTCTGTTGGAGCGTTTGCAGCAGAACGCTATTCGTTAGGGAGCCCACCACCGCCGGTGCCTCGCAAAGCTGACAGGCCAAGTGAGGCCGATTGGGACCGCGTCCATCGGACGAACTACGCGCGCAGCGTCGCGAACGTCGACGCGTGGTTCGTATCTGCGAACGAGTTGGAGTATGCTGCCGAGCAACTCCGCCCGCGCGTGCAAGAGTGGTGGAAGCGAGTGATCCGCTGGAACCGATCGAAGCGACGGCCCCGTGGTCCGTTCCCTCCCCTCGGCTGTCATTCGGTTTCGTTGATGCTGGTGGCCTTTGCGATCGAGACTCTGTGCAAGGGCGCGCTCATTCGAGGCAACTTGGTGGATGCTCAAGACTGGGACGGCAGTGGCATTCCGCGTGAGCTTCGTAGCCACGATCTAACCAAACTCGTCCGTTCCGTCGGAATGCAGATCGATGAGGGTGAAGAGTATACCCTTGCTCAGCTTGGTCGAGCGGCTCTGTGGAGCGGCAGGTATCCCTTTGCCGCGACGTACCACCCGGCGATTCACACGGTGTCCCTTCCCGGCGGCCGCAAGTTTAACGCTGCCAGCTACGGCGAGGGCGACCTGAGTCGCGCGGAAGCGTTGATCGCAAAACTTCGAAAACACCTCCGGGTTCGGCGCCGCTACACGACCTCGCGCGACGCGGCTCCCTAACACGCGTTGGTGCTGACAAACGCGGAGGATTTCGGTAGCGTTCGCTGGCGCGAACGCGTTTCATTTGAGCGTTTGCAGCAGAACGCTATTCGTTATGCCGCCTTCTGGCGCCAATCGCGTGCGACGACCATCGTACTCCGTGCGGCACAGCGCCGCTTCGCAGGCCCACGCACTACAATCGCCATGAACGAGGAGTGGAGTATGAAAGCGATCTCGACCCTGGCAATCGCCGTGCTCAGCCTCGCCGCAACGCGGCACGCTCCGGCCGCAGCTCAGGGAGGCGCCACGGCTGGGAGTAGTTCCTCAGCTGCGCCAACGACCGTACGCAGTTCGCGAGACATCACGTTTGAGGAGATCGAGGGAAAACAGCTTCGGTTGGACCTTTTCGCCCCGTCGAGCGGTTCCGTCCTGCGTCCCGCCATTGTTTTTGTCAACAACGCCGGATTCATCCGCTCGGCGAAGGCCGGCTACGCGCGCCAAGCGACCCGCATGGCCGAGCTGGGATTCGTTTGTGTGAGTATCGAGACGCGAGCGTCACCAGAGTTCCACTTTCCTGCGCCGCTGATCGACGTGCAGGCTGCCCTGCGTTGGATGCACACCCACGCTGCGGAGTTCCGGATCGATACGACGCGCATCGGCGTGGTGGGGGCGTCTTCTGGCGGGTACGTCGCGGCGGCGATTGGAACGAATTCATGGAGTGGTCACGATTGGTCGGGAACACCGCGCAATCTTCGCGTGCAGGCGGTCGTCGCTTTCAATCCTGTTTCCGACCTCCCGCCACTCGCTGACATCGTTCCGACGGGGCGCAACACCGCGTCGTTCCTCGGCAATGAATTCACTGCCGCCGCCGCCTTGTGGCGGGACGCTTCTCTGAGTGCTCACATAACGCCAGACGCCGCGCCTTTCCTCCTCTTTCACGGCACGTCCGACAAAGTGGTGCCTTACAATCAGTCAGTGGAACTAAAGCGGCGGCTCGAGGCTGCCGGCGTATCGGTCGACCTTTTTACTGCCGATAGTGTCGACCATGGTTTTTTCAACGCGGAGCCATGGTATTCCCGCACGCTGGTGAAAATGGAGGAATTCCTCATCCGGGTTCTCAGGTGATCAAGCGACAACTCTGATTCGTGAAGGATGGTTGAAACCAGCTTTAAGTGAGGAGCGAGATCCATTGAATCGTCGAGCCTTCGTTGTCCGCAGCGGTTGCACCGTCATCGGTGCCCCGATCTACTCACGCATCGCCAGCATCCTGGGACACATCACCGTAGAGCCTGCAACGCAAGTCTTTCCATGGGAGCGCGGTATCGCCGTGGAATCGCGTGGCGAGAAGGGCATGGCGGTCTTCCTCTGGATCTACGAATGGACGATGTTCGGTGCGGTCAACTCTGGCGAGCACACGCTCGGGGCATTTGAGCCTTTTCAGCGAAGCGCCAATCCAGCGCAGACCGAGGCAACGGCCGTCGATGACGAGTTCCGGATGACGCTGAAGGCGTCCGAGACGGGCGCGGACTTGTTCCTCGAGGTCACCAACAAGTCGGACCACGACTGGCCGGACCTAGCGTCGATCATTCCGTGTCTCAGTCCCGGATTAACCGGCGGTAATCTCAACGAACGTCACGGAGTTGCTGAGGGCCTTCTGCCGCCACGAAATCCTGCGTTCGCCAACGAGAAGACATTCTTTCTTGGTCCCGCCGGACTCGAACTGCTCCATGGGCGTGAGATTCATTTCAATACGCAGTTTCGGCCCCAACTTGATGCGGCGTCGCCGAACGGTGGGTTTTCCTGGTCGCAGAAATGGCCGACGGCCAAGCCGGACGCGGCAGGTGGCATCATTATGAGAGAGTCGACGGATGGCGTGTGGGTCGCTGGCATCGCGTGGGACGCCTTCTTGTCCGTTCAAGCTCACAATCCGTGGCGGTGTATGCACCTTGCCGTTCACGTAGGTCCCTTGAAGCGGAATGAAAGCAAGAAGATTCGGGGAAAGCTCTACCTGCTCAAGGGAACCAAGGAGGACTGTTTGCGCCTTTATCGCGCTGATTTTCCCTGAGAGTCTCGCGCGCGATGTAGGCGAGGGAGTTCGATCGAACGCGAGACGACCGTTATCTCGCTACGCGCGGGTTCACGATGGCGTCGCCAAGCGCCCGTTGATGACAACGACTCAGACGTATTCTGCCCCGACGAAGCATAACGTGACGCTGCACCTGACAAAGGCGCTTCGGCATGCGCGCTTCGCGCGCAGATTTGTTGGATGCCTTTGCAGGTGAGCTTTGCGTTAGGCATCCACACCCCCTTTTCTTGCGACGTCTGACGCCGGCCGGGCATCAAATCATCGCGGTGGCGGCGGGTCTCCGGGCTACCACGACGCTGGTCGGCTTGGTCCAGATCATTCGCGCGATCATTAGCCGAATCATCGGCGGGGACTCAGCGCCCGTGGCGCCGGATGTCTAACACGCGTTGCGGTAGCGTTCGCTAGCGCGAACGCATTCTGTTGGAGCGTTTGCAGCACAACGCTATATCGACCACCACCGACCGATTGGCGCGGTCGGTTCGTCACTTGCTCACTGGACATAGAATGCCTATGTCCTATCTTGTTCGCATGCCTCCGAACAAGAATGAGCTCCTCCGCGGCACGCTCGACATGCTCGTGCTCAAAACGCTCGCCGCCGGCGGGCCGATGCACGGCTATGGTATCGCGCAGCATCTCCAGCGGGTTTCCGACGAGGTGCTGCGGATCGAGGAGGGCTCGCTCTACCCCGCCCTGCAGCGCATGCGCCAGCGCGGGCTGATCAAGCCCGAATGGCGTGAGACGCCGAACGGCCAGCGCGCGCGCTACTACACGATCTCCGCCGCGGGGCGCAAACAGCTTGGCGAGAGCGCATCCACCTTCGGCGAGATGGTCGCGGCCATCGCGCGCGTGATGGGCACCGCATGACCGCCCGCCTCCGCGAGCTCGTGGCGCGCGTCCGTGACTTCTTCCAGCGCGACCGTCTGTCCGCCGAGCTCGATGACGAGATCGCGTTCCACCGCGCGATGATGGCGCGCGACCGAACGGCCGGAGATGAACCCAGGGATGAAGGCGTGGGAAGACGCTTCGGCAATACCACGCAAATTCGCGAAGACGCGCGAGCGGTCTGGGGTTTCGCTTGGCTCGACGCGCTGCTGCAGGACGCACGCTACGCGGCGCGATCGTTCGCACGAACCCCTGCTTTCACTGTCGTCGCAGTCGCGACGCTTGCGCTCGGGATTGGCGCGAATTCGGCCGTGTTCGCGGTCGTCCGCGGCGTGCTGCTCCGCCCGCTGCCCTTTCCCGAACCCGAGCGGCTGTACCTCGCGTCGTACCAGCCGCCGGAGATCGCGCCGAGGATGCAGATCTCGATGGTCGGCAACGACTTCATCGAGCTCGCGCGCGCGACGCGCACGTTCAGCGACCTCACGACATTCGCACTCGGCCAATCGACGCTGACCGGCGTCGGCGATCCCGTTCGTCTCAACACCGCGCAGGTCAGCGCTGGGTTCTTTGACGTCCTCGGCGTGCAGCCCGCCATCGGGCGTGCGTTCGATGCAAGCGAGCGCGATGCAACCGGGCCGAAGGTCGCGATCCTCGCGCATGCGCTTTGGCGCGAGCGGTTTGGCGGTGACAGCGGCATCGTGGGTCGCACGGTCCTCATCGGTGGCGTGAGCACGACCGTCGTCGGCGTTATGCCTGCCGGTTTCGCCTTCCCTCCGGATCAGTCGGTGTGGATGCCGATGGATACGCGCATCCGCCCCGGCATGCAGATGCGGCGCCCGGTCATCGGGCGGCTCCAGCGTGGTGCAACTGCACAGGATGCGCAGGCAGAGATCGCGTCTCTCGCGCCGAAGTTTGTGCCCGACCCGACGCAGACAGAGGCAGCCTCCGTTGCGCGCGTGTTTCCGCTCGAGCGGTTGCTCGTGCGCAATGCGAAGCAGCTGATTCTCGTGTTCGCGGGCGCGGTGCTTCTCGTGCTCGTCATCGCGATCGCAAACGTCGGAAACCTTCTCGTCATCCGCGCGGCGGGACGGCGTCACGAGCTCGCCCTTCGCACCGCGCTCGGCGCTGGGCGCCGGAGACTGTTCCGGCAGCTCCTTGCGGAAAACGCGGTGC
This sequence comes from Gemmatimonadaceae bacterium, assembly GCA_035638155.1. Lineage (GTDB taxonomy): Bacteria > Gemmatimonadota > Gemmatimonadetes > Gemmatimonadales > Gemmatimonadaceae > DASRAP01. The sequence goes on along the minus strand of DASRAP010000217.1, from coordinate 2,139 downwards.
TCGTCGGCGCGGGAGCGGCCATCGCCGTTCCCCTCGCGTACGGCGGTACACGCGCACTGCTCGCATTCGCTCCTGCGGGTACGATTCCGCGCGGCGAGAGCGTCGCAGTGGACGGCGGCGTGCTCGCCTTCACACTGGCCACGGCATTCGTCGTGTGCACGGTGCTCAGCATCGTCACGGCGGTTTCCCAGCGAAGCGCAACATCAATGGCACTCGCCGCACACCAGACGCGAGTGACGCGCGCCCGCCGGGCCACGACGGCCTTCGTCGTCGCGGGAGAAATGGCGCTCGCGCTGGTGCTGCTCGCGGGAACTGGTCTCATGATCCGCACGTTTGCCGGACTGCGCGCGGTCGATCTCGGGTTCGACACGTCGCGCGTGAGCGCGATGACGATCGCGTTATCACCCAGACAGGTCGGAACGGCGGCTGAGCTGCACGCATTCCATCACGACATGCTCGGCCGTCTCGCCCGCGTCGCACCCGGTGGAACTGCCGCCATGGTGAACTGGCGGCCGCTCGGTCTGTTTCAAATCAGCGGGACGTTCAGGGCCGAAGGACACGATGGGTCGCCGGGGTTCATGGTCTCGAAACCGGCGGTCAGCGCGGACTACTTCCGCGTCATGCGTATCCGTATGCTCGCAGGGCGTGACTTCACCGAGCGCGATGATGCCGGCGCGCCCCCGGTCGCGATCATCAGCAGCGCGGTCGCGTCGCGACTGTGGCCCGGCGAGAACGCCGTGGGTAAGCGCGTCTCGATGTCAGACAAACCGACGGCGGCGGACTGGATCTCCGTCGTCGGGGTCGTCGACGACATTCACCAGCTTGAGGTGCGCGGCAGCACGGTGCCGGCGATCTATCAGCCATACCAACAGGTGACGCAGCCGCTCTTTCTCGCTCAGATGACGTACCTCGTGCGGTCGAGCGCAGATGCCGGTCAGCTGCTGCCAGCACTGCGCGCGGTATTGCGCGATGTCGATCGCGACCTGGCGCCCATGTCGCTCGCGACGATGGACGACCTCGTGGCCGAGACGCGCCAGGAACCGCTGTTTCAGGCGCGCCTGCTCGCGGTATTCGCGCTGCTGGCGCTCACGCTTGCCGCGATCGGCGTGTACGGCGTGCTGGCCTATTCTGTCGCGCAACGCACACGTGAGATCGGAATTCGTATGGCGCTCGGCGCGCGCGGCGGGTCGGTAGTGGGCATGGTGATGCGCCAGACACTCTTTCTCGCCGGCGCGGGTCTCGCGCTAGGCATCGGCGGCGCGATCGCCGGGACGCGCGTCCTGAACCGGTTTCTGTTCAGCGTCACGCCGACGGATCCCATGACACTCGCGGGTGTCTCCCTGCTGCTGGCGGTCGTTGCACTCGCGGCCGGCGCCATACCCGCACGACGCGCTAGCCGGATCGATCCACTCGTCTCGCTGCGGCGCGACGGAGACTGATGCTGGCCGCCGGTGCGGCGGGGCTAGCGCGATGGCGGAAGTCGGATGCCGACGCGTCGGCTTTACGCGCGTCGAAACGACCATGGTCCAACACATTCCGGTGAGCATGCCGTTCGAGATCGCGCTGCGTTGCTGCTGTCAACCACGGATCTGTCGGTAGCGCCCGCTGCTCAACAGCCCTCGCGTCGCAAACGCGCCGTGTCCAATACTGCCGATTGCACGTCGTTCAGTGTGCGGTGCCATTCCAAGTCCAGCTCGTGCGTCTCGGCGCCGAGCGGATGTGTGCTATCGACGCCCGCTCGCTCGCCCCGCCACAATGACCGCAGCGTCGCCGCGCCTTCGCGGCGCTGGAGAAAATCGATCAGGCTCGCAGCCGTGAAGTACGCCGGGAGTTCCGGAAGCGCGTAGAAGTCGCCGGTCAATGCATCGAGTGTGGGAGCGTCGCCCCGCGCGGCGTATCCTGCCGCCACCGCATCGAACGAATGACCCTGGCATGGACCGGTCGCGCGCGCCGCCAGACCCTCATCCATCCACGAGCCAGCCAGCCGCGCTCCCCATCGGTGGGCGACGTATGAGTGCGTCAACTCATGACGAAAGAATGTGCGGAAGCCCGCTCCGGCTACTATCACGACGGTCAGCTCATCGGGGAAGCCGCTCCCGGCGACGGGTCGGCCAACGAGGCGCCGCATGTCCTCGCGCG
>DASRAP010000216.1:0-11897 GCA_035638155.1 Gemmatimonadaceae bacterium | reverse complement strand
CCAGGTATCGCCGAAGCGTCGCGCGGGCGACGTCTTCGTCCTCGACAATCAGTGTGCGCATCAGACGAGCTGCGGCGCGGTGCTGACGATCGCCGGCATCTCAACGCGCGTTTCGAAGCCCTCGCGCGGCGCCGTGGTGATCCTGAGCGTCGCCGCATGCCCGAAGCGTGCCTCGAGCCGCCGGCGCGTCGCGCCGAGGCCAACGCCCTCGCGCAGCGGCTGCGCCGAGCCGGGACCGTCGTCGCCAACGGCGATCGACAGTCGATCGCCGTGCGTTGACGCCTCGATCCGGATTGTTCCGCCCTGCGCGCGTGGCGCCACACCGTGCTTCACCGCGTTCTCCACCAGCGTCTGCAACGTGAACGACAGCACGGCACACTCGAGCGCATCGTCGCTCACATTCCACTCCACTCTGAGACGATCGCCGAACCGAAGGCGTTCGAGCTCCAGATACGACCGCACGAAACGGACTTCCGTTTCGAGCAGCACCTGATCGCCGCGTTCACCCTGCGCGGCAAGAACGTATCGCAACAGACTGGCGAGCTGATGTAGCGCGGTTTCCGCCCGCCCCTGGTCCGTCCGCACGAGCGAGGTAATCGTGTGCAGCGTGTTGAACAGGAAATGAGGATTGAGCTGCGCGCGCAACGCGCGAAGCTCCGCTTCCATCCGCAGCGCTTCGCTCCGTGCCGCGAGCTCCCGCTCGGCGTTCGCCGCGCGCACCGCCGCACTCCACGAAGAGATGCCGGCAATGAACCCGTACAGCGCGAGGCCGTTGAGTGCCTGAAAGAACGACCCGCTCGTGATGAACAGCCTCGCTGACGGCGAGGGTCGCGCATACAGATAGATCTCCAGCGACACGACCGCGAGGCACGCGCCCGAATACAACACTGCCGCACCGAAGTGCACGAGAACCGCGCGGTATCGCCTGCCCTCCCGCCACGCGATTCTCGGCGCGAGCCACCATACCGGAAGGCCAAACACGGCGGCGACGATCGTCGTGCTCGTCGCGGCGAGAATGGCGTCGATCGTTCGCGCGCTATCCGTGCTCGCTACGCCGAGCGCGTACAGCGCCCAAAAAGGCACCCACGCGAGGGCGTAGCCGGCGAGAAAGCGCGCCGTGCGCATCAGCGGCCCATTTGCTGGTTGAGCGCCGGCATCAGGACGTTTGTGACGTAGCCATTCCCCGGTTCGAGCGCGAGCACGCGCTGATAGGCGGCCTTCGCTTCGTCGTATTTTTTCTGCGCTGCAAGGGCCTGCCCGAGGAAGAGGTAGGCATCGCCCTCGCCCCAGCGGGGCGCGACGCCGGCCGGGTGATCCGATGCCGCGAGCTCGATGGCCTTTCGCGCATACTCCTCGGCTTTGGTGACGCTGCCGCCAAACAGCTTTGGTTTGTACAGAACCGCACTGGCCCGCACGGCCCAGACACGCGGGTTCGCAGGCGCGAGTTTGAGTGCCACGTCGAGCTCCTTGTCCGCCTTCGACCCGAGGCGCATCCCGGTGATGGGGCTGCCGCTCTCAGCAATGATCTGACCCAGTACGGCGGAACGAAGGGCATGAGTTTCAGCGAGCGGCATGAGCGCGGCCGCCTTCTCGAGCGTGGCATTGGCGAGGTTGAGCAGCGCCTTTGTTTCCTTCGCATCGCGCCTGGCCCTCGCAAACGTCACCGATCGATAGTACGCGAACCCGAGGTAGTGAGCGATCCATCCATCGGTCGGATGCGCGATGGCGGCGCGCTGGAGATATCCCGTGATCTGGGCAAGCCGTTGGCCGTCGCCTGAAGCATTCGCGGCATCGATTTCGTGGCGCGCGGAGTCTGCAATCTGCGCGGGCGTTGTCTGGGCACTAGCGGTGCACACGGTCAGCGCAAACGATACGACAACTATTGAAGGCATTCGGCAGAACATGGGAAGCACTGGTTAGTGTTCGATCACCGCACCGAAGTAGACGCTGCGGTTGAAGATGGCCGGCTCGGAAATGCGCCGGGTGTAATCATCGGAGTAGTGGTAGTTCTGCACGTTGACGCGATCGGCGACGTTCATCAGCGACGCGAACGCGATGATCATGATCCCGGACCGCGTGCGCCACATGTTGCTCAGCGAGACATCGCTGCGCTGAAAGGGTGGCAGCCGCTCGCTCATGGGCGCCGCGTATTGCGGCATCCACTGCCCCAACGTTTCGCTGAATTCGGCGCCCCGCACCGGCGTATACGGCCGGCCCGTCGCGTACCGATACCCAATGGCGGCCGCGAGTCCACGGTGGTTCCAGTCCAGAATGGCGATCGCAGTGTGCGTTACATCAAACGGCGCTGGCGCGCTCACGCCGGTCAATGGATCCGTTCGTCGTGATCGCAGAACGGACAGCGTGGCGCGCAGCGAAAAACCCCTGGCCATGGGCGACTTCGCGAAAACGTCCAATCCTTCGGCGCTGCCAGCGCCGTTCCCTCGCGCGCGGTACTCGGCGTCGAACGCGGCGAGGTGCGCATAACGCTTCGCGTATGCCTCCACCCGAACCGCGCGGCCACTGTCGGCTGCCTCAATGCCGATGATCGCCTGATGCGCGCGCATCGATGCGCGGGGCGGAATCGTGCTGGCCGAATCGGCGATGAGCAGCGGATCCGGCACCTGATGGTATGTGCCGATCGACGCAGTGACCGTCAGGCCTTTCTTGAGGCCCCACGCCGCCGAGAACCGCGGGTCGAGCGTCGTCGCGCCCGTGAGGTCGGATCTGTCCGCGCGAATACCGGTGGTGGCGCGCAGCCTGCTGGTGATACGCCAGTCCAGCTCGGCGAATCCGGCGATGCGTGTTCCGGCCGTGTCGTCATCGAAGACGACGACGCGCCCGGGTCCATCACTCGTCGGGGGATTGGTTCCGGTCAACGCGCCGCGTTTTCGCTGCGCTTCCGCACCCAACGTGAGCGCTCGATTCGCCGCGAGGCTGGTCCTCCATGACGCAAACGCCTGCGCGTCATCGAACGCGAAGCGCAGCCGATAGTCGCCGTAGAATTCGTCTGAGCGACTGTGAGCGAGCGCCACACTCGCGTTCCACTCGGAGGCAGCGCGCGGATCCCGCCAGGAGACGACCGATAAGCCGGATCGCCCGATGTTGCGAAAACGACCTGCACTGGTTGCCGCGTCAACGCCGATGTCGAAGTTATCGGCGTAGGCGAACGCCTTTACTTCCGCGCTATCGCCATAGCGCGCGACCGCGGTCACGCTTCCGTCGAGCGATCTCGGCGCCGGCTCGTACTTCTGATTTGCGCCATTCAGGCGAATGAACTGGCGAAGGTCCGACTTGTTGCCGGCAACGCGCACGCCGAGCCGATTGGTTACCGGCAGCGCGCCGCCGACTGACACATGACCGATGCCGGCGCTCAGCGTAGCCTGTGGGACGTCCACGAACCCGAGCGACCGGAGGGATGCGACGCCGCTCAGCGCGTCACCGTAGCGCGCACCGAATCCGCCGCTCGAGAAATAAATGCCGTCGAGCTGAAACGGATCGATCCGGCCAACGAATGTGCCGAGTGGCGTGGCGAGCTTTGCAGGGTTGAGAAGGCCGACGCCGTTCAGGAACACGCGCGTTTCGCTGAAATCACCGCCACGCACGTAGAGGCCGGTCCCTTCATCCACGGCCGCAACGCCGGGCAGCACCTGAATGGCGCGGTACACATCGGCTGTCGATCCCGGCGTGGTGACGACGTCGATGCTCGACAGCGTGGCGCCGGTTTCCGTTCCCAGGCGGTACGTCCCCGCTTCCACGCGCACCGCGTCGAGCAACAAAGTGACCGGTTCCATGGTGAGTGCGATCGGGACGGCGAGTGAGTCGCCCGATATCGCTCGCTGCACCACTTTCAGTCCGATGCGCCTTGCTGTAAGCGTGTATGCCGGTGCGGGACGCGCGGTAAACGCGAAAACGCCGAGTGAGTCCGTGGTGGCACCGTCGAGCGTTTCCAGCACAAACACATTGACGCCGGCCAGGGGCACGCCGGTCGCGGTGCGCACCGAACCCGTGACGCGCGATTGTGCGCCCGCCAGCGTCGTGGCGACCAACAGAAGACGAATTGCACGCCACACGGCGCCCGGGAGGATGGTCTGCATGTTCTGCATGACCATCCTACGGTTGCCGCTGATCTCAGACTGTCAGTTTACCGACTCGTTTGGCTGGTTTACCGATTCGCTTCGCTATGCCCCGCCGGCTACTTCCCGATCATCACGATCGTGAAAGACCCCGGAATCGTCGCGCCACGGCCACCGCGGCCTCCCGCTGCCGCCGCGGGTGCAGGCGCGGTTTCCGCCGCCATCACGAACAGGTGGCCGGTCTTCGTGTCCAGCGTGAGCGTGCGCGCGAGATTCATCGTCTCGAGGTTCTGCTCGACTTCGAATTCGGTCGGACTCTTTTCCTTCACGATCGTCATCGTGCCGTTGCCGTGCGCGCTGAACGCTTCCATCGTCGCTGGGTTGAACGCCGCGCCGTCCGATGAGCCCGCAAGCGGAAGCTTCGTGATGATCTTCCCGTCCTTCGCGCTCAGAATCACCATCTGCGGCTCGGACGGAACGGGCGGTGCGCCACGCGCGGGTGCCGGTCCGGTTCGTGCGCACGCGGCAAACAGAACCTGGTTCTTGGCGTCCAGCGCCAGACCGTTGCAGCCCGTGTTGCCGCCGAACGGATAGGACTTGATGGCCTTCATCGCCTTCTGGTCGACAACCGCGACGCTGCCGCTGTCCTGCATCACGACGTAGAGCGTGCCCTTCCCGTCCGAAATGCTCTGCTCGGGCGTTCCCGGGAGCGGAATCTTGCCGACCATCGTGCCATCGTGCGAGTCGATCACCATCGCCTCGTGCGTCGGATGGCTGTAGACGTACACGCGATCGTTGAACGCATCGAAATAGATGCCGTCAGCGCTGAACCGCGGAGACGCGCCGGAATCGCCCGCGGGAATCGCCTTGATGAGCTGCATCGTCTTCGTGTCGAACATCGTCACGTCGGGATGGCTGCTCGCGAATCCATGGCCGGACTTTGGATCCACAACGGCGCCGTTCCCGCCGCCGTTCGGGATTTCACCCAGAGGCTTGAGAGTCTCGATGTCAAACACGCTCACGCGCCCGACGTACGCCGGCCGCTCGGGCGTGGAATCGGTTGCCGGCACGGCGCGCGTCGCACCTCGCGTGATGTAGATCTTTCGGCCGACGACGTCGGCGAAGATGTAGTCCGTGCCGCCTTCGCCGCCGACCTTGGCGCGCTGCAACACCTTGTACGGGCCACCGGCTTGCTGGGCGCTCGCGGCGAGCAGGAATGCCGGCGCGATAACGGCCGACAACATCAATTTGCGAACCATGGGTCAACTCTCGTGGAAGGAGCCAGGATGCATAACCTAGCAGGCGACGGATGAACGCATCATGTCATGGGCGCACGCTCAGGTTGTAGTCGCGCCCAACCGCCATGATCCCGGCGCGGATGCTGCTCACGTTCCCCCGCTGATAATTGATGTTGTAATAGTCGCGGCCCCAACACGCGCCCACGAACCAGCCGAGCGTGTTGCCGAGCTTCAGTCCGTGCCCCATCAGCGTCGCCTGGAAATCGAAATGATTTACCCCGTCGCGGTGGATGCCCTCGGGGGAAAACCAGAGTCTCACGTCGAGACCACCCTCGCTGCCGGTAAAGCCACCCTGTCGACGGAGAAAAAGCCATTGGGCACTGAACCGCGTCCGGCCATAGTCGGCCTTGCTGAGACTGTCCGGTGACAGATACACGTCCGTGGTGGCGCGCACAACCTGCAGCCAATTCGCTCCGCCAATCGCCTTGCTCCAGCCGAGCGTCGTGGCGACGAGCTGTGAAAACGAGCCGTTGGCGTAGTTCACGCGGCCATTCCGAATCGCCTCTCCCTCCTGGCCATTCGAATAGTGAAAGACCCTCAGCTCCAGCAACTCCCCGTGCGGGCCGAACGGACGTTTGAAGAACAGACTTCCGCCGATCTTGTAACTCGGCGTGCGAACGGGTTCCGAGTGTACGGCGAGCATCCGAAGGCCGGGCTCGAAGGAGACGATGGCTCCTCTGATCCAACGGCCGCCGCGCGAGTCGGGGGGACGCTGCGAGATGAACGCCGGCAGATGCAGCGCCACCTGCGCCTCCATGATCTCCCGGGGCAGATTGCCGAGTCCCTTGCTGAACGAGATGTAGCTCCGCTCGAGCTGCGCGCTGATGAGGTCGCCGTTCGGAATCCGGTTCCCGGAGTACCGGTTTGTGTCAGGAACGGCTTGCTGTTGCTGCTGCGCCGGTATCGACGATACACAGAAGACACCGATGATCACCGCGGCGACGATCTTGCGCACTGCCTTGCTCCGTTCGGGAGTTACATGGTGAACATCTGCGTGAACTTCACGATGACGCTGCGTCCGGCCACCGGCGCGTCGGGCGTCGTGAAGCGCTGCTCGTTCAGCACGATGAAAATGTCGCTGAGCGGATGGTGCGTGAACTTGAACCGCACGTTGGCGTTGAACTGGTGCTTGCGCGGATCGAACTGCGTGAGCGCGTCGAGGAACATGACCGGCGAGAACGAATAGTTCGCGCGCCCGGTCCAGACGAGCGCGTCGAAATGCGCGGCGGGATCGTTGAGGATCGCGGCCGTGTGCGTGGCGCCGATCGTCGCGCCGAAATGATACGAAGGCCGCGCCGTCACGGCGATCTGCTGCGATCGTTGCGTCCCGCTCCAGAGGCCGCCGGAAATCAGCGTATAGATGGCGGAGAGCCGGCGGCTCGGGTCCGTCTGGCCCTTGATCTGGTGCTCGTCCCAGCTGTAGCTCCCCGCGGGAATGGCGGGGATGGCCGAATTGATCCTGAACGGATTCGCGATGTACTCGAAACGCGGATTCTCCGAGTACTCGATGTACGCACCGCTGTTCATGAAGAAAGTGAATCCCGTGTGCAGGTTCTTCCCGATCATGTCGCCGTGGAGGTTCTCGTAATAGTTCCACGTCACGTGCGGATGCAGCTCACGAACGCGGTACGGCGCGAGCCACGAGAATCGCGGCCGAATGCCCGTGTCGAGAAGATATTTGCGCACGGCGTTCCGTCGCATGAACCCCAGGTCGTCGACAAAGCCGTCGCCGATCTGCAGCACCGCGCCCTTTCCGTGATAGAACTTCCCCTCGTAATTGAGTGACGTGCGCGCGGCGTACCGCCCCCCGGAATCGTTCGGGGACGAGCTCCCCATGACGTAGCTGTTCCAGTCGACCTTTCCGCGGAACCGGATGTTCGCGTCGCCGCCGTAGACGCGGTTGTAATCGCCGGCCGAATCGGACTGCCGGTTCATCAGCAGCACACCGAAATCGGATCCGCTCGTGAAGCTCCGCCGCGCGCGGACCACCGAGTAGTTGCTCGCGGGGATGCCGTCTTCCGCGCGCGTCTGCATCGTGAGCGCGCCGAGCGTGAGCGGTCCGGCCTTGCCGGTCAGCCGGACGCCCGCGGGAATCGTGATCGGCGTTCCGGCGGGCGTGAGACCGATGCGCCGGCTGTGGAAGAGCAGCAGATCTTCGTCGGGTGTGAGCGTCGGCGACGGCTTGTTCACGCGCGCTGCGTCGCCGACGTAGAAGATGCCCGAGTTCTCGATGAAGAACTCGCGCTTCTCCTGGAAGAACTGCGAAAACTGCGTGAGGTTGACCGCCTGCGAATCGGCTTCCACCTGCGCGAAATCCGGATGCACCGTCACGTCGAGCGTGAGCCCGCGCGTCACGCCGTACTTGATGTCAGCACCGACATTTGCACCGTTGTCAAAACCCGCGCCACCGGCCGCACGTACTGTGTTCGCGGCGACATACGGCTTGATGCGAAAATCGCGGCTCGCCGACACCCGGCCGACGCCCTCGAGGTCGCCGGCGAGTGACACGCGGGCCAGGTTGTACTGCCGCGGAACCGGCGACCAGAAGTCGATCTCGTTCTTGCGCCGGATGCGCCGCGCGAAGTTGATGCCCCACGTGGGCGCCTTCTCGAGGTCGTAGCGGAGCGTGGCGAACGGAATCTCCATCTCCACCGTCCAGCCGTCCTTCACGCGATGCGTCTTCACGGACCACACGCCGTCCCAGCTCGCGTTCGTCTCGCGCCCTTCGTTCGCGACCTGCTTGTCAGTGCGCGCGCCTTCCGCGTTCACGATGAACACGTAGCCGTTGGCGCGGTCGTGGAACGTATCGATCAGGAGCTCGAACGTGTCCTGGTCATCTTCCTTGAAATCCTTCCGGATGTCATTGACGACAATCCGGCCGGGATCGGCATCGTGCAGGTACGCGCCCACGTAGAGCGCCCTTGCATCGACCAGAACGCGAACCTCTGTGAGCTCGGTGCCGGGAGCACCGGTGTGCGGCTCGCTTTGAACGAACCCGATTCCCGGCGACGCGGTGCGCCAAACCGCGTCGTCCAGCACGCCGTCGATCTTCGGCGCCGCCGTGATGGCGAATGCCGACATGCGACGGACAGCGCTCGCCGGCGGCATCGCGGTCGGTGGAGAGGGTTGTGCTTCGGCGCGGGCAACACAAAAACTCGCGAGGGTGGACGCGAGGAGGGTCCGGTGCACGAAATGCATCGGGGGAAGTTATCGGGGCGACGGGTCGACGGGTCGGCGGGAACCGAAGAGTTTGCTCACGATCCAGCCCAGCAGCATGATCGGCAGCACAATCATTAACAGAACCTTGAGCACGACCACACCGACGCCCACCGCGAGGCCGAGGATTGCAAACACGCACGAAAGTACGATGACCGCGACGAGTCCGAAAATCAGGATCGGCAGCCCGAACGCGATGAGCACGAGCGCCAGCGGCACGAGCAGAACACCAAGGATCACAACCACCGGAAGCCCGATCGTCATGAGCAGAAACGCCGCGGGCACCAGCAGCACCAACGAAATGATTCCGATGAAAAACGTGCGAAGCAGCGTATGCATGCCGAATCTTACGCGGATTCACTCGCGGGGGTTTCTGCTCCGCTCGCTTCCAGCATCGATTCCGCCAGCGCGATCAGCGTCTTGAGCTCGAACGGCTTTTCGAGCACGCGCACTTTGCTCATCGCCAGGAACGCTGACGCCTCGTTCGAGACCACGTCGCCGGTCACGATGACCAGCCGTTCGAGCAACCGCGGAAACTCGACCTGCAGCTGGGCGTGGAGCTCCGGACCGCCGAGACCCGGCATGCGGAGGTCGCAAAGAATGAGCGCAAACGAATCGGCGCCCTGCTGCCGGAGCACGTCGAGCGCCATACCCCCGTCGCTCGCCTCGAAAACTTCCCACGATTTGCGGGTGAAAAAGCGGCGGAGCGATTGCCGGATCGACTCTTCGTCATCGACCAGAAGCACGCGGCGTTGAGCGCCCACGCTGCTTGCGAGCACCTGACCCGGCAGTGGCGTGCGGCGCGGTTCCGGAGCGGGCCCGGCCGTGCGTGGAATCTCGACCACAAAACGCGCTCCGGGTCCCTCATTTTGCGGGCGGTTCTCCGCGCGGACCGTGCCGCCGTGCTGCTGCACGATGCCCATGACCACGGAGAGTCCGAGCCCCGCACCCTTCCCCACGCCCTTCGTGGTAAAGAACGGCTCGAAGAGATGGGGCATGGCCGCTTCCGGAATGCCTGGGCCGGAATCCTCGACGACGAGCACGAAGCGGTCCGCGGTGCTCGCCGTGCGCAGGGAAATCTTGCCACCGGCCTCGGTGCTTTGCGCCGCGTTGAGCACGAGATTCGTGACCACCTGCTCGAACCCCGGCGCGTCGGCGGTGATGCAGACGTCGTCGTCCTTGATGTCCGTCATCAGCTCCACGCCCAGCGACGCGACGTGCGGGCGAAACGTCTGCGCGATTTCCATGAGCAGCGGCGCCGGCCGGAGCACGGTGGCCGGCCGTTGCTGCGCAGGACGCACGAACGCCAGCAGATCGCGGACGACAGCACGCGATCGCATCGCCTGCGCGTGAATTGCATCGAGCGCCGCCGCGTCGACGGGAGAGCGGGCTTCCGCGCGCAACTGCTCCGCGAACGTGAGAATCGTCGCGAGGGGATTGTTGATCTCGTGGGCCACTCCGGACACGAGCCGCCCGATCGCCTCGATGCGCCGCGATTCCTCCACGTGCGCGCGCAACGCGTCACGCTCCTGTTCCGCGCGGTGCTGCTCCGTGACATCGTATGCGACGCCGGTGACACCGATGGTGGCACCAACGTCATCGCGGAGCGGTGCGAACCAGAGGTGAAAGCGGCGCGGTTCGCCGTTCACGACGAGCTCTTCATCGGTTTCGCGGGTTTGCCCCGCAAGCACTTCTCGCAGGATCTGGGCCACCGCTCCGCCCACGCGCGGGCCGAAGATCGCCGTCGGATGCAGTCCCGCAACGTTGTCAGCGCCGCGGCGGAACGCGGCCGCCCAGCGTCCGTACGCCGCGGTGAGACGGCCTTCGGTGTCGAACGTGCACACGGTCTCGTTGATCGACTGCACGAGGAAACGCAGCTGGCGTTCGCTATCGGCGAGCCGCGCCGAATCCTGGCGGCGCTGCGTGACGTCGCGACCAATGCCGAGAATGGCCTGAATCCCGCCGGCCGGATCGCGAATCGGCGCACCGGTGAGACTCAGGATGCGGACTTCGCCGTCAGCCGCGCGGATGCGCGCGTCGATCATCCGCGTTTCACCCATCCACGTCGCGCGAAAGTGCTCGGCGACCATTTCGCGGTCGCTTTCGACGACGAAATCGATCGCCTGTGCATTCAGCGTGACATCGCGGCCCCAGCCGAGGATGCGCTCGAACGCGCCGTTCACCGTGAGAAATCGTCCGTCGCGATCGAACGTCGCGAGGACGTCGGTGGCCGTTTCGAGGAGGCGCTGGTGCTGCGCCTCGATGCCGGTGACCTGACGAAAGAATCCGCCCTGAATGATGACGATGGTGATGAGCACGAAGCTCACGAGCAGAACCGCGACCACTCCTCCGGATGCGGTCGGCGGTGATGCACCGGCGAGGGGCCCGGCATACGCGAACCATCCGTTGATTTCGCCGGTGAGCGTGACGGCGTAGCCGAAGGCCGCAATGGCACCAAGCGCGAGCGCGGACCGTGAGGGCAGCGTCTGCCCGCCGAGGCTCACCGACAGCGCGAGCACGATGGGCGCGTACCAGAGCGTGGCGCCGATCAGGTGCGTCACGATGAGCACGCCCAGCACATCGAGCACCTGCGCCACGAAGTGGAGTCTGATCCCCGACTCGTCCGGCGGGCGGCTGTGCAGATACTCGCGGAACACGATCGCGACGCTCAGCCAGAGGGCGAGCACAACCAGGAGGAGCGTCGGAACCGCGACCAGTCCCGATATCCGGATACCCACGGAGAGCGCGAGGGCAAGCGCGAGCAGCGCCATGCGCCGCGCGAGTGACGCGCGAAGCCACGTGAGCAATGAGACCGGAGACGTCACGGGAGTGCCGGGCGTGTCAGAGCCATGGTAGATTCTGCGAAGATCCCGCACGACGCTCGCGGGTACTTCTCCGAGGGGTTCTACTCATGGTGCTTACGAAGCGTGTGGTCGCCGTCGTCGGCGGCCTGCTGGTTGCTGGGGCGACAGTCGCTCGAGCCGCCGTATTTCATCTCCATCTCGAGAAGTCCGAACCCGCGGACAAGGCGGAAATCGCGGCTGCGCCTTCGGAGCTGCGACTCTGGTTCAGCGAACCGGCAGAAATATCGGCCACGCGGGTATCGCTGTCGAGCGGCAAGGATACGATCGCCTTGGGCAAGCCGACGCGCGGGAAGGCAAAAGACGCTCCGCTCGTCTTTTCGGTGACGCGACCCTTGCACGCCGGCCTGTACAAGGTCGGCTGGCGGACGATGGGAGATGACGGACACGCCGTGACCGGCACCTTCGCGTTTACCATCAAGGCAGGGGCGCCGGGGCGCTGATTTCAG
>DASRAP010000215.1:0-2615 GCA_035638155.1 Gemmatimonadaceae bacterium | reverse complement strand
AACTCGGCGCGAAGTGTAGTAAGTGCGAGTATCGCGGCGCCGACGACGCGGACAGGAATGGATTTGCCGACTGCTGGGGAGTACTCGCACACGCGTCGCCGCACATGCTCGATCTCTATTCAATCGGGACGGCGAAGGGACCGGACAGGAAGAGCGACCTCGCAGACTGGATGGTGTCGCAACAGAAGGCGTCGCTGCTCGACATTCCGGAGGCCGGACTCACCAAAGCAGACGGGACGATCGGCGCGAACGCGGAGCGCCAGCGACGGCAGATCGAATACGCGCGGCGCGGCGACATCTATGTAAGCCGGGACCTCAGGGGAAAGATCGGGGCACTTAGCGGTCCCGTTCACTTCATCGATTTCGAGACTTCGCAGCTTGCATTGCCGTACCACAAGAACATGAGCCCGTACGGCCTGATCGCGTTCCAGTGGAGCTGTCATCGTGCCGATCAGCTCGGCGGCGCGCCCGCGCACTCGGAGTGGCTCAACGACAGCGATGTGTGGCCAAATCAGTCATTCGTGGAATCGCTGCGTGCCGCAATCGGCGATGACGGGCCCGTGCTGACGTGGTCCAAGTTTGAAGGCACGACGCTCAAACGGATTGTTCCGCATTTCGAGCGCTTCGGGCGCGAGGTGCCCGAGCTGATCGAGTGGATCGGCGATGTCGTGAATCGGCGGATCGTGGACCTCCACGACTGGGCGAAGGCTGACTACTACCACCCCGCCATGGGCGGGCGCACATCTATTAAGGTGGTGCTCGACGCGATCTGGAAATCAGACCCGGTGATGCGCGCAGAGTTCGAGCGGTGGACCGGTCTCGAGGCCGACGCGTCGCAGGACCCGTACGCGGCGCTCCCGTCGGTCGTGATTGGCGGCACGGCGCAGGATGTGCACGAGGGCACGGGTGCGATGCGCGCGTACCAGGAGATGATGTACGGTGTGTCGCGCGATGATCCAGCCGAGCGGGCCAAGTGGGCCGGGTTGCTCAAGGAGTACTGCAAGCTGGACACGCTGAGCATGGTGCTGATCCTGGAGCACTGGCGGCGGGTGGCCTCGTAGGCCGATTTGTCCGGATCGGGCCGGCTCAAACGTTGTAATGCCGAAGCACCGGCAGCGGCGCCCGGCCGCCCCGAATTATCCTCCAGTGGAGCACACGCACCATGGCTGACTTCGTCTATCTCTATCGCAACGCCCAGCCCAATCGCGACGCCGCGATGGCCACGCCTGAACAGCGCCAGAAGGTCATGGAACGCTGGATGTCGTGGTTCCGCGACCTCGAAGCCAAGGGGCACATCAAGAGCATGGGACAGCCCCTCGATCCCACCGGCAAGGTCGTGCGCGGCAACGCCAAGACCATTACCGACGGACCGTTCGTCGAAGCCAAGGACATTATCGGCGGCTTCTCGATCGTCGTCGCGAACGACGCCGCGCATGCGGCCGAGCTCGCAAAGGGATGCCCCGCGCTCGACATGGGGGGATCGGTTGAAGTGCGCCCCGTCATGCAGATGAACATCTAGGATGGAGGGCTCGCCGGCAGACCTGCACGAGCATCTCTTCCGGCACGAAGCGGGGCGCATGATTGCCTCGCTCACCAGGCTCTTTGGCGTACACAATCTCGCGCTGGCAGAAGACGTCGTGCAGGACGCCTTCTGCCGGGCGCTCGAGGTGTGGAAAGTGCACGGGCCCCCGCCCAATCCCTCGGCGTGGCTGCACACGACCGCGCGCAATCGCGCGCTCGACGTGATTCGCCGCGAACGCACCGCGCGCACGTTCGCGCCCGAGCTCGCGCGCCTGCTCGAAACAGAGTGGACCACCGCAGTCGTCGTCGAGGAAGCGTTCGCAGGCGACGTCGTGCTCGGCGAACAATTGCGCATGATGTTCAGCTGCTGTCACCCCGACCTGCCCGAGCCCGCGCAGATCGCGCTCATATTGAACATTCTCTGCGGATTCGGCGCCGGCGAAATCGCGGCGGCGTTTTTCTCGAGCCGAGCGGCGATCGAAAAGCGTATTACGCGCAGCAAGGCCGTGCTCGCCGCGAGCACGTCGCTCTTTGATCTCACCAACGCTGACTTTTCGGCGCGGCTTTCAGCCGTGCATCGGTCGCTGTACCTCTTGTTCAGCGAAGGCTACCACGGCACGTCGGCGAAGGGCGCCGTGCGCGCCGAACTCTGCGAGGAAGCGATGCGCCTTGCGGCGCTCTTGCGCGAGCATCCTACGACGAACACACCGGCGACGCGCGCACTCTCGGCGCTCATGGCGTTTCACGCCGCGCGGCTCTCGACGCGTCGCGACGACGCGGGCGAGCTGCAGCCGCTCTGGGAACAGGATCGCGCGGAATGGAACCGCGATCTCATTCTGCACGGTCAGGAGCTGCTCGAGTCTTCGGCGGTCGGTGACGAGCTCACGTCGTATCATCTGGAAGCCGCGATCGCAGCGGTGCACTCGCGCTCGGCGAGTGTGGCGGAGACGGATTGGCGGGGTATCGTGACGATGTACGACCGGCTGATGTCGGTTGCGCCGTCAGCCGTTGTTGCGCTCAATCGTGCGATCGCGATTGGCCAGCGCGATGGACCGGCGGCGGGACTCGCCGCGATCGCGGCGATCGAAGACCCT
>DASRAP010000214.1:0-4504 GCA_035638155.1 Gemmatimonadaceae bacterium | reverse complement strand
GTCATCGGCGTCGCCCCGCAGGGATTCACCGGTCCGGACATGTTCCGCGTCGACGCGTGGGTACCGCTCAGCCTTCTGAGTCCTCGCTCGATTCCGGATTGGCCGAAGACATGGTATACGCAGTGGCATCAGATCGTCGTGCGGCTCAAGCCCGGCGTCCGCCCGGCGGACGCCGCCGCCGACATCAATACCGCGTACCATCGCGCGTACACGGGTGAAGACAGTTTGCAGATGCGCGCGACAATGCGCATCGCACCGATTCGCTTCGGCACCGACGGCGACGAACCCGCCGAAGTCGGCGTCACGCGCTGGCTGGTGGGCGTCGCGGCAGTCATGCTGCTCATCGGATGCGCGAACATCGTCAATCTCCTGCTCGCGCGCGCGGTGCGGCGAAAGCGCGAAGTCGCGGTGCGCCTCGCGCTTGGCGTTCGCCGTGCCCGTCTCGTGCGGATGTTGCTCACGGAGAGCGCCGTGCTTGCGCTCGCGGGCTGGGGCGCCGGACTCGGAGTGGCGTACGGCGCGGGCTCACTCATCAGAACCGTTCTGCTTCCCAGCGTCGACTGGACCGTTTCGCCGGTATCAGGGCGGGTGCTCGTGGTCTCGTTGCTCGTGACACTCATCGCGGGCACGTGCGTGGGGCTCGTCCCGGCGCTGCAATCGAGCCGTATCGACCTCAACGCTGCGCTCAAAGCGAGTGCACGGGATGGCGGCGGACGAACGTCGAAGATCCGCGGCACCCTCACGGTCGCACAGGCAGCGCTCTCGGTCCTGCTGCTCATCGGCGCCGGCCTGTTCGTGCGCAGCCTCCGTCACGTCAACGCGATCGACCTCGGCATCGAGCCGGATCGCGTGCTGACTGTTGGGCTGCGACGATCAGCCGCCGCCAATGCGGGTGACAGCATTGCGCAGCGGCTGGAGGCTGCGCGTCGCGTGAATTTTCTGCCGGAAGCTGTCAGGCGCCTGCGCGCGGTTCCGCTCGTCGAAACCGCAACGCTTGCGATCGGCATGCCGTTTCGCGGCCGGTATTCGTTGGTACTGAAGGTGTCGGGCCGCGATTCCATTCCACCGACTCCTGGTGGCTCGCCGACGGTGAGTGCGATTGGCGACGACTACTTCCGTGCGGTCGGCCAGCGGCTGCTGCGCGGTCGTTTGTTCACGCCAGCCGATCGCGCAGGATCGGAGCTCGTCGCCATCGTCAACGAGGAAATGGCGAGGACGCTCTGGCCCGGCCGCGACGCAATCGGCGAGTGCATCAGATACGGCTCGAAACAACTCGATACGGTGCCGTGTTCACGCGTGGTCGGCGTCGTGGCCAACGCACACCTCGTGCGCTTGCAGGAGCCGGTGCGCATGCAATACTACGTGCCGTTCGGCCAGGAGCACGGCATGACCGGTACCACGCTCATCGTCCGTCCGCGTGGCGACGTCGGCGCTGCCAAGCGCGCGATCGAACGCGAATTGCGATTGATGGATAGCTCGCTCGGGTTCATCGACATGCGCGTGCTGCAGGAGACGATCGATCCGCAGGTCCGTCCCTGGAGACTTGGTGCGACGATGTTCACGCTCATGGGCCTGCTGGCGCTGATCGTCGCAGCGGTGGGGCTGTACAGTGTCATGGCGTATCTCGTCGTACAGCGTACGCACGAGATCGGCGTCCGCTCCGCCCTTGGCGCGTCTGCCGCGGACATCGTGGCGCTGATCCTCAAGGGCGGGTTGTCGCTCGCCGCGATCGGTGTCGGGCTTGGCGTCGTCGCGGCGCTCGCGCTTGGCCGTTTCATTGCGCCGCTGCTCTTCCAGACCTCGCCGCGCGACGGTCTCGTGTTCACGGTCGTCGCGGCGTCGCTGCTGACAGTGGCGGTGCTCGCCACCGCCATCCCCGCATGGCGTGCGAAGCGTGTCAGCCCCCTTCAGGCGCTCCGGTCTGACTGACGTGCGCCACGCGTTATCGCTGCGTGCGGTTCTCGAACCAGCGAACGCCGCCTGATGCGGTGCCAACGAACAAGTCGGGCTGCCCGGCATGCCGCAGGTCGGAAGCGGCCGGCGACGCACCCATGAAGCTTCGCAGCGTGAATGCATTATCGCGCTCGAACCGGAGCTCGCCGCGCGCGCCAACATTGTGCCAGAGTTGAATCTCTCCGTCTCCCGAGCCGATCAGCATGTCGGGCTTGCCGTCGCCGTCCATGTCGACGAGCGCGGGCGCGCTGCGTCGGACGACCTTGATGTCCTGGAAGTGATCGCTGACGAGCGCGTATTTGGGTGACGTCTTCGTTCCCGTGTTGCGATAGAGGTTGATCGTTCCCGACGCCTCACCAATCACGAGGTCCACGAGCCCGTCGCCGTCGATGTCGCCGAAGCTCGGCGTGGTATTCGAGCCGCGCGTGATGGTGACGAGCGCTGAATCCGCGAGCGTCCATTTCGGCGACGCCGACGTTCCGGTGTTGCGATACCACTCGAGCCGGTCCTGCCATGTGCCCAGCACGAGATCCACCAGGCCGTCGCCATCGAGGTCGACGATCGCGGGCGCGTAGTTGTACTGGCCTTTGATTGGCAGCACGCCGCGATCGCGGAACGTCGGCGCGTTCGCGGTGCCGACGTTTTCGAAGAACGTCAGCGTGCCGGTCGATCCATCGCCCGGCGCGATCTTGCTCCCGACAATCATGTCGATAAGCCCGTCTCCGTTCACGTCGCCGAATGCGGGTGCCGCTTCCGCGCCGACATCAATCGTTGGAATGAGTCGCTTGGTCGCGACCGTCCACGTGTCCTTCGGGCTCTGCCGCAGATAATACAGGTTGTCGATCGCGGTGCGCGCCGGTCCATACGCGCCGCCGATCACGCCGACGACCAGGTCGCGCAAACCGTCGCCGTCGACATCGCCGAACGTCGGTGCATTGTAGCCCGATGTGAGCAACGGCTTGTCGGCGGGGAACCGCGCCGGCTTGCCGGTGAGATCGGGCTGCGCGCACGTCCCGGTGTTCTCGAAACGCAGCAATCCCTGCTCGAAAAAGTCACCCCAGAAAAGATCGTAGATGCCTTTGCCATTCAGGTCGGCGAAGGTGAGCGTGTTCGCGCCGTGCAGACGAGCCAGGGGCAAAGGGCTACGGGCAACGGGATCGTCCGAGGGCGTTGTGGTGGTGTCAATGCGGAGCGTTCCGCCAGTCGCTTCCGGACCGAGCACTTCGATGCCCTGCCACATCTCCTCCATCAACCGGAAGCGCGGCGAACCGTCAGGGCTTGTGCCTTCCTGTTCATAGCGGTCGACAGTGCCCTGCACTCGGCCAACAAAGAGATCGAGCTTCCTGTTGCAGTCGATGTCGACGGCGTTGAGAATGTTCTGTCGGTCGACGAGGAGTGCCCTCCCGTCGACGTCGCGGATCGTGTCGCCGAACGCGACGAGCTTTGGATCGGCGCGGGTGCCGGTGTTCCTCCACGCGCGGGCGTAACCGTTCACGCGCTCCGTGAGGAGATCGATCACGCCGTCACCGTCGAGGTCGACAAACCGGTACCACTCACCGATATCGAGATTCTGGAACTTCTCGCTGCGGAGCGTCCATTCGCCGTTCACGCGTTCGAACATCATGAGGTCGCCTGTGCGCTCCTGCACGAAGAGCTCGGGCGTGCCGTCGCCGTTGATGTCGACGAGCTGCGGGCGCGGGACGTCGAACCCACCGAGGAACGGCGCGGCCATCCGGACACCGGCCGTGTCGGCGACCGGAATCCCCGACGCGCGGGCAACGAACGCCCACTCGCGTGCAGCAGGCCGCTTGTGCACGAGCGCGGTGGCGCTCAACGCAAGGCAGCCGCAGACGGCCGCAGTTCTCACGCCGCGGTTCATCACAGGAACTTACTTGTCGCGGCGACCCGCGCGCGTTTCTTTTTGCTCCATGAAGACGACTGTCTTGTCGTTCGCCGTGATCCTCCTCCCGGCCGCCGCGGCCGCGCAGCTGCCGGACTCCGCGCGCATCGCCGCTGCCGCCGACCGCGTGCTGGCGCCGCACGTCGCACAAACGCGGGCCGCGCCCGGGTGCGCAGTCGGGATTGCACAGAGCGGACGTCAGGTCTACGCGAAAGCGTTTGGCCTGGCCGATATGGAATTCAACGTTCCCAACACGCCCGAGACCATTTTCGAGTCGGGCTCGGTTGCCAAGCAATTCACGGCGGCGTCAATCGTCACGCTCGCGATCGACGGCAAGCTCAGGATTGACGATCCGGTGAGAAAGTACATCCCCGAGCTCCCCGACTACGGCGCGCCGCTCACGATTCGCCATCTCCTCAATCACACGAGCGGGATTCGCGACTGGGGCTCGGTGCTCGAGCTCACGGGTTTCGGCCGCGGCGACCGGGTCATTTCGCAGAAGCTCGCGCTCGATGTGATCGTGCATCAGCGCGGAGTCGATTTCACGCCGGGCGCAGAGTACTCGTACTCGAACAGCGGATACACCCTGCTGTCGACGATCGTCGAGCGCGTCTCGAAGCAGAGCCTGCCGGCGTTTACCGCCGAGCATTT
>DASRAP010000213.1:0-3067 GCA_035638155.1 Gemmatimonadaceae bacterium | reverse complement strand
CTGGACGCGTTTGATGCCGTGTTCGTCGGCACGCCAGAAGCACTGAGCGCGAGCGATGTCGACGGGCTCGACGCATACGCGCGCCGGCGCGGCGGCTCCGTTGTGCTGCTGCTCGACCAGCGGACGTCCGGACCGTACGATCGCCTCATTGGCACCACAACGTGGGCGCACGCCGATGAGTCCGAAACGATCGTGCCTGACTGGGATGATTCTCTGCGCGCGCGTGAAGTGGCGTGGCCGTCCGAACTGCCACCGGGTGCGCGATCTCTTGCAGTCAGTCACGCAGTGCGCGCCGGTTCGAGTGGCCGCCCCATCGTGTGGACGTCGGCCCTTGGAAAGGGACGCGTGATCGTGAGCGGCGCCCTCGACGCCTGGACCGCGCGCGACTCCACGATCTCTGCGTTCGCACCGTTCTGGCGGACGCTCGCTGCGCGCGCGGCGTCGGCGGCGCCAGCCGCAATCGACATCCAAGCGCCGTCGACATTGCTTCCAGGCGAACGCGGCATCGTGACTGTTCGCGTGCGCGCTGACGAAACGGAGTTGCCACGCGTGGCCGAATCGGCAGCGTCGGCGAGCCTGGACGTCGAAGGTCGCTCGGAACAGGTCGTGCTCGCGCCGACTGCCGACGCCGGAGTGTTTCGCGGCACCGTCGTTGCCCCGCGAACGCCAACCCTCGCGCGGTTGACTGTGTCTGCGCGCGGCCTGACCGCGTCGCGCGCCCTGTCGGTACGTGCGAACGGCACCGGCGCTCACCCCACCGACGCATCACTCACCGAAGCGTGGATCACGGCGCATGGAGGTCTCCTGTACTCACCCGCACGGCTCGCCGAGCTCGCGGCGGCAATCGCGGCTCGGTCGCCGCGTGCGGAGCGCGTCACGCATCACCCGATGCGGTCGGCGTGGTGGATCATCCCGTTCGCGCTTTTGCTCGCCATCGAGTGGCGCGCTGAGCGCAGAAATGCAAGTGCGTTCGCGCGGGCATGAGGCGCAGACATTTGTCTTGACACCCTCAACACCCGCCCGTAGGGTTGCGTACTCTGTCACTCTCTCGCTCTGTCGCTCATGTATACGCGCGAACAAGTCAAAGCCGTCGTCGACAAGATCATGAACATGGCCAAGGCCGATACCGTCGAGGTGAACCTCACGGGCGGCGAGCGCTCCGGTACGCGCTGGGCCAATTCAGCGATCACAACGAACCTCGTGCAGTACGACCGTCAGGTCACCGTTACCGTCCGCCTCGGGCAGAAAACCGGAAACGCGAACACGCGCGATTTCAGTGACGCCGGCCTCAAGGCCATGGTCGACGAAGCGATCGGCGAAGCGCAAAACGCCAACGACAGTCCGAACCTCCCGGAGCTCCTCGGACCGCAGGACTACATCCCGGTCGACGCGGCGCTCCCGAGCGTGGTGAACTATGGTCCCGGCGAACGCGCGCGGATGGTCAAAGACAGCATCGACCTCGCCGAGAAAATGGGCGTGCTCGGCGCCGGGTACATCCCGAAGAACGATCAGACGACGTGCACCGCGAATTCGAAGGGCTTGTTTGCGTACTACCGGTCAGCGGAAACGGGATTCGTGCTCACGTGCCGAATGCCTGACGGCAGCGGTTCCGGCTGGGCGGGCATCACCGGCATCAAGGATCTGCGCCAGATCGATGCGAAGGCGCTCACGAACGTCGCCGGGAGCAAGGCGCTCAAGAGCCGGAAGCCGCGCACGCTCGAGCCCGGGCGCTACACGGTGATTCTGGAGCCGCGCGCGAACGCGCGATTCCTGTCGCTCATGACCAACATTTTTGGCACGGGTGGCGGGCGCGGCGGCGGCTTCGGCGGCGGCGGGCGCGGCGGTCCTCCGCCGGGCGGTGATAATCCGCCGGATGCACCACCCGATGCGCCGCCGGGCGGCGGGCGTGGCGGCGGCGGTGGCGGCGCCGCGGGGCTCAACGCCGGCGGCGGCTCGTTCATGGCCGGCAAGAAAATCGGCGACAAGATTTTCAGTGAACAGTTCACGCTGAAGAGCGACATCGGCAATCCGATTCTCCGCCAGTCGCCGATTCTTCCGGACAATCGTCCCGCGAAACCGGTGACGTGGGTGGAGAACGGCGTGCTGCGCGCGATGGGCGCCGGCCAGCCCGCGAACGTGAACATGAGTCTCGTGCAGGCGGGCACCGAGCTCTCGATCGACGACATGGTGAAGCAGACGCGGCGCGGCTTGCTCGTCACGTTCTTCTGGTACATCCGCGGCGTGCCGTCGGAATCTCAGCCACTCCTCAACACAGGCATGACGCGCGACGGTCTCTTCCTCATCGAGAACGGAGAGATCGTGGGGCCCGTACAGAATTTCCGCTGGAACATGTCCCCACTGGTCGGCTACAACAACCTTTCTCTGGTCGGCAAGCCTGTGCCGATCCACACGGGCGAAGCGTACGACGGTGGCGGAACGGCGCTCGTTCCCCCAGTGCGCATAGAAGACTTCTACATGACGTCGGTTTCACCGGCGATGTCGCCATAAAGCAGGGCTGGAGGGCTGAAGGGCCGACGGGCCGAAGGGAGCTTCCCTCGTGTCTCGCGCCCTATCCTGGCTCTCGGCGTGCACGTTCAGACCCTTCGACCCTTTGGCCCTTCGGCCCTTTGGCCCTCTATGAAAAACACACGTCGCGATTTCATCAAAGGTGTGAGCAGTGCCGCAGCGATGGCTGCGCTTTCTCACGATCTGTTCTCCGACATTCTTGCCACGTCGCCGCGGCGGCGTCCGCTGGAAACGAAGTTCAAGGGACTCGCCGACATCGCGCTCGGTGAAGCGAAGCTGCAAGGATGTTCGTATGCGGACATTCGCTTTACGCTGAACGCGAACATTCCCGGTGGTAGCGCGACCTTCTCCGCGGCGGGCGACGCGGCGGGCGGTAGCGGAGGCCGCGGTGGTCGTGGCGGCGGTGGTGGTGGCGGTGGTGGCGGTGGACGTGGCGGCCGAGGAGGGCGGGGCGGCCGGGGCGGCGGAAACAACGGCGTCCCGACGGACGCCGAGCGCCAGCCTGGAGGCTTCGGCGTGCGCGTCATTCACAGCGGCGTGT
>DASRAP010000212.1:0-4987 GCA_035638155.1 Gemmatimonadaceae bacterium | reverse complement strand
TGAGGAACGGTTCGACGAGCGGAAACGTCTCGCCGCCAATCGTCACCTGGTGCTCCTGCATGGCTTCGAGAAGCGCGGACTGCACCTTCGCGGGGGCGCGATTGATTTCGTCCGCGAGAATGATGTTCGCGAAGATCGGGCCCTGCTTGACCGAGAAATTCCCCGTCGCCTGGTCGAACACCTGCGTACCGACGACGTCGGCGGGCAGAAGGTCGGGTGTGAACTGGATGCGGTGAAACGTGGTATGCACGGTTTCCGCCAGCGTCCGCACCGCGAGCGTTTTCGCGAGCCCGGGCACGCCCTCGAGCAGCACGTGGCCGCCCGTGAGGAGTGCGATCAGCAGGCGCTCGATCATCGCATCCTGTCCGACGACGCGCTTCGAGACTTCGTGGACGATCGCTTCGGTGAGCGGTGCAGCGACTTTCGCAGACATGAATCGGACGATAGAGAGTATGAGCCTAAGACTACTTGAGTGCCCGGACTTCCTTCTCGGTCAGTTCCCGCCATTCCCCCGGACGCAGCGTGCCCAGACCGATCGGGCCGTACTGCGTGCGCACCAGTGTTTCGACACGAAGACCCACAGCTTCGCACAGCCGACGCACTTCGCGATTCCGTCCTTCGCGCAACGTCACCTCGAGCTCCCGGAGTCTTCCTGCCGCTTTTCCTGCCGCGGGCCGTACCTGCACCGATTCGACCCGCGCGATGCCGTCGTCCAGCCGCACCCCGCGTTTGATGACGGCGGCCGCTGTGGTCGCGTCGCCGCGCACCGTAGCGATATACGTGCGAGCGATGCCACCCGATGGATGGGCCAGGGCATGCGCCGCGTCACCGTCGTTTGTCAGCAGCAATACCCCGGCGGTCAGGTAGTCGAGCCGCCCCACGTACGTCAGGCCCGGCACATCAGGTACAAGACTGAACACCGTGGGGCGCTTCTGCGGGTCGCGGCGGGTGGTGATGACGCCCATCGGCTTGTTCAGTACGAACCACCGGTGGACCCCCTCGGCGGGAAGCGGACGCCCGTCAACCAGGATCCGGTCCCGGCCGGGGACTACGGACTGTCCGATCGCGGCCCGCACACCATTCACGGTGACGCGCCCCGCGGCGACGAGCTCATCGGCGCCGCGTCGGGAGGCCACACCGGCGCGCGCCATGGCGCGCTGAATGCGCATGGCGCGCGGCGGCTCGCCCGTCAAACGGGGCGCGGCTCCGCGCGAAGGGCGACCGCGAACTCGTCCGCGCGCGGGAGCTCTTCCAGATGGCGAAGCGCGAACTGTTCCAGGAAGAGCGGCGTTGTTCCGTAGAGGAGTGGACGCCCCATGCCTTCACCGCGCGCGGTGACTTCGATCAATCCGCGCTCCATGAGCGAGCGCAGCACCGCACCGACGTTGACGCCGCGGATCTCCTCGATTTCCGCGCGGCCGATCGGCTGGCGGTACGCAATGATCGCGAGCGTCTCGAGCGACGGCCCCGTGAGCCGCGTGGGACGCAGCGCCAGTTGCGCGCGCTCGATGGTCTCCGTGTACTCGGGGCGCGTCAGGATCTGCCAGCCGTCGGCGACGTCCGCGAGCTCGACGCCGTGCCCTTCCGTGTCGTAGTGCTCGCGAATCTCGTCGAGCGCCGCCTGCAGCGCCGCAGGCGATGCCTCCGGATCGAGCAGCTTGAGCTCGTCCATGGGAACGGGGCGTGCGCTCGCGAAGAGCGCGGCTTCAAGCAGCTTCGCCAGCGGGGTCACGCGAAATCTCCACAGACGCAAAAGGACGATGTTGGGCGAGGCGCAGCTCGCCGCGCCGCGCAAGCTCGAGCAAGGCGAGCAGCGCCGACAGGACTTCCCACGGCTCCGCGTTTTCGCGCACGACCTCGCCCCAGCGAACAAGGTTTCTGAGCGCGAGGAGGCGGCGCACCGTCGCGATCGCGCCGTCCACGTCGAGGGCGCGCGGCACGATGTCGTGCAGCACCGGCTCGCGCGCGGCGCGCAGCACGCGATCGACCGCCGCGAGCAACTCCGGAAGCGAGAGGGACAGTGGAGCGACCGGGGGACGATCCGACGGAGGCATGTACCCCCGCGCGAAACGGTTGCGGCGGTCCTCGCTCAAGCGGTCGAGCACGTCGACCGCTTCCCGAATCTGCTGATATTCGAGGAGCCGGCGCACGAGCTCGGCGCGCGGATCTTCCCACCCCTCTTCGCCGTCGCCACGCGGCAGCAACATCTGCGCCTTGATGCGGACGAGGCGCGCCGCCATCTCGAGGTAGTCCGCGGCGTCGTTCAGCGCGAGCACGTGGATGCGCGCGAGGAACTGCTCGCACACGCGCGCGATCGGGATGTCGTAGATGTCGAGCTTCTCGTCGCGAATGAGCGAGAGCAGCAGATCGAGCGGACCCGCATACTCGGGCAGCTCGACGACGAACGTCGGCGGCGGCGCGCCGTCGTCAGTGACGATGGCCGTCACTCGAACCCCGCATTGCGCAGAATCTCGTGCGCGCGCGGCAGAAACGCCTGATCCGCAAACCGGAGCGCATGCTCACGAAAATAAATCACCGGCCCGATGTAGAACGGGCGCAGCGTGGGCAGGAGCAGCACCAGAATGAGAATGCCGAGCACGCCGATCCGCTGGTACCGGAGCGAGAGCGCCGGCGGCAGCAGGTACTTGAAGACGTGCGAGCCGTCGAGCGGGGGGATCGGCAGCAGATTGAAGAACGCCAACACCAGATTGAACGTGAGGCCGATGGCCATCATCGCCTGCAGCACGGCGATGCTCGACGCCAGCGATGCCACGGTCGTCCCCACCCATCCAAGCGCAATGATGAGGCCCGTGCAGATCACCGCGAGGATGAGATTCGTGACGATGCCGGCGAGCGACACGATGATGTCGCCGCGGCGGTAATTGCGGTAATTGCGCGGATCGACCGGCACCGGCTTCGCGCCACCGAAAATGAATCCCGCCGAAACGAACGTGATGATCGGCATCGCGATCGTCCAGATTGGATCAATGTGCTTGAGCGGATTCCACGTGAGCCGTCCGAGCTCGAGCGCCGTCGGATCGCCCTGCTTGAGCGCCGCGAACCCGTGCGCATATTCGTGCGCCACCATGGAAAAGAGCAGCACGGGGGCGACGAGAACGAAGATCTGGAATTTGTCCAAGGCCGAAGGATACCGACCGCACGGCCAGAGGGAAAGCGAAGTGTGACAACAGCTTGACCCACTTCTCCCGGACGGGTAACTTTGAGGTCCCCCGCACAGCATTTCGCCACTCGTGCGGGGCTTCTTTTCGTTCGGACCAGACCTCCAGAATCCAGCGTGCCTAATCTCAAGTCGTCGAAGAAAGCCGTGCGCAAGTCACGCGCCGCCGCCGCCCGCAACCGGGCGCAGCGCGCCACGCTCCGCACCGCGCTCAAGAAGGCCCAGGGCGGAACTGCGGATCAGAAGAAGGCCGCCGTCCAGCTCCTCGACCGCGCCGCCCGCAAAGGCCTGATTCACAAGAACAAGGCCGCGCGCCACAAGAGCACGCTCGCGCGCTAGGGTCGCCGGGCAAACTGCGGCGTCAAAACGCCGCCAGCTCGCCCCCACATTTTTCGCAGTACCACTCGGTCGGATAGTTCATCGACCCGCACTCCTGGCACTTGAGGGAACGGGACGCTTCCACGTTTCCCGATCGCCGGTCGACGCTCCCGCTCGCACGCGTTCCCTCAGCGGAGGTTTGCGCGGCAGGCTGCGCGGCAGACGCACCAGACAAACGACCTGACCCCGAGACGCGCACCTCAGCTGGCGGCGCGGCTGCAGCCAGCGGCTGCTCGGCGTTCGGAATGCTGGGACGCTCGAAGACGCGCGCCGCGGTCGCGGGCGTGCTCTCCGCTGGCGTCGCACGCTTCGCCGGTTCCGAGCCCGACGAGCGCGCCGGCGCCTCGCCCCCTTCGTCGGGAGACGTGACTCCGGGGAACGGGGTGCTCCGCCCGACAACCGTGCGGAGGAATCCGATCTCGTCGAACGGTGACGGGGATTTCGTCGTCGGGAGCGCCGGCGCCGGCTCTTCCGGCCCCGCGTCCGCGGGCGCGGCACCGGGCACGGCGCCGGCGGCCGGCTCCATCGCCGCTCCAGGCGCGTCGGCTGCGTCCGCGCGCGCCGGACGCGTGGCTTCGGCAAGCATCTCGAGCACGCGCGCAAGCTCCTCGCTGCGGGCCGCGCGCTGCGATTCCGCTGCGTCGATGCCCGTGTCGTGCTCCGTCGACTTCGCACGCCACGCGTCTTCGTCAAACTCACCGACCGCGGCGCGCAACTCGTCTTCGGCGCGCGCGTCGCGCCGGCCGCCGAGGTCGGCATCAAGGTCGGCGATCTGCTGCTCCAGCGTGGCAACGTCGGCGCGCAGCGCGTCAGCACGCGACTGCAACTCATCGACAACTTTCGTGAGACGGCCTTCGTAGTCGGCGCGGACGCGCGCGACAACGTGCGGCGGCATCGTGCTTGCCTTGGCCGCTAGCTGGTCCAGCCACGCTTCGAAACGCGCGCGCTCTGCCAGCAGATGATCGACGTCGGGACGGCTTTTTTTGCTCATGGTCAGTGCAGACGCGCCCGCATCTCGCGGAGCGCCAAAACCTCATGTGGAGCGAGTGATTGCACACTACCAAACGCGCGCGCCGCCGCCAAGATGCGGGCCGTATGTTCGAGGCTTTCCATCCGCTGGTGTGCGACGCGGAGGGAGCCGCCGAGCGTCAGTGCCCCGTGGTTGGCCATCAGAAACGCGTCGTGCCCGGACCAGTGCTCCTCAAACGCATCTGCCAGAGCAGGAGTTCCCGGGGTTGCATAGCGGACGAGCGGCACCGGGCCCAGCAACACCGTCGCCTCGGGGAACACGTCGTCCGGAATGGTCTGGCCGGTCGCCGCGAGGCCCGTCGCGGTCGGCGGGTGGGCGTGGACCACGGCGTGGACGTCCGGCCGCCGAAGGTACGCCCGGAGATGCACGCCGATCTCCGTAGAAACCGCGTGCCTGCCGCT
>DASRAP010000211.1:0-6295 GCA_035638155.1 Gemmatimonadaceae bacterium | reverse complement strand
TAGCCCTCGGGATGCGTGCGGTTCCGGTTGTCCGTAAAGAAGTGCGCTTTCTTCCGCGGCGGCAGAAACCGAATCGCGAACCCTCGCGCTTTGAGTGCACCTCGAAGGAGCACGCGCGTCCCGGGTAACGGCTGCGGAAACCCGAACGACCGGATCATGTCATCATCGAGACTCGCGTAAATCCCGTAGCGCACGAACGGCGTGAACACGCGCGGAAACCACGCCACGAAAAGATCGCGCGTCGCCGAGCCGATGCCCTTGTTCGTCTCGGCGAACCTGAATTGCGCTTTCTCGTACGCGCGCGACCACGCCTCGAAATCGTCGTACGACGGCGGAATGTTCGTGATCCCCATCCGCGTCCCGACGGCGCGCCAGAAGTAGTAGTACGCGAGTTGCTCATTGCGGCACGTCTTTCGCCAGCCCACAGCGTCGATCCAGCGCACGGGCTCATAAATGAATGTCGACAGCACGTACAGGAAATCGTCGTTCGAGATCTTGTAGTGCGAGTGCGCCCAGTTCATCCGCTCGAGCGCTTCCTTCCCCCGCCCCGTTTCATATCCCCACTCGCACATCTCGGCGACGATGATCGACGTGTCGTCGTACCGCTTCTGCGTGCGCTCGTAGAACTCACGCGTTCGGTGGAGCAAACCCGAAATGCTCGGAACGCAATACGTGCGGTAGAGCGCTATCTCGAGCGCACGGATCGAATCCCACGAAAACTCGTATCCGAACGACAGGTGCATGATGCGCTGGTGATCCCGCTCCGGGTCCAGCGATTCGATCGTGCGAAGGATGTCGTAACGCCCCATCTCCCTACTCCGCCGAGAGTCCTGCAATACTACGGCGCGAACCGGCTCCGAGGATCTGCTAATCGCCTATCGTTTCACCCCCAGAACCCTGACACGCCGCCGAGTCATGGACTACGGTTCGGCATGTCTGAGCTGCTCAGCGACATCCGCATCGCCTTCCGCGTGCTCGCCAAAACACCGGCGTTCACAATCGTCACCCTTCTGACCCTCGCGGTCTCCATCGGCGCGACGACCGCCATCTTCTCTGTCGTCGACGGCGTCCTCATCCGCCCGCTGCCCTACCCGAACGCCGACCGCATCGTGACCGTCACGGTCGACGCGTCCAAGGGCAACGTCCCCGAAATGCCGTTCTCCGATCGGGGCTACTGGCACTTCGCCAACAAGGCGCGCACGTTCGCGCCGTTCGCGGGCTATGACGAGGCGGAAGTTCCCATCGCGAGCGAAGGCGCCGAGCCCGTGCAGGTCTCGCTCGCGGTCATGACGCGCAGCGCGTTCGACGTGCTCGGCGTCTCACCGTACAGGGGACGGCTCCCGTCGGCGGAAGAAGATGCGCCGAATGGGCCGCTCGTCATGCTCATCGGCTACGATCTCTGGAAAACCAGGTTCGGCGGCGACACGGCCATCGTCGGAAAGTCGATCACGGTCAACGGCCGCTCGCGCCAGATCATCGGCATCATGCCGCACGGGTACGATTTCCCCGAGCCGGAAACGGCTGTCTGGGTCCCGTATCAACTCGATCCCGCGAGCCCGAATTACGGCGGACACCACATCAACGCAATCGCGCGACTCGCGCCGGGCGCGACAGTCGCCTCTGCACTCGCCGAAACGGAAGGCCTCGTCAAGCGATTCGAGGAAGCCGGCTATACGCCGCCGTGGATGACGAACGTGTTCTCGGGCCGCGCGGCCGTGAAGTCGTATCGCGAGCAGCTCGTGGGCGACGTGCGCCAGACACTCCTCGTACTCATGGGCACCGTCGGCTTCGTGTTGCTCATCGCGTGCAGCAACGTCGCCAACCTGCTGCTGCTGCGCGCGGAAGGACGCACGCGTGAAACGGCGGTGCGCATCGCGCTCGGCGCCGGACGCCGTCGCGTGATTCGCTACGTGATCGTGGAGAGTCTGATGCTTGCGCTCGCGGGCGGCGCAGCAGGCGTCCTGCTCGCGTACCTCGGCACCAAACTCCTGATCTCGCTCGCGCCGTCATCCATTCCGCGGCTGCACGAGATCGGCATTACGCCGGGCGTGCTGCTCTTCACGCTCGGCATCAGCGTCTTCGCGGGACTCCTGTTCGGTGTGCTCCCCGCGCTCAGGTCATTCTCGTACCGCATGGTCACGGCGCTGCGCGATGGCGGAAGAGGTTCGACGGTGGGCCGCGAACGGCACGGCGCGCGCCAGGTGCTTGTGGTAACGCAGATTGCGCTCGCGCTCGTGCTGCTCGTGGGATCGGGGCTCATGGTTCGCAGCTTTCAGAAACTCCGCGCGGTAAATCCCGGGTTCTCACCGGACGCGGTGCTGACGTTCCGGCTGGCGCCGCCGCCGAGCAAGTATCCGACGCCGGAAGTGACGGCGCAGTTTTACACGAATCTGCTCGAGCGATTGCGCGCGCTTCCCGGCGTGCAGGCCGCCGGCGCCATCACCAGTCTGCCGCTCAGCGGAGCGGGCTCCATTCTGGCGACACAGATCCCGGACTTCCCCACCGGGCCGAATGATTTTCCGCCGACGTTCAACGTCCGGCGCGTGACGCCCGGCTATTTCGAGGCGGTGCGCATTCCCCTGATCGAGGGACGCACGTTCGAGAATCGCGATCACCAGCAGCGACTCGGCTCTGCGATCATCAGTCAGTCGATCAAGGCCAAGTACTGGCATGAGCGAACTCCGATCGGGCGCCGCATCGCGCCGTCGAGCGCGCCCGCGGCAATCATCGGCGTGGTTGGCGACGTGCATCAGACGGGGCTGGACAAGGAGACGGATCCCACGATCTACATGCCGATGCTCGATTCGGTTGGCGGGGGCGTGCGCTCGATGACGGTCGCACTGCGAACCAATGGATCCACCGAATCGCTCATCAACGCGGTGAGCGCGCAGGTGCGCGACATCGACCCCGGGCTTCCGATCACGCACATCGAAACGCTCGGGACGGTCGTGGACCGATCCATGAACCGAACGAGCTTCGCAACGCTGCTGCTCGCGATTGCGGCGTTCATCGGTCTCTTCCTCGGATCGGTGGGCATTTACGGCGTGATTTCGTATACGGTGAGTCTGCGAACCGTCGAGCTCGGCATTCGTCAGGCGCTCGGCGCGAACGCGGGGCGCATTCGTATGATGGTGCTGCGCCAGGGTGGAACGCTCGCGCTGCTCGGCGTGGCGATCGGTATCGGCGCCTCGCTCGCCATGGGGAGGGTGATGACGAACATGCTGTACGGCGTCAGTGCCTTCGATCCGCTGACGGTCGGCGTCGGCTGCGTCGTGTTCCTGTCAGTAGCGGTGCTCGCGTGTCTCCTGCCCGCACGCCGCGCGGGCAACATCGCGCCGTCGGAGGCATTGCGCGCGGAGTAAGTCGCGTGCTGGGAACTCCGGAACAATCGCCGCCGCCCGCGCTACCACCCGGTATATGCGGCGCACCGACGCGGTCCTCATTGCGGCACTCTTTGCGAAAGGCGCGATAGCGCAGAACGGAAACGGTGACTCGGCGCGCACGCCGCCTCCGTCAACGTCGACGTTGCGCAAGAGTTACGTGATTCCGGTGGTCGAGCTCCCGCTCTTCATCGCCGGCCTCAACGGCGCCGCGCGGGTCATCTACCCGAACGAGATGCAGGACGGCAACAAGGTCTACCAGACCACGTACGCGTCGATCCGCGAGCACTTCGTCGATCAGCCGTGGGTCTACGACAAGGATCCGTTCGACATCAATCAGTTCAGCCACCCGTATCTGGGCGCCACGCTCTTCAGCTTTCCGCGCTCGCTCGGGCACAGTTTCTGGACCTCGCTCGTCTACGCCGCCGTCGGAAGTTTTCTGTGGGAGATGGCGGGCGAGACCACACCGCCCTCAAAGAACGATCTGATCACCACCGGCCAGGCGGGTAGCCTGCTCGGCGAAGCCCTCTATCGGATCGCGGCGTACGTGCATCCCGGCCGCGACGGCGAGCGCGGGAGTGCGTTCCGTGCGGCACTCGCTGATGTGATCGATCCCGTCACAGCGTTCAACCACGCCGCGTTCGGACACCACTACAAGACGCGGCTTTCGGACGTCGATCCGGCAGTGTCATGGCAGCTGAGGCTCGGCGGCGCCAAGGACGCGTTCGCGCGCGACTACACGGAACCCAGCACACTGCTCCGGCAGGACGCCAGGCTCGACTACTCGATCGTGTATGGCCTGCCCGGCCAACCCGGATACGAGTACAAACATCCGCTTTCGTACTTCGACTTTCATGTGTCGAGCGTGTTCAACGCGCGGAAGCCGCTCGAGAGCGTCACGCTGAACGGTTTGCTCCTTGGGGCAAGAACCGGCGAGCACTCGTCGCACACACGCGGCATCTGGGGACTCTACGGGAGCTACGACTACTTCGCTCCATATCTGTTTCGGGTATCGAGCACCGCGCTTTCACTCGGCGAGACCAGGCAGATCTCCGCCGGTCGCGCGATCGCACTGCAAACCTCCGCGCTCGCAGGCGTAGGATTCGGCGCGGCCGGTTCAACACGAGGGATCACCGACACGCCCACCGGCGAAGCACTGCGTGATTACCACTATGGAGTGACGCCGCAAACGCTCGTCGGCGCGAGACTCATACTCGGCGATCGCCTGATGATCGATGGTACCGCGCGCGGATATTACGTGTCAGGCACCGGCTCTGACGACACGAACGGTTCCGAATCCATCTTCCGCGGCGACGCCGGCGCAACACTGCGCATCATCGGCGGACATTCGCTCGGCGCGCGATTCGTCTCGTCGTACCGGCAAGCGCGCTACGGCTCCGTGCCGGACAGGAAGTTCTCCGAGCAGACACTGATGGTGTCGTACTCGTTCCTGGGAAGCAGTCATTTTGGGGTCGTAGACTGGCGGTGAGTTGTTCCGCCGTTGGAGCCGTCCCGCCGTTAGGGCTCTCCCGCAGTCCCAAGCCTTTAGATTGAGTGCGTGCCTCAACGCAGTACTCAGTCCGCAGTGAGCACAGCGGACCGCACCGTCATCACGATTGAAGACCTGACCATAGAGGTCACGCGCAAACGGATGCGGTATCTGCGCGTCTCCGTCGATCTCCGCACCTCGCGAATACGTATTTCAGCCCCGCGGCGGACGAGCGTGCGCGACATCGTGGAGTTCGCCCGGTCTCGCGTTGCGTGGATCCGGAAGTACCTCGCCCAGGCAAAGCCGCCGGCGCCCGGGCTGGACGCGCTTGGTGAGCTGGGGGTCAGTGCGCAGCGAGAACGCGCGGCAGGGAATCGGCGCGAGATTCAGCTCGCGCTGCCGGCAATCGTTGCGAAGTGGGAGTGCGCGATCGGCGTACGCGCGTCTGCCGTCAGGGTGCGCCGCATGCGGTCGCGCTGGGGCTCGTGCAATCCGCGCACGGGGGCGATAAGTATCAGCAGCGAGCTCGCCGAACATTCACGAGAGTCACTGGAGTACGTTGTCGTGCATGAGCTCGTGCATCTCCTCGAAGCGTCGCACAACAGGCGGTTTTACGAGCTCATGTCGCGCTTTCTCCCCTCGTGGCGTGTGATCCGGGCCCAGCTCAACGGGCGTTCTTCATGAACCGGCACGCTGTCGGTCTCCTGGCCCTGGCCGTGGCCGGCACAGCTATCGCGCAGGCGCAACAACCATCCGCTGCGCTGGCCACGTATCTGCGCGACAACATCGGGTTCACACCCGCGCAGATCGCCGCGATGGAGCGTGGCGAGGTTGTCGTGAAGGTGTTGCCGAGCACCAACGACCGCGACGTCGTGGTGTTCGGCATCGTCACGGCGCCGGTCTCCCGTGCGGCGTACGTCGCAATCGCGAAGAACTTTCGCACGTCGCTCGCAGGGCCGAATCGTCCGCAGCTCGGGATTTTCAGCGACCCGCCGGTCGCGGCCGACCTGCAGAGTCTCGTGGTGAGCAAGGATGAGGCCGCCGACCTCGAGAAGTGCAAGCCGGGTGATTGCGCGATGAAGCTTCCGCTCGCCGATATGCGCACGCTCCATGCGCAAATCCGGTGGGCGTCGCCGACACTCTCCGCCGACGTCAGTGCGTTCGCGCGGAAGCGGTTCCTTGAGTACGCAACCGACTATCGCCAGAGGGGTGACGCCGCCATGGCAGTCTTCGCGGACCGCGGCAACGTCAGCGCGCGCGCCGCGTTCGCCGACATCCTCGACGATTCGCCATACGTCTATCAGCACGTGCCATCGGTGACGCAGTATCTGATCGCGTACCCGCGCGGGAGACTTCCGGATGCAACCGAAGTGCTCTACTGGTCGCAGGACATTCTCCCGCGGCTCCGGCCCATCATCAGCATCAC
>DASRAP010000210.1:0-2640 GCA_035638155.1 Gemmatimonadaceae bacterium | reverse complement strand
GAGCTTCGACAGATCCGCACGAGTATCGGCGAGCATTTCGTGGAATAGCGCCGGAGCTATCTCACGCCCCTTTCGTCTTTTTCGAGGCCCACGGGTGTGCATGACGCTGATGTACACGGCCAGGCTCATCCGCGCCGGTCCATCTAGGTCGATGCTGGCACGTAGTTGCCGAAGGGCCGCGTTGCCGGGAACCTCGACCTGAGCCGTGAGTTCGTTCTCAACTTCGGGCGAGTAGTAGTCGCGTTGCTGCGCGACATGTTTGATCGCCGCGAGTGACCACTCCTGCTCGGCTCGATCGTACATCCAGAGCTGATCGCGATCGCGGTTGGTCAAGAACCCGCGCAGGTACTCCTGCGGAACGTAGTGCTTTCCCATCGCTCGAGTACTGGCCGCTCCGCCTAACGAATAGCGTTCTGCTGCATCGGCTCAAAACAAACGCGAATCGGGCGCACTCGCAAACCCAGTACCCAACCGGCGAGTGCGCCCGATTCGCTTCCGACAGAACCTGCCATGTCAGCAGCAACGCACGGTTAGGTGGCCGCGGGGGGACGCTGGACCGCGATTGGGTCATAAATCGCGATCATTCCGCGTTTGTGCGAATCACGAATCCAACGAGCGCGGTGATCTTCCAAACTGTTGCGCACATTGGCTAGGACAGCGATTCGAGCGCTCATGATTAGGTCCAGCACCGCGTCCTTCTCTGTCTCCGCCGCGACCGCTTGGACGCGCGCGTAGCAGCCGACGGCGATCAGATTCTGGTACTCCGGTCTCCGTCCATCCTCCGTTGCTACGCTGTCGAGTAGCTCACCGCCGGCGCGCTCGACGAACGCGTGTACTTCGTTTTGTCCGAGCCCACGCACGCAATCCGTCACGTCGACGAGCACCGCTCCGGTGTGGCCGGACGCGATCACCTGTTCGTATCCGGCGCGACAGTGCGTCAGGATGTTGTTCTGCGTCTGCGGACGCTTAGCCTCGACAGCGTACGTCATCGTGCCGCGATCAAGAAGTATGTCCGGAGACTTCCCCGTGGACTTGGGCGGATACCGGGGGCTACAACCCGCAAGCGCGAACGCTGCGAATGCGACCGCCTGAGACTGCAACTGCAGTGGGCTGAGCGCGCCGTCCGGAGGCTTCAGCCCACCGCGCAGTGAGTCCCGCAGTTCGCGACGCACGGACGCAGGAAAGCTTGGCTGCGCCGCGCTGGCGATCGTGTGGTAGTCAAGGGCTGTCTCAAGTGCGCGAAGGCCGAGGTCGTCGCCTCGCTGTGTTGGTGTGATGCCCGCACCTCGTGCGCTCTCTGCGACGATCTCACGCGCTTGATGAAGCCGCGAGTCGCTCTCGATCCTAACGCCGCACGCCGTCAGCCGAGCCAGGGCGGCGTCAATTCGGTCGAGATTCTCACCGGCAATGGCCGAAATCGGCCGAGGCGCGGCGACAAGCTCGCTCGAGAATTCGTGGCGTGTGACGCGTGCGTTCACGCTCGCAGGCTAACGTGACGCTCAAGTGCGGTCCACCTAACCGGGATTAGGCTGCAGATTATTGTGACGACGTTAGACTGCGAACGCCGCGAATTGCTGCAATCTCCCACGCAGCCTAACTGCGGAAGCGCAGGAACGACTGGCGGACAAGTCGCGCTGGATCAGCAACTTCGCCCAGCCACCTTCGCCTCACTCACGAATTAGGCTGCGAACCGGAACGCAGCCTAATTCTGATTCAATCCGTTTCCGCGCCCAGCGTCTGGAAAAAGAGTCTACACCGCGCGGCGCCGCCACAAAGAGGGCGGCTTATTTGAACGTGTCGTACAACGCCCCCGCCGGTGTCACCGCACCACCCTCCTTCGACACCGTCACCGCCATCACCCGCACGTTCTCGTTGTTCGGCAACGTCAACGTCTTCGCGCCCTTCGGAATCTCGAGCTCGTACGCGAACAGGTACGAATACTCGTAGATCTGGTTCTCACCGGCCGCGTTGTGCCGGTGCGACGCGTACCAGGCGATCGGCGCGGTCTTCATGAACGCCGTGTTGAGACTGTCGAGCACGGAGATCATTCGCGGCCCGTTGTTGTTGCCGCGGCCGTTGCCGCCGCGCCCGCCCGCGCCACGGCCACCACGGCCGTTGATCACGGCCATCGTGTCGCCACCGGCCTTGCGAGCGGAATCCACGCGCGCACGGAGAATGGAATCCTGCCGCGCCTGCTGTTGCTGCTGCCGCGCAATCTCCTCCGGCGTCGGCGGCGGCGCCTCCACACGCTTCATCACGCGCTGGAACCACTGCCCAACGAAACCGCTCCAATCCTGCACCACGATATTCGAGGCACGGTCGCCGACCTTGAAACTTACGGATTGATCGCCCTCGGCCGCGGCGAGCACGTACACGCGCGAATATCCATCAGGAAGCTTGATCGTTTGCCCCTTCGCCGTCACCGCGTTCATCACACTTTCGCGCGCCGCGGGGAGCGTGAACCTAATCCCACCGTACGGAATCTTCGCCGGCAACATTTCAGCCGGAATCGCGCGACCCTCCTTGTCGAATCCACCCTGCGACGCCATACCATCGCGGCTCGCAACGGAACGATCGTACTGAAGCGCAACGGGCTGCGATGACGGCTCAGGCGCGCGCGACGCGGGCGCGCCGAGCTTC
>DASRAP010000209.1:0-9395 GCA_035638155.1 Gemmatimonadaceae bacterium | reverse complement strand
GCGCGTTCGGACTCCTGCATGAGCCACGCGCCGGCGAAATACGCGAGGTTGCCGTCGGGCCAGTACGGCGACGACAGCGAGAGACGGTCCGGCGTGAGCGCGCGCCCCGACGCGAGCACCGCGTCGAGCGAGCTGAACAATTCCGTACCGTGCAGGCGTCCGCCGCTCCCCAATTTCGATTCGGCGGCGACGGCGATCCCTTCGGTCATCCAGCGTGGCGCGCGGGCGTTCGGAAACAGCGATGGATGGCGGCCAAAAACGTATTGTCCAAGCCGCCACCACCCGCGCGTGCGGTCGAGATGGAAGACGTGCGCGAGCTCATGCGTCACGACCTGCTGCAACCAGTCGTCGCCAAACCGGAGCGACGGATCATCGATGGGCGGATGCGCCCAGATCACGATCCGGTTCGTCGGAAAGTACGTGGCCTGGCCGTTGCTGAAGTCCTGGTCGTCGGCCAGCACAATGTCCACCGGCCCGCGCGGCGGACTCATTTCCGCCGAGAGGCGGTCCCATGCCCGCTCGGCCTCGCCCCCGGCTCTCCGCGCGAGCGGCTCGAGCGCTTGCGGGAAGGAGATCCGCGTGTGCGCCGTCCGGATCGTGCGCCACGCCTCGTTCGGCGCCTGCGCGCGCAACGCCTGCGCCGCGAGAACGAGCACGACCCCGCACGCGCGACCGGCGCGGCCGTTCACTGCGTCACGCCGAGCGAACGGAAATAGGCTTCGATTCCCGCGGCGACACCGCGCGCGTACGTCCGCTGACCGACGGGATCGCGCATCGCCGCTTCGTGCTCCGGCACGATGATGTAGGCGCCCTCACAGAGTATTGCCGGCATCCAGGTCGGTCTCACCAGCGCAAGGTTGTCATAGAACACGCCGAGGTCGCGCAGCCCCATCGCGCGCACCATCCCGGTCTGCACGGCGCGCGCGAGCGGCTCACTTTGCGGCTGGAAGAAATACGTCCCCGTGCCGTTGAGCGCGAGCGGATTGTTGCCGTCGGGCGCCGCGTTGAAATGAATCGACACGAGCGCGTGCGAATTGTTGCGGCGCGCGATGGCGGGCCGGGTCATGAGATCGAAGGGGCTGAGCGTCGTCCGCGTCATGATCACGCGGGCACCACGGCGCTCGAGCTCGTCCTTGAGTGCCATCGCAACGGGGAGCGTCGCGTCCCCCTCGTAAAGGCCCGTCGGGCCTGTTGCCCCTTCGGGGGGGTGTCCGGCATCGACGGTGATCACGATCCCCGCGAGCGGCCGCTCAGCATTGATCGCAGGCGGCCTCCGAACGCGCAGGACCAGCGCGCGCCCGTCGTGAAAGACGAGATACCCGTACGGCGGTCGCCGGAGGTGCACGACATACCGCACGCGATCGGTCGTCACCGGCTCATATGTCACGACGCGCACGAGGCTGTCGCCGGGACGATACGAAATGATGTCCGTCGTGGCCCGTGTCGAATACAGCGTGAGCACGAGCTTGTCGCCATCCTCCTCGACGAAATACGGCGGTGGCTCCCGCACGGGAAACACGATGTCGGTCCATGCGCTGTCTGGCGTGACGACGACGTTCGGAATGACACGCCGGGGCGCGCTCGCGCTGCTCGAATCCGCGAGCTCGTTCACGTCGGCATTCGCAACCCACGCTTCGAGCGATTGATCGAGCCGAACGCGCGTAAATCCACCCTCGGCACCGGTGCGCTCGACAATCGTCCCGGGGATCGCAAACCATTTGTACGTTCCGCTCGGCGTCGGGCGCACCGAGATCACCCGGTCCGTGTCGACAGTTCCGGCTGTGCGTGTCCCCAGCGAAATCCAGCCTGACGTGAGCGGGGGCTTGGGCGGCGGACCGGGCGGACGCTGCGGGACGGGCGTGCGGAACGTGCGCACGGGATGCCGCTCCGAGACCGAGTCCGTTCCGCGCCGAGCCACGAGGGTGTAGGCGGGAGACGTGCCTTCCGGGATCGGCAGCCAGGCGAGAAACGCGCCGTTGGGCTTCACCTCGACAGGCGCACCGTTGATCGTGAGCGTCGCATCGCCGCTGCCGACGGACCCAAGAATGAAATTCGAGTCGCGCGTCGCGAGCATCTGGTCGCGGGCCGGATACACAACCTTGACCGCAAGCGGTGCGTTCGCGACCGCCGGAATGACCGGCAGGCGCCCTGGTAACGAGTCGTACGGATCGTGCGACGGTGACGGCTGGACGTTTGGTGGCCGTGCGGGCACCTCTCGCGCCGGCGTCCGCGGCGCCGAATCCTGCCGAACGGTGGGCGGCGTGACGGGCGCGGGCGCAGGTGACGTAGACGGCGCGCCGCGACCACACGCGGAGAGCAGCACCGCAGCGAGCATGCGACGGAGGCGGCGCACGGCCATGGAGCCAACCTAACGAGCATTCCTGCCGTGTGCGACGTGTCACACACCGCGCCCCTCACGCCGAAATTGCCGCTGTCCGGAGCGCCACCTATATTCGCCGCAAGCTTGGAGTTACCGCTGGAGACGATCGCTTTGGCAGCGTGCGCATTCTGTGGGCGCGACAACGCGGAAGGCGCGCGATTCTGTATCGACTGCGGAAAGTCCATGATTCCGTCCGCGGCCGAGGTCTTGTCCCCGATTGCGGTCAGATCCGCAGCGGCATCCCTGGAGGCAAAGCGAATGTCGGCGTCAGGGGGAGAAGGGGGACCGTCACCGGGTGGCAGCGGCGCTCAGGCTGGCGGAGGCCGCACCGTCGCGCGCAGCAACACGTGTTCGCAGTGTGGCGGACCGGTCAATCCCGCGCTGCCCTTCTGCGCCAATTGCGGCGCGAAAACCGGGGCCCCGATCAGCTTCGTGCTCGACCCGCGCGCGGGTGTAACGCTGGC
Source organism: Gemmatimonadaceae bacterium (assembly GCA_035638155.1). GTDB lineage: Bacteria > Gemmatimonadota > Gemmatimonadetes > Gemmatimonadales > Gemmatimonadaceae > DASRAP01. The sequence goes on along the minus strand of DASRAP010000209.1, from coordinate 6,551 downwards.
ACTGCTCGACGCCCACGGCGCGATCAAGGACAACTTCGTCATCAAGCGCACGGAAGCAATCGTCGGCCGGAACGACGGCGACATCGTCTTTCGGGACGATGTGTATCTCTCGCCGGTGCACGCGCAGTTCACCGTGCACGACGGCCAGTTGTTCGTGCGCGATCTCGGCTCGCGCAACGGAACGTGGATTTTCATGGACGCGCCCCAGCGTCTTGCCGACGGCGACGTGATTCTCGTGGGCTCTCAGCTGTTGCGCTTCCGGCGACTCGGCTATCCCGGACCGCACCCGGCCGAGGCCGACAAGACCCGGCGACTTGGGTCGCTCACGCCCAGTGCCGATATTTCCGTGTTGGCGCAGTTACGGGCGGACGGCTCCGTTCGTGATACCTTCCATCTATCCCCTGGACGCAACGTCTTGATCGGGCGTGAGAAAGGCGACTGGCTCTTCCCGTACGACCAGACGATGAGCGGCACCCACGCCGAAGTCCGGTCCGAGGACAGTGATTTCGTCGTCGCCGACGCCGGGAGCCGGAACGGCATCGCCATCGCGGTACGAGGCGAACGGCCGGTGAAGGTGGGCCAGCGCGTGCTCGTCGGCGATCACGTTCTGCGCGCGGAGAAGGTGTGAGCGCGGTCAAGATCTGTCCGACGTGCAACTCGGAATATCCAATGTCCGAGCGGTTCTGCCCGCGCGATGGCAGCGCGCTGCGCTCGCAGAACGCGGACGGGGATCTCGTCGGCACGGTGATCGCCGAACGCTATCACGTGATGAAGAAGCTGGGCGAAGGCGGCATGGGCACCGTGTACCTGGCCGAGCACGTGAAGATGGGGCGGAAGAGCGCGCTCAAGGTGATGAACCCCGGCATGACGCAGGACCCGGACGCCATTGCGCGATTCAACCGCGAGGCGTCGAATGCCAGCCGACTCAACCACCCGAACATCTGCGCGATCTACGACTTCGGCGAGACGCCCGACGGGCTGATCTATCTCGCCATGGAGTTCATTGAAGGCGATTCGCTCACGTCGATCATCGAGAAAGCAGGCGCGCTTCCGCCGGCTCGCGCGGCGTCGATCCTGCATCAGACTGCGGACGGCCTCCAGGTTGCGCACGACTCGGGCATCGTGCATCGCGACCTCAAGCCCGACAACATCATGATCGCGAAGGGACGCGACGGCACGGATCTCGTGAAGGTCGTGGACTTCGGCATCGCGAAAGCGCACACCAGCGACGCGCAGAAGGTGACGAAGACGGGGCTGGTCGTGGGGACGCCCGAGTACATGAGTCCGGAGCAGCTCGCGGGCGACAAGCTCGATGGCCGCAGCGACATCTACTCGCTCGCGCTCGTCGGCTTCAACATGCTTACGGGAACGCTTCCCTTCCCGTCGACGTCGGCGCAGGAATCGATGATCATGCGCCTCACGGACAACCCGCGCGCGCTCCGTGAGATGAAGCCGGACATTCAGTGGCCCGATGCGCTCCAGACGGTGATGGACAAGGCGCTCGCTCGTGATGTGAATCTGCGCTACGAGAAGGCATCGGAGTTCGGCCGCGATTTTTCGATGGCGATCGAAAAGATGCCGTCGAAGGCGCTGACCGAAGCGCACACGCACGTGATGGACAAGATGCGCGCGACGCCGAGCAGCGCGCCGACGCAGGCCATTCCGTCAACGCGCGTGGCGGGATCGCCGGAGCGCGGCGCGACGCCGGTCGAGCCCGCGCCAACGCCGGTAGCGAAGAAGGGGCATGGCATGCTGATCGGCGTGGGCGGCACCGTCGTCGCCGCGATCGGCATCGCGATCTACATCGCGATAAGCGGGCCCAAGCCGCCGGCGGCTGCCGACGGCGGCAAGGGCGGCGCTCCGTTGCAAAAGCAGGATTCCCCACTGCCGGCCGCGGATCCGAAAACGAAGGCAGTGGACGCACCACCCGGCGGAGCACCACCGAAGCAGCTGAATCGCCCGGTTCCCCCTGAGTCGGCGAAGTCGGGCGATGCCGGACGCGCGAATGCGGGCAACGCCACCGGAAATGCGGCGTTGACTCCCGTGACGCGCGATGAGCTCGATGTGCTTCGTGACCTCGCAAACGGGCTCGACGTGAAGAACCCCGATATTGGCGCGGCGCGCCGGATTGTTTCGTCCGCCGACAAGCTCGAGGCCCGCGCTCAGGGCAATGATCTGGCCGAGATTCTCTTCCGCCGCGGCTACGCGAAGATCGTCATGAAGGATCACGGATCCGGATGCGAGGATTTGCGCCGCGCGAGGGCGTTGGCCACGAAAGAGAGCCTCAGGAACTACATCGACGTGCACTTTGATACTTCGTACGACAATTCGTGCCCGAAATGACTGAGCCCGCCGCTGCCATGCCCTCGGGCCCCGTCATCGTCCACGTCTTCGGCCGCACCGACGTCGGACGCACGCGCGAGCACAACGAAGACGCGTTTGTCGTCGCTGACCTTACCCAGAACATCGCGTCGCTCCAGAACGAGGTCCGCACGCACACGGTCGGCGAGCGCGGTTCGCTCTTCATGGTTGCCGACGGCATGGGCGGCGCTGCCGCCGGCGAGCTCGCGAGCCAGATGGCGACCGAGGTCGTGCTCAGCGAGCTGACCAAAAAGTGGCGCGGCGCCGACTCGAGGGACCCTGACGCGTTTGCCGCCGCACTGCGAGCCGCAGGTGAAGCCGCCAACGCGCACATCAACGAGTACGCCGCAAAGCATCCCGAAAACCGCGGCATGGGATCCACTGCGACGATCGCGGGATTGCTCGGCGACACGCTCTACCTCGCGCAGGTCGGCGATTCGCGCGGCTACCTCGTGCGCGACGGCGTCGCGCGACAGATCACGCGCGACCAGTCACTGGTGCAGCGGCTCGTCGATGCCGGCGAGATCACCGCCGAAGAAGCGGAGATGAGCGACCGGCGCAACATCATTCTCCAGGCGCTGGGGCCTGAACCGAACGTCAAGATCGAGCTCACGCACCAGCGCGTGAAGCGCGGTGACGTGCTCATTCTCTGCAGCGACGGCCTGTCGGGCCAGGTCCGCGTCGACGAGATCGGCCAGGTGGTGAGCGAAGAGAAAGAGCTCGTCGACGTGTGCAGGCGCCTCATCGACCTCGCCAACGAAGCCGGCGGCCCCGACAACATCACCGTCGTGGCGGTGCGCTTCGACGGCGAGGGCCTCGAGGTCGCAACCGACGGCGACGACGACGTCGGGCATCATCTGTTCCAGTCGCCGGCCGAACGGCGCGCGACACTCGAGGTCGAAGCGGTGTCCGATGACGACGTGCGCCAGCTCCAGATGGCTCCGACGATCGAAGTCACACCGCTCGATCCGTCGACGATCCCGCCGACGCCGCCCGATGGCATGGCGCCGGTGATGGCTGCGCCCGCGGACATTGCCCTCCCCAGCCCGCGGGGGCCGAGTCTCGCCACGCTGCGCGTCATGTTCATCGTGCTTGGCATCGTCGTCGCGAGCGTGTTCGCCGCCATCTGGTTGCGCAAGTAGCCGATGTCCCTGGTCCTCCAGATCACGTCCGGCGCACTCACCGGGCAGCGAGTGGAGTTCCACAAGTCGACGATCATTGCCGGGCGGCACGCCGACTGCGACTTGCGGTTCGATGCGCACAAGGATCTCGACGTCTCCACCAAACACGCGGAGATTCGCTCGGCGGAAAACGGCTGGTGGGTGTACGACCTCGGCAGCACCAACGGCACCTGGATCAATCAGAAGCGCATTTCCGGCCCGCAGATGATCAAGGCCGGCGACGTCATCACGTTCGGTGCGCAGGGCCCGCGCGCCGAAGTTGTTTCGACGGGTTCGACCGAGGCGACGCCGCGGACGGAAGTGCGGGATCCCGCGGGAAGAGCCGGAAAGAACACCGAGCAACGCATCGCCGTCGCGGTCGCCAGACAGACGGGCTCGCTCCGCAAGTTCGTCATCTTCCTTTCGGTCGTGGTCATCGCGGGCATCTTCGCGCTCGTGTGGGTAAACAAGCGCGCGACCGCGCAGTCGCAGGCGCTGATTGTCATGCTGTCGGCGAAGAACGACTCCCTCATCAGCGCGACGCGCGGACGCGAAGCCGGCCTCGACTCCGTCGCCCGGGATCTCAAGCGGCAGCGCGAGGATGTCGCGAAACAGCTGGAGAAAGGCGGTGACGCCACCGCTCTTCAGCGGCGCATCGCCGAGCTGGATCTCAAGCAGAAAGGGATTATCGGCGCATCCAATGTCGACTGGACGCGCGTGTCGACGGCGAACGACAAAGCCGTCGCGTTTCTCTACGTGTTGCGAAAGGACGACAAGAAGTTCAGCGGGACCGCGTTCGGCATTACGCCCGAAGGCCTGCTCGTCACGAACAAGCACGTGGTGCTCGGCGAAGACGGAAGCATGCCGAAGACGCTCGCGGTCCAGTTTGCGAACTCCGACCGCACGGTCGAAGCGCGCGTCGAGCAGGTGTACGACGAATTTGATCTCGCGCTCATTCAGATTGGCGTGCCCGGTACCTGGCCAACGGTTGCCGGAGTCGCACCCAGCTCTGCTGTCTCGGCAGGCGCGCCAATTGCCGTGATCGGATTCCCCCTCGGCAACTCGCTGCCGATGGGAAGCAACGGAAAGTACATGATCCCGCGTACGTCGCTCACATCCGGGACGCTCAGCAAGTCGATGCCCGGCGAGCTCCAGATCGATGCCTTTGCAGCCGAAGGATCGAGTGGCAGCCCCGTGTTCGACTCGCGCGGTTACGTGATCGGAATCGTGTACGGCGGGAACCCCGAAGCCGGCGGCCGAGTGGTGTTTGCGGTGCCTAGCTCGCAGCTCATCGCGGGTCTGCCAGCGAAAGCCAAGGCGATCGTCAGATAGCCCTCCCGCCCACTAGCCCTCTAGCCCGCCAGCCCTGCCGCTCAGGCAGCGCGCCACCGCTTCCTCCATGGCGCGCGTGCCGCTCCAGGCGCAGACCACGACCGGGCAACTCTCGAACGCGTCACCGAAGCCTGGCGGCGTGAAATGCACGACGATTGCGTCACGCGCGGATTGCGCGGCTGCCGCGCACGCAAGTCGAACGCGATCGCGCGCCCCGTCGGAATACGTGTCAAAGCCAAGCGTTATCCGGCGATCGCCGAACACGGCAACGATCAGCGTTCCGCGCGTTGACTCGGCCATCTCGACGCCGAGTGTGTCGAGCGCTTCGCGCAGCGCAGCACCGGCGCGGTCGGGACGCGGCAAGTCGTCGTCGACGATCACCAGCTCGACCGGCGTCCGGAGGCGCGGCGGCCGGCCGCGCTGCGGTGTCGTCACGTGCACCGCAGCGTCGGCCGCCCGCCGCGCCCAGAGAACGTCGTCCAGCGTGGGCTCACGTCCCGCCGCCGACACATCGGCCCAGGCCGCGCGCGCGTCGATGCGCAGGCAGGCCGCGCGCACCTGCTCACCGCTGAGCTCGCCGCGCGCCTCCGCCGTGCGAAGTGCGCGCACGACCTCGGCGGTGTCATCGCAGCCGAGTAGCAGGTCGACGCCGGCCGCGATGCACTGGACAGCCAGCACCGACTCGTCTTCGTCGCGCGCGTTCGACAACGCGCCCAGCGGCACGGCGATGATCCCGTCGAACCCCGCCTCTCGTCGCAGGTACGCGATGAGCGCCGCATCATCGGCGTGTGATGACGCCAGCAGCAGTGCGCCAACGCCCGCATCGAGTGCGGCGTCTGCCGCGGCTGCGCGCATCAACGGGTAGGGCCCGGGCATCGCGACGACGCCCTCGGCCTGGCACGCGTCGATCCATTCCGCGCACGCGGCGGCCGCGACCTGATCCGGCGCGTCGAATGTCCGCGCGCGAACGATTGGTGGCGCGCGCCCGGGCAGGATGCACGAGGGCGCGACGGCGCAATTGATCCCCGCGCCGCGCGCCTCACGCGCCGTGAGGCGCGCGGCGCGGCGCATGGCTTCTCCGTCAGCCGCGTCGAGCGCGGCGAGTGGCGGGAGGGCGGTTGCGCCGGGAAAGCGTTCCCCTGCACCGCTCCCGAGCTCGGCCGCCACGAGCCACGCATGGGGTGATCCGGCGCGCACGCCGGCGAGCAACGCGCGCGTCTCCGCGAGTGGACCTCCGTGCATGAGCGCCGCGCGGCACCCGAGCTCGCGCGCCGTCTCGAGCTCCTTCGCCGCGAGTGCGTATCCGTATTCGTCGTGCCAGCGGACGGATGGCGCGACGAGCGCCGCGACATCGCTCATGCGCCGTTCACCGCTACGCGGGCACGCGCTTGCCGAGTACGCGCGCGCCGCGCGCGCCCGTCGCACCGGGAACGTTGGCGGGTTCGCCGCGCAGGTGGAGAAAGCCGAGAAACGCAAACGCGACGGCTTCCTTTGCTTCGCCCGGAAAGAATGCGTCGCCGAAATCGGCGAGCGCCACACCGCTGTGCGTTTCGCTCGCGGCGAAACGCGTGGCGATCCGCTCGCGCAGATAGACGTTGCGCGCGCCGCCGCCGGAGAACAGGACGTCGGCAATGGGCTCCGGAATGAACCGGTCGTAGGCTGCGACGATGGACGCGGCCGTGAGCTCCGTGGCCGTGG
>DASRAP010000208.1:0-5501 GCA_035638155.1 Gemmatimonadaceae bacterium | reverse complement strand
CGCGCGAGTACCTGGAGCGTGTGATTCGCTGGTGTGCGGAGCGCGACGTGCTGCTCGTGTACGACAACGCATATTCCGAGCTCGCGTTCGACGGCTACGTGCCACCCAGCATCTTCGAGATCGACGGCGCGCGCGATGTGGCGATCGAGTTCCACTCGCTGTCCAAGACGTACAACATGACCGGCTGGCGCTGCGGCTGGGCCGTGGCGAAACGCGAGGTGGCGGCGGCGCTCGCGCGAGTGAAGTCCTTCGTCGACACGGGACAATTCATGGCCGTGCAGCGGGCGGGCGTCGCGGCGCTCGAGTCATGGGCGACGTTCGTGCCCGCGAACGTCGCCACATTTCGCGAGCGCCGCGACGCGGCGGTGGAGGCATTTGGCGCGGCGGGTTTTCCGTGTGAGTCACCGCGCGCAACGATGTACCTCTGGCTGCCGCTTCCCGCGGGCGTCCCGTCAACCGCGTTTCACGAACGACTGCTCGAAGACGAGGGCGTCATCGTGCTCCCCGGCCGCGGGCTGGGAGAAGGTGGAGAGGGGTTCTTCCGCGTGTCGTTCATTACCTCGCCCGAGCGATTGCGGGCGGCGGCGGAGAAGGCGGGGCGCGTCCTGAAGAAACTTGCTCCGGGTTAGTCGCGGTTCCACTTGCGGGGCGCGTCGCTCACCGGCCGAAGGATCCACCAGCTCACGACGACCATCAGCATCAGCGAGATCACGCCGAAGCCCTGGGCGACGCGAACCTGGCCGGCGACCACCATCGCATTGGCGCCGCCGGCCTTGAGTGATGTCAGTCCGTAGTGCCGGAGCACGACCGACGTCACACCTGCCCAGAGCAGCGGCCCCGTGATCGCGGAAAAGCGCCCAACCATTCCATAGAGTCCGTAGAACTCACCCACCCGGTCCGGCGGCGTGAGACGCAGCATGAGCGGGCGGTCGGCGGACCAGACGCCGCCGAGGGCGACACCCGCGAGCGCCGTGACCCCCCACAGCACGCCGTAGGGCAATCCGACCAGCCCCATTGACGCCGCGAGCACGAACGTCACGAGCCAGAGATACAGCACGTAGTCGAGCGTCTTCTTCGGGCCGATGCGATCGACGACGCGTCCCCACATGAAGCCCCCGGCAATGGCGAATGTGATCGCGAACATCATGACGAGCTTGGCGTTGTATTCAGCGCCTTTCGCGGTCGCGCCGACGCTGACGCCCAGGTTCGTGGCGTACAGCGTCATGATCAGGATGACGGTGTTGATGGCGTCGGTGTAGAACACGCGGCCCACGAGAAAACGCAGCAGTCCTGGGTACTTCTTCCCCTCGCGCAACGTCCGAATGGTTTCGCGGGTACTGGAAATGAGCACGCCGGGGTCGAAGATTTTCGCGTCGGCCGGGCGCCCGCGCTCCTTCACGTACAGGAAGCATGGGATGGCGAATAGCAGGAAGGACACGCCGTAGAGCGTGAACTGGAGCGTCTTGTCGGCAATGAGCAGGCTGATGGCGACGGCGATGTACGATCCGAAGTACCCGACGCCGACGCCGATCCCGCCGATCCGCCCGCGGTTTTCGTCCGTGGTCACTTCCACGAGCAGCGAATCGTAGAACTGGAGTCCCGCCTGATAGGCCGCGTTGGCGATGACAAACGCGATCATGGTGCCCGCGTAGCCGACACGGCCGAACAGTTCGGTGAACGCCACGCAGATGATCGTGCTGACGATCAGGAACGGCATTCGGCGCGGCGCGCGGTCGCTCATCGCGCCAAGGAGAGGCGAGATGATGAAGATGATCCCCATCGAAATGCTGGTGATGAGGCCGTAGACGGAGTCCGCTCGCGTTTCGCCGGCCGCGTCCTTCACCCACAGCGAAAACGTCAGCGACGTGACGCCCATGGAGAAGATCGTGTTCGCGAGGTCGTACAGCACCCACGAAACCACGGCCTTCCGAGGCGCAGGTTTTTCGAGACCGATGCTTGGTGCGGACATCAGCTGCGGGAAGTGTCAGGCATGGCTCGCCACCTGCTGCTCCATTCCGAAGGGTCTTCCCGTTACGCCGCCGGATACGATGAACGCGAGCACATCGGCGGCCGACGCTGACAACACCGTGACCTGGCTCGCCGGCACGATGAGAAGCTGGCCGGCCCAATGATACGACTGTGGGCAGTAGACGGCGACCAGCCCGTCGGCCTTCGGAATCTCACGCAGCGCCTGCTGCGTCACGAACCCCATGATCTGCACGTTCGGCCCGACAGTGACGAGCGCGGGCCGGTCGAACCGCCGGTGCTCCCCCACGAATGCGTTCAGCAGATCCTTGCTCGAGCTGTAGAGCAGGCGCACGAACGGGAGTTTCGCGAGGAGATCCTCGATGAGCTTCACGAACGATCGTGTGATCACGGTCGACGCCAGGAAGCCAACGACCGTGATCAGCACCAACGTCACCAGCAACCCCACGCCCGGAATTGGTATGCCGAGCCACCCGTCGATCCGGTGCAGCACGAGCCAGACCACGTAGGCGGTGATCGCGATCGGCGTGAGAACGACCAGACCGCGGAGGAAGTACGCGAGGAGGCGGGGCATTGGGGGTGGGTGAGATAGATTCTTACGCGTGCGCCCTTCGATCGAAACTCGTGCGCTGCGGAAAGTCTACGGTGCAACGCCGCGTCGCACAGGCGGCGGCGCTCGCGCGGCGAGTACCGGTCGCGCAACGCCCGTGCAGCCCGATGGCCCAGTCGTGGCGCTCGAGGCGCTCGATCTGGAGATCCGCGAGGGAGAATTCTTCGGACTCCTCGGCCCGAACGGCGCCGGCAAGACGACGACCATCGGCATTCTCACGACGCGGGTGCGTCCCACCGGCGGTGCTGCGACTGTTGGCGGCGCCGACGTCGTGCGTGATCCGGTCGGCGTCCGCCGCCGGATCGGCGTTGTGCCCCAGCGTCCCAATCCGGACCGCAGTCTCGACGTCATCGAGAATCTCATTTTTCACGGCACCTACTTCGGCATCGGTGCCGCCGAGTCCCGGCGGCGCGCCACAGCGCTTCTCGAGCGGCTCGGCATGTCCGACAAGGCGTCCGCAAAAGTCGATGCACTCTCGGGGGGCCAGCAGCAGCGCCTCATGATCGCGCGCGCGCTCCTCCACGAGCCGCGCGTGGTCTTCCTCGATGAACCCACGGTCGGTCTTGACCCGCAGGCTCGCCTCGCGCTCTGGGAGATCCTCCGCGCGTTGCACGCCGACGGCCGCACGATCGTCATGACGACCCATTACATGGAAGAAGCGGACCAGCTCTGCGACCGGCTCGCGATCGTCGACCGGGGCGTGCTGCTCGCGTGTGACACGCCGAAAGTGCTGAAAGCGCGCGCGCCGGGCGGGACGCTCGTGATCGTCACCCTCGACGGGTCGGCGGACGGCGATGGTGCGGGCAGCGCGCTCGCGGCGGTCCGGAGTGTCCCCGGCGCCGAGCGCGTCGACGGCGACGGCAATGATCTCCGCGTGTACAGCACTCGCGGCGGTGAGGTGATTCCCGGCGTCATCCGTGCCGCGGAGGCGGCGGGCCGAAGCGTGCGCGATATCCATCTCGTGCCGCCGAGCCTCGAGACGCTCTTTGTCTCGCTCACCGGGCGCACACTCGGATGAGCACGGACGAGGCCCTTCCGCCGTCGGAAGTCTTCGTCGCGATGCTCCGCCGCGACATTCGCGTCGTGCGGCGCGAGCTCGCGTTCTTCCTCGTGCGGACGCTGATGCAGCCGCTCCTGTTCATCACGACGTTCGGGTTCCTGCTGCCCAGAATGCGGCTGTTTCCGTCGAGCTATACGACGACGCTCCTCCCCGGCGTCCTCGCGATCAGCCTCGCACTGTCGGCCGTGCAATCGGTGGCACTGCCCATGGTGTCCGCGTTCGGCATCACGCGCGAAATCGAGGACCGGCTGCTCGCGCCGGTGCCCACGCGGCTCGTCGCGCTGGAGCTGGTGTTCGTGGGAGCGGTGCAGGGGATGATCGCCGCGGCCGTCGTGCTGCCGCTGGGCCGGCTCATCATGGGCCCGATTCCCGGACTCGATTTGTCGCAAGTGCCCGAGCTCGCCGGCGTCACTGTGCTTGGAGCCGCCGTGTTTTCCGCGCTTGGCCTCTGGCTCGGGACGGCGATCAGCGCGCAGCACATCGGGCTCATGTTCAGCTTCATCATCGCGCCGATGCTGTTCCTGGGCTGCGCGTACTACCCGTGGCGCGGACTCGATACCGTGCCGGTGCTCCAGTATGTCGTTCTTCTGAATCCGTTGGTGTACGTATCTGAAGGCATGCGATCGGCCGTCACACCGTCCGTTCCGCACATGTCGCCACTTGCGGTGTTTTCGGCGCTCGTCCTGATGCTCTCGTTCTTCTGGTGGCGCGGACTCCGCACGTTCGAGCGGCGCGCCATCGGCTGACCGGGTTTCCCTTCTTCCTGTTCTTCGTTTCGCTAGATTCCACGCGCTTCGATTTCGAGACGAGATGACGTCAACAACTCCTCCCACGCCGCAGCCGTCGCAGGCGCACACGCCCGCAGCGTCGCAACCGGCGGTGCCGCCCGCGAACGGCGGCGCGGGCAGCTGGTCCATCGAACAGTCGCGCGATCTCTACAGCATTGACGGCTGGGGTGCCGGATACTTCGACATCAATGATCAGGGACGCGTATTCGTGCGCCCCGACATCGCGCGCCCCGAGCGTACGCTCGACCTGTTCGAGCTTGCGAACGATTTCGAAGCGCAGGGCATTGCGCTGCCCGTGCTGGTGCGGTTCAGCGAAGTGCTTCGTTCGCGCATTCAGCAGCTCCACGAGAAATTCGCCGGGGCGATCGAGGAGTTTGGTTACTCCGGCGGGTACACGACCATCTACCCGATCAAGGTCAACCAGCAGCGGCACGTGGTCGAGGAGATCGTGCAGTTCGGCAAGGAGAGCGGCGTCGGCCTCGAGTGCGGCAGCAAGCCGGAGCTCCAGGCGGTGCTCGCGCTCTCGGACTCGACCGACCACACGATCATCTGCAACGGCTACAAGGACGAGGAGTTCATGCGCCTCGCCCTCATGGGGCAGAAGCTCGGTCACCGCGTGTTCATCGTCATCGAGCAGTTGTCGGAGGTCGACGTGCTCCTCGCGGCCGCGCAGGACATCGGCGTGACGCCCACGATCGGTGTGCGGATCAAGCTGTCGTCGGAAGGTGCGGGGCGGTGGGCGCAATCCGGCGGGGAGAAGTCGAAGTTCGGGCTGAACGCGAGCCAGCTGATGTCGCTCATCGAGCGGCTGAACGTGCTCGGGAAGGCCGACTGGCTGAAGCTGATTCATTTCCATCTTGGCTCGCAGATCACCGACATTCGGTACATCAAGCGCGGCCTGGCGGAGCTCACGCGTTTCTACATCGAGATGCGCCGGCTCGGGCTCGACATCACGCATGTCGATGTCGGCGGCGGTCTCGGCGTGGATTATGACGGCTCACAGTCGACGGCGCACGCGAGCGTGAACTACTCGCTCCAGGAGTACGCCAACGACGTG
>DASRAP010000207.1:0-2177 GCA_035638155.1 Gemmatimonadaceae bacterium | reverse complement strand
TTGCTGCTGATGCCGATACGCATGCCTTCATGCGCCAGAAACGTCTCGAGCAGCGAGCGCGTGAGTCTGAATCGTCGTTCTGCCGGCTGATACGGATCTGTCGCGGTGCCGATCATGATCAGGCGCCCGCCGAGCCTGGCGCGCGGAAGCACCTGCGCAAGAAGCTCGGCGGCGCCCTGCTTCACGATCACGTTTCGCTCGAAGGCCTCTGCCGGTGGAAGCGCGGCGATCTGCGCCGCGACGTCGCTCGCGCCACCCTTCGCGGCGCGCTCCACGGTCCAGCGATGTGTATCGCGTGCGTAGCAGTACGCGCACCCGAATTCGCAGCCGACGTACGGGTTGATGGACCAATAGTCCATCTTGGTGACCGACGGCGAATTGAGAATTCCTTTCGGCGGCAGGGCGACGTACCGCGTGGTCCTCGCCGCATCGCCGCCGTCAGCCCGCGCCCCCAAAACGGCCCACTCCTGCATGGACCGAATATACACCGAACAACGGTATCAAGGGAGTGTAAACGCCACGTACGTGCCGCCGGACGGCGCATCGTTCTTGCCGCCGCCGCACGCGATCACGATGTACTGCTTGCCGTTCACCACGTAGGTCGACGGCGTCGCGTTGCCTGCGAACGGCAGCGTGAATTCCCAGAGCAGTTTGCCGGTCTTCTTGTCGTACGCGTGGAACTTGTTGTCGTACGTCGTGGCGCCAATGAGCAGGAGACCGTTCTGCGTGACGATCGCACCGCCGTAATTGTCGGTGCCGGTGTTTCGGAGTCCCTGGGCCACGAGCTTGGGATATTCGCCGAACGGAATCTGCCACTTGATGTCGCCGGCGTTGAGATCGATCGCACTGAGCGTTCCCCACGGCGGCGTGATCGGCGGATACCCGTCGGGATCGAGCCACAGTTTCAATCCCGTGCTGCGGTACTTCTGGAAATACGGGCTCGACGACACGCTGTCGGCGACGTCCTTGCCCGTCAGGAGAAACGTGACGAGGGCGTTCACCATCTGATTGTCGAACGTCGCCGCATATCCCGGCATGCGGCCGGTTCCCTGTCCAATGATCTGCCTGAGCTGCTCGCGCGTCTTTCTCGTCTCGATGCCGATGAGCGACGGCCCCGCGGGTGATCCCTTCCGGTCATCACCGTGACAACTCGCGCAGACGTTTGCGTAGAGTGACTTGTCGCTTCGCGGCACGAGTTGCTGCGTCCACGGCATTTCGTTCGCGTTCACATAGAGCAAACCCGTTTCGGGATCGAATGCCGGACCGCCCCATTCACCGCCACCGTCGACTCCCGGGAAAATGATGTTGCCCGCGAGCGACGGCGGTTCAAACATTCCGGTCTTCGATTTCCGGAACAGGTCGAGCACCGCCGCATGCGCCTCGGCCGTGCGCGTGGTGAGCATGCTCTCGGTGAGATTCTGCCGGATGAACGGCGGGGGCTTCACCGGGTACGGCTGTGTCTCCGCGGTCCTCTCGCCATCGAGCGTCGACTGCGGGACCTTCCGGTACTCGATCGGAAACAGCGGCGTGCCCTTCTCGCGATCGAACACGTACACGTAACCGAACTTGGTGATCTGTGCGACGGCGTCGACTCTACGGCCGTTTCGCGTCACCGTCACCAGCGTCGGCGCCGCGGGGAAATCCCAGTCCCAGAGATCGTGCTTCACGGCCTGGAAATGCCAGAGTCGCTTTCCCGTGCGTGCATCGAGCGCGATCAGCGAATTCGCGAAAAGATCGTCGCCCACGCGGTTCGCGCCGTAGAAATCGAACGCCGACGATCCGGTTGCCGCGAAGACAATCGCGCGCTGCTGATCGACGGTGACGCCGGCCCACGCGTTCGCGCCGCCGACGATCTTCCATGCATCCGGCGGCCACGTGTCGTAGCCGAGCTCGCCCGGATGCGGAATCGTGTGGAAGCTCCACTTGAGTGCGCCCGTCTGCACGTCGTACGCGCGGATGTCGCCCGGCGCCGAAGGCAGCGCTTCGGGCACCGACGTGCCGATGATGTAGAGATTCTCGAACACCACGCCGGGTGTGCTCGCACTCACGGATAATGCGGAATCCGGCCGGCCGAGTCCGGCGCGAAGATCGATGGAGCCGCCCGCGCCAAACGAGGGAATCGGTTTGCCGGTCTTCTTGTCGAGCGCCCAAAGACGGAAGCGATAATTGACGAGCAA
>DASRAP010000206.1:0-2175 GCA_035638155.1 Gemmatimonadaceae bacterium | reverse complement strand
TGGCCGGCGTCGGTGCTGACATTTCGCGACGTCACGACGCGGCTCGTGACCGTAAAGCGGGGATCCTCTTCGAGCACGCGTCGCACGAACGTCGACATCCACGACGGACGCCGGTCAAAGAAGAGCACGCGCCACTGCCGCTCGTCAACATCGACCAGTGTTTCCGCGACTGCAGTATCGGGCCTCGACCCGCCGGTGGAGGCAACAATCGAAAGCTGCGCTGCGCCGGCCGCCGTGGGAACGAACGTCAGCGTGGCATGTGCGACACTGTCTCCGGCCGCAACCGTGCTTTCCGCATGATCCACAGCGACGCCATTCGCCGTGAGCGCAATCGAGATCCTTGCGCCGCCTTTCGTCCCGGTTCGCGCCGCGACGCGCACGGCAACGGCCGACGCAACCGGAGCCCGCCGCGGCGCTTCGAGCCGATCGATGGAGATGCCGGCGTGCAGCGAACTGTCTGCGACGCCGGCAACGAAGCCGGAGACGCGCGCAAGCACCTCCAGCGGCGGGGCGCCGACCACCACCGTTGCCGCCGCTCCGTTCCACGGCGATCGGAGCACCGTGAAGCGCGGTGAAAGTGCGTTCGCGACCTGCGCCAGAAGCGCCGTATCTGCCGGACCGCTCGCCAGTGAGACAACCGCCGCATGTCGCCCCGCCGTCGTGAATGACGGATCGAGGGCGCCGACCACGGCAATCATGAGTGCCGCGACGCGGAGATACCGGAATCGCGTCACGGGTTCTTTCCCCGCAACGCGTCCGTGAGCGCGCCGTCGAGCCTATTCATTCCCGCTGATCGCACTGTCAGCGGCGCGGCAGGTCTGCGCGCGCGCAGGGATCGCACCAGCAATTGGCTTGCGCTGTCGACCGCGGTGCGCGCCGCACTGGACCGTCCCGCACCAATCGCGGAAGCGGCTGCGCCAAGCTGGGTGACCACTCGCTCGAGTTCCGCGGCGCCGGGCGCAGACGCGAGCAGCTCGCGAGAGATATCGGCGAGACGGCCGGCGGCCGCGGCGGAGAATTCCCGCTCGCCCGAGACTTGGCTCACGTCGCGCAGCGCGCGAACCAGCGCCGCCGTTCGCGGGCTCTCGGTGGCCGACGGCACGGGCCGCGCGCTACGCGCGGCGCCCACGAGCACACCGGTGAGCCGGCGCGTGTCGTCGAGGCGCTCACGCTGCGTGAGGGCGCGCAGAATGTAGCGCGCACGCGCAAACGCGGACTGCAGCGACTCGAGCGCCGCACGTTCCTGTGTGAGTGCGCGCGAAAGATCCGCGGTTCCGAGCGCCGCTGACGCCTGGCTCATGGAGCGGATTGCGCGCACGATCTCGAGGCGGCCCTTGTTCGCGAGACGGCCGGCCGCGATGTCCTCTTCGCCCCGCGCTTCCGACTCTTCGTTGAGCTCGGTCAGACTCACCGCGTTGAGCACGTCCTCGGCGACCTCGCCGCCCATCATGAACACGAACTCCGCACGCACCGCGCGTTGTTCGGCAGCAATGAGCTGCGCGCTCGCGGCGACGGAATCGGCGTTCATGGAACGCTGCTGGGCGATCAACCGCTCGGTCTTGAGGATCACCATCTGCTGGCTGATGCCGTAGCGGTCGCGCTGATCGTCCGCGGCGAACCCTTCCGCCGCGACCGCGCCGGGCGTGGTAATTTCGACGATGAAGGCGTCGGACTCGGCGGGCGGCACGCCGGGGTGCGCATCGGTCGCGACTGCACGGTACACGATGACGTCGCCAGCCTCGAGATGCATGCCCTCGAGCGCGAGCGCCCCGGTCGCCGTCCATTTTCTCGCGTCCGCGCGGGCCACCTGCACCGGAACTGTGCCCTCGGTGAACGTGAACTGCTCCCCCGAGCCCGAGACCTTGGTATATCGAATGGACAGCGACGCGGGGCCAATATCATCGCTCGCTTGGACGCCGAGGTTGACGGTGTGTCGCGTGTCGGGATAGAAGAGATCCTTTCCCGGAGCGGTGATGCGCACGCGCGGCCGTTCATCCGCGCGGACCGTGACTGGAATCAGCCGGCGCTGGCCGTGCGGCGCGTCCGCGGCGCGCGATGACACCACGACGAACCCGTTCGTGTCCGCGACGAATTCCGCGCGAACGCCCGCTCCGGTTGACGTCACCGGCACCACGCCGCTCAGTGTTTCAATCGCAACGGTGTCCGCGCTTCTGG
>DASRAP010000205.1:0-5551 GCA_035638155.1 Gemmatimonadaceae bacterium | reverse complement strand
ACGTCGTGCGGCGGTCACGGCACGCGATGATGCGCGCGGCGCGCAACACGCGCATTTCCGTCGCGGAAAAAAACCGGTCGCTCAGCTCGAAGTCGTTCGCCGATCCGATGCCGAGAAACAGCGCGGGCACCTGCCGGCGATCGATGAGCTCGTACAGCGGCTTGAGCCGCTTGCCGCGCCACTCCGGTGACCCCGCAAACACCACGAGATCGACGATGGACGGATCCGTGGTGTCCTTGAACGAATTGTCGAGAAACGGTGCCGCGCGACCACCGAAGATGGCGTCGTCCGCGTTCCGGAACCAGCGGAAGAGCGGCCGCATGCGCCGGATCTGCGGATGCCGGTTGAACACGATCGGGTTCACGTCCGCCCCCGCACTGCGAAGCGCGTTGACACACCCGAACAGAATGAACTCATCACCCGGATTCCACTGACGGGTCGCGGAGAAGAGCACATTCAGCATGAACGCAATCTATACGCAGAAAGAAAAACGGAGCGGTGGTCCGCTCCGTTTTCCCGCGTGATGTCCCGAAACGCGTCAGTGCGTCACGACGATCACCTTCCCGCTGACGTCCTGTCCGTTCGCGATGGTCACGCCACCCACCAGAAGCGCGGGGAGGTACGTGGTCGATGCGGCCGGCGTCGCACGCACGACGTACGTGCCGGGCATCAGGAAGTCGAACTTGAACGCACCGTTCGCATCCGTCACGGTCGACGCCACGACGTGCGTGGCATCCGTGTCGGTCAGGAGAGAGCCTGCGGTCAGAACCTCGACCGTGACGCCGGCGAGCAGCGTGCCCGTCGTCGCGTTGTCGGCGCGAACGACGCCGGCGAGCGAGCCGGTGACGTCCGTGGCGACCGCCCGAATGACCGGCTTGAACAGCAGGCCGTTCTGCGAGATTGAGTTTCCGCGCATCACGAAACTGGCGCCGACATCAAAGTCGAGAATCATCATGGAACTGTCGGCGGTGACGGAGATCGGCTGATCGAGATTGATCTTGATTCCCGTCTTGGACGCACTCGGCCACGTGATAGCCGGATGCGAGTTGTCCTTGAGCGTCACGCTCGACTGCGCCGGATCAATGATGAGCCGGAACCCCTGATACGTGCCCGTCGGCAGCGTGCCCGTGCCGAGGTTGGCGGTCACGCCGCCCTGCAGCGAAAGGAGATTGAACGAGGAATTCGGCGTGGCAATCGTCGTCCACCCCGACATGTCAGTCGCGTCTTCTGCGGCGGCATCGGTAGTCGTTGCTTTCTTGGCATCGATCCGCACGACAAACACATCCACCCTGCTCACCTCGGAAAACGGGAACGCAGCGTCGACCATCTGCACGTTCAGTTTTCCGGTGCTCGATCCCGTCGTGTCGTCCGACCCACAGCCGACAGCGCCGGCGACAACCATTGCCAGCGCGCCCAGGCGCAGACAGGACAGTACGGAATGCTTCATACAGACCTCCAGAAAGAGGAACCAGAGCCGATAGCCGGTGGTTGATAGCTGGTAGCCGCTTTACGCTTTGCGCTTTACGCTTTGCGCTTTACGCTAAGCGCTAAGCGCTAAGCGCCAAGGCGGCACCACCAGCTATCAGCTACCCGCTATCAGCTACCGCATTGGTATAACACCCCACTTCGGCTCGCGTTCGCCCGTTAGGTTTCTGTCACGCAGTTATTTCCGCAGGACGCATGCAGCAGCTTCCGTTTCATCCCGTAGTCGCGGCGTGGTTTCGCGACACACTCGGCACTCCGACACCCGCGCAGTACCGCGGCTGGTCCGCGATCAAATCGGGTGCGCCCACGCTCATTGCCGCGCCAACCGGATCGGGCAAGACGCTTGCCGCGTTCCTCAGTGCGCTTGACGACCTCTTTCGCGAATCACTGACCGGGCCACTCCCGGACGAAGTTCGCGTTGTATATGTGTCGCCCCTCCGCGCACTGAGCGCGGACATTCACAAGAATCTCGCCGTCCCTCGGCGCGAGATCCGCGAACGCGCAGAAGCGGCGGGTTTGTCCGCGCCGCACATCACGGCCGCAGTCCGTTCCAGCGACACGCCGGCCGCGGAGCGCACCGCCATGCTCCGGAAAGCGCCGCACATTCTTGTCACGACACCGGAGTCGCTGTACTTGCTGCTGACCGCGGAACGGAGCCGCGCCATGCTGGCCACCGCGCGCACGGTGATCATCGACGAGATCCATTCCGTGATCGAGACGCGCCGCGGCGCCCACCTGGCGCTCACGCTCGAACGTCTGGATCGCGTCGCGGGGCGGAAGCTGCAGCGCATTGGTCTTTCCGCCACGCAGCGCCCCATCGAGGACGTTGCCGAATGGCTCGTGGGATCCCGCGCGAACGCGCAAACGTGCGCGATCATCGATGAAGGGCACCGCCGGGCGCTCGACCTGGCCGTTGAACTGCCGGAGTCTCCGCTCTCCGCGGTGATGTCAAACGAGATCTGGGACGAGGTCTATGACCGGCTCGCGGATCTCATCAAGGCACACCGCACGACACTCGTGTTCGTGAATACACGCCGCCTTGCGGAACGCGCGGCGCGGAATCTGGCGGAGCGTCTCGGCGAAGATGCCGTGACGGCGCACCATGGCAGTCTTTCGCGGGCGGCGCGTCTCGACGCGGAAGACCGACTAAAAAACGGTCGCCTCCGCGCACTCGTCGCAACGGCCTCGCTCGAGCTGGGCATTGATGTGGGCCACGTCGATCTCGCGTGCCAGCTCGGCTCGCCGCGGCGTATCGCCACGTTCCTCCAGCGAATTGGCCGGTCCGGCCACACGGTGAGTGGCACGCCCAAGGGCCGCCTGTTTCCGCTGACGCGCGACGAGCTCGTCGAAGCCGCGGCGCTGTTTCGCGCCGTCAGGCACGGAGAGCTCGATCGCGTGCAGGTCGAGGAACGCCCGCTCGACGTTCTGGCGCAGCAACTCGTCGCGGAAACGGCCGCCGAGCCATGGAACGCGGATGCGCTCTATGCGCTCGTGACGCGCGCGCGCCCCTTCGCGGGGCTCACCCGGGCATCGTTCGACGACGTGCTGCGGATGATCGGCGAAGGCTTCGTAACACGGCGCGGGCGACGCGCGGCGCTCGTGCACCACGACACCGTGAACGGCACCGTGCGCGGCCGGCGCGCGGCGCGCCTGACCGCGATTACCTCGGGCGGTGCGATTCCTGACAACGCGGATTACCGCGTCGTCCTCGAGCCCGAGGGAACGTTCGTCGGCACGCTCAACGAGGATTTCGCCGTCGAGAGCATGGCCGGCGATGTGTTTTCGCTCGGTGCAACGTCGTGGCGTGTGCTTCGGATTGAGCGCGGCACCGTGCGCGTCGAGGACGCGCATGGCCAGCCGCCGACACTGCCCTTCTGGCTCGGAGAAGCACCATCTCGCAGTGCCGAGATGTCGCACGGCGTTGCCGATCTCCGGGCACAGCTGAGCGCCCGCGTGGACGATCCTGCACGGGCAATTGAGTGGCTCATCGCGGAGTGCGGCATGTCGATCGCCGCCGCCGAACAGATCGTCGCCTATTTCGCGGACGCGAAGCGCATGCTGGGCGTGCTGCCGAGTGAAACGCTCGTGGTCGCGGAACGCTTTTTTGATGAATCGGGTGGCATGCAGCTCGTGGTGCATTCGCCGTTCGGCAACCGCGTGAACCGGGCGTGG
Organism: Gemmatimonadaceae bacterium; assembly: GCA_035638155.1. GTDB lineage: Bacteria > Gemmatimonadota > Gemmatimonadetes > Gemmatimonadales > Gemmatimonadaceae > DASRAP01. Next base: position 1,894 of record DASRAP010000205.1, on the reverse strand, counting down.
GGGCTGGCGCTCCGAAAGCGCTTCTGCCGCCAATTCAACTTCGAGCTCCAGGCCGCGGCGACGGAAGACGCGGTGCTGCTGTCCCTGGGCCCCCAGCACTCATTCCCGCTGGAGGACGTGTTTCGATTTCTGCAACCGGAAACCGCGCGGGACGTTCTGATCCAGGCCATGCTCGACGCGCCGTTGTTTGCGACGCGGTGGCGCTGGATCGCGAATATCTCGCTTGCCGTGCCGCGATTTGCGGGCGGCCGCAAGGTGCCGCCGCCCATTCAGCGCATGCAGGCTGATGACCTGCTCGCGGCGGCATTTCCCGACGCGGCGGCTTGCCTCGAGAACATTCCCGGTGACCGCCAGATCCCGGATCACCCGCTCGTGCGGCAGGCAATCGACGACTGCCTGCACGACGCAATGGATATCGACCGCTTCATCGAAATTCTGGAAGGGCTCAGGTCCGGCGACATCGAGTATGTCGGGCGGGATCTGCCCGAGCCTTCGCCGCTCGCCCACGAGATTCTCAACGCGAAGCCGTACGCGTTTCTCGACGATGCGCCGCTCGAGGAACGTCGCACGCAGGCTGTGTACGCGCGTCGCGCGTTCGAACCCGGAAGCGCCGAGGATCTTGGCGCGCTCGACGCCTCCGCCATCGCGCGGGTGCGTGATGAGGCCTGGCCGGACCCTCGCGATCCGGACGAGCTGCACGACACACTGGTCGTGTCGGGCTATCTCACGGAGAACGAAGGTGCGCGTGGACGCGACGGCGTGTCGTGGACACCGCTGTTCGAAGCGCTGATCAAACAGAAGCGCGCGGCGTTCGTCGGCGGGCTCTGGGTCGCGAGGGAGCGTCTGAACGAAGTGTGCGCGGTGCATCCTGCCGCGCGCGTCGAGCCACCGTACGACCTCACGGGCACGGGGCCCGCGCGCGATGACGCGATTCGCGAGCTCCTCAGGGGCCGCGTTGGCATTCTCGGTCCGACGGAAACCTCGTCCCTTGCGTCGTCGCTCGGTGTCTTGCCGCTCGAAGCCGAGGCTGGCGTCGTCGCGCTCGAGCGCGACGGTGTCGTCCTGCGCGGCAATTTCTCCGGCGGAGCGACGCTCGAATGGTGCGAGCGGCGACTCCTTGCACGCATTCACCGCTACACGCTGAACAGGTTGCGTGCTGAAATCGAGCCGGTGACGACCGGTGACTTCATGCGCTTCCTTTTCACCTGGCAACGCGTCGCGCCCGACGAGCATGTTGCCGGACTCGAGGGCCTTGCCGGTCTCCTTCGGCAGCTTGGGGGCGTCGAAGTTCCGGCCGGCGCCTGGGAAACGGAGATTCTCAGTACGCGCGTGCAGGACTACGACCCGCAGCTTCTCGACATGCTGACTCTCACGGGACGCGCGGTGTGGGGCCGGCTTTCCCTTCCGGGCGCCGAGGACGACAACGCGGCAGCGCGCACGCCACGACCGATCCGAACCACTCCGATCGCGATCTTCCCGCGTGAAGACGCGGACCTGTGGATGACGCTCGCATCGGAACGACATACGCGCGAGCAGCACCTGTCTCCGTACGCGCGCGCGGTGCTCGACACGCTCGATCGCCGCGGCGCGTCGTTTCTCCCGGATCTCGTTTCCGGCGCGAAGATCCTCACGACACAGGTCGAAGTCGCGCTGGCCGAGCTTGCTGCACACGGCCTCGTGACATCGGACAGTTACGTGGGGCTTCGCGCGCTACTCACCCCTGCGGACAAACGCCCGCCGGTGCTCAGCACGCCAAGGAACGCGCGCGTCGCGTTCGGAGTGGGGTCCGCCGGACGATGGTCGCGACTCAACGGCCACGTCGAGCTCGCCCGCGATGTCGCGGCGGAACGTTACGCTCGCGCGCTGCTCACGCGATATGGCATCGTCTTCAACC
>DASRAP010000204.1:0-2164 GCA_035638155.1 Gemmatimonadaceae bacterium | reverse complement strand
GGGGTGAGTTGTAGTCGCAACGCGGAAAGAGGACAGGCGCTCTTCGTCTTTCGCCGCAAGCGCCCACCAGTAGAACGCGAGCGAGTCGCCGCGATGCTTCATGACACTGCACGCGAGGAGCAGTGCGTTGCGCTCGCGGCTGAACGCGAGTCCGCCAAATTCGCAGACGCCGGCGAGTTTCGTGTCGTGCTTCAGAAACTCGACACGGTTCCCGTCGGAGCCCTCGAGGAAATGGTAAATGGTGCCGGTCTTCGTGAGCTCGAACACATCGCCGTTGCCGGTGGTCGCGATGCCCACAAAGTCGTCCTGAATGGTCTGGCGGCCCAGCCTGAACGCCTTCAGCACCGCGCCGTTCCGGTAGTCGATCTGCGCAACATTGCCGGACTCGCCGTCCGCGGCGAGCAACCGCCCGTCGGAAGTGAGCGTGATCCCTCCCGTGGTTCGCATATCGGGGAGTGACCACTCTGCCACCCGCGTTCGGAGGTGCAGCGAATCCGCCTCCCGGAGCATCACCACCCTGGCGGTGCTGTCGCGCACGAGGGAGTCGCGCGCCGCTCGTTCGGCGCGCTGGGCTGGAGTCTGGAGGCGCTCGCACCCAGCCGCGCCCAGGGCAAGGAGCGCGCAGCCGACGTGCGCGAATCGCATGTCCGCAATTTAAGGATTGTGCTCCGGTGCCGACACTTGCGACACAACCCCAATCCGCCCAAGTGTCCAGCGTCCAACTGGTTCGCCAGCCCGTTTTCGATACCAGGAACGCCGTCGTCGGTTACGAACTTCGTTACCGCGCCGCGGCGGCTGGTGGCGATCCACTCATCCAGAGCTGTCTGTCCGGCGCGGTCGACGATCTGCGCGCGGGCCGGCCGGCGTGGGTGTATCCGGACTGGGCGTCGCTCACGGACGACACGTTCGGCTTCATCGACCCGAGCTCGCTCTGCCTGGTGCTTCAGCCGGAGCACGTTGCGTGCGCCGCGGCGCTCGAACGCGTTTCAGCGCTCGCGGCGCGCGGCTTCACGATCGTCCTCGGCGATGCGGGTGAAGAGGATCTGTCGAGCATTCCGCAGTGCGAATACGTGAAGCACGCGGGCATCGTGAGGCTCGATCTTCTCCGACACAACCTGCCCACGCTGCTCGGCCTTGCCGATGATTTTGCCGCGCGCGGAAAGCGTGTTGCGGTCGATGGTGTCGTCGACACCGAAGCGTTCGACGCGTGCCGCGAAGCCGGCATTCATCTCATGCAGGGGCCGCACTTCGCGCACCCTGAACCCATTGCGGATGCGGAGCTTCCTGCGTCGACGGCAACCGCGCTACGCGTCATGGCGATGGTACGCGACGCGAACACCCCCGACCGCGACATCGAGCTCGCGCTGTCCGCCGATCCGGCCATCGTTCTGCAGCTCCTTCGCATCGTGAACTCGGCGGCGATCGGGGGTCGCGGAATCACGTCGATCGGTCACGCCCTCCGCATGTCGGGACGCGCGAACGTGGCGCGCTGGCTCTCGCTCGCGGCCTATGCGACGCCGAAGCATGCCACCGGGCTCGAGCGCGAGCTCACGCAGCAAGCCGTTCAGCGCGCGTTCTTTGCCGAGGCCCTCGCGCGCACGTCGCGCAAGCAGGATCCGTCGTCAGCGTTCCTGGTGGGACTCTTCTCGCTCATGGACGCCGTGTTCCGCATGCCGATCGCAGACGTGATTGCCCGCGTGAACCTTGCGGATGAAGTGCGGGACGCACTTCTCGACCGCACCGGACCGTGCGCGGATACACTCTCGCTGATCGAAGCGTACGAGCTTGGAATGTGGGAGCCCGCGGCGGCCGCCGCGGCAGCACTCGGTATTGACGCGAACACCCTGGGCCCGATGTACAACGCGTCAATCAAGATGGCGCGGGAGCTGGTGGCAGCTTGAGAGGGCTAGAGGGCTAGAGGGCTCGTGGGCTGGAGGGCTAGAGCGGGGGAATCAACCGCTCCGCAGCGCTGACACGGGATCCACGGCGGTGGCTCGCCGCGCGGGGATGTAGCTCGCGGCGGCGGCCGTCGCGAGCATAATGACCGCGACGCCAGCGTACGTCAGGGGATCGAGCGGCGAAATGGTGAACAGCATGCCGTGCAGTGTTCTCGCGAGCGCCACTGCGGCGGCGAGTCCGACAAGCGTTCCCGCGAGCGCGGCGC
>DASRAP010000203.1:0-2977 GCA_035638155.1 Gemmatimonadaceae bacterium | reverse complement strand
GTACATGAGCGCGATGTCGTCGTGAAGCGCGACGTTGTTGGCGTCGGCGGCAATCATCGTTTCGTAACCGTTGAGCTCTTCGCGCAGAACGGCCGCGCGCAGATCTCGCGTGAGGATGTCACGCTCGGCCGCGTTCCTTGGAACGGCCTGAAACCAGAGCTCCGACATCTCGTCCGAGGTGCGCTGTCCGTACCTCACGCGCTTGGGCGGGGCGCTCGGGTTGCGAGCGTTGGCGGTGGAGTTGTCGTAGCGCCAGCGCATCCTCACCGTCGTGCCGGCCGGCAGCGACACGGGCGTCGTGTAGCGGTAGACGTCCTGCCAATTGAAATCCCAGTCGGCAATTGAAATGAGACGCCTGGTCGTTCCGTCTGGAAGCGTCGCATCGCCCTCGATCTGACGCGCGAGATAGTGCGCGTGTGGTTGCACCGTCACGAGTTCGATCGCGACGGGCAATTTGTACGAGCGCGTGACGACGACGTTCGTTGCTCGCGCCGGAATATCGAGATCCTGCGCCGTCAAGCGGAGGAGTGCCGGTACGCGGGTCGGCGGCGTGTCGGCGAAGTACAACGCGATGCTCGCTTGCACGTTTTCGGGCTTTCCGCTCGGACGCAGATGCAGCATCAGCACGAGATCGCTCGCGGGCTCGAGCGGAATGGCCATCCCCGGCGGCGCCGTGTACGGCGTATGGCCCGGCGCCCAGTCGAGAAAGTAGCCGTCGGGCGATGACACGCTGTGTGCGATCAGCCCTTCGTACCCCGGCTCGGGATCCTGTGCGTCGAGTTGCCGCGACGCGCCCGTTCGATCGATCTGCATCGTCGCGTGATGCACGACGCGCGGATTGCCCGGACGGAATTCCCACGCTTTGATGTAGCGCGTCGCTGGAATCTTGATTGGGATCACGAAATGGCGATACATGTCGTCGCCGCCCGCGCGAAGCGTGTACGGCCGTTCCATCGTCAACACGAGATCCGGCGTGCCGAGAGGCCAGTCCGAGCTGAATTGCGGCGGGAGCGGAACGGCCGCGACGTCACCTTCAGGCGTCCCCTCGGCGACCCACTTCTCGATCGTCGCGATCTGCGCGCCGGAGAGCCGACGGACTCCGACGAACTCACCCGCACCTGGTTCCGGCTTCCAGGGCGGCATGAACCGGCGCGCGGTCGCGGAGGCGATGAGGTGTGCGCGGCTTTTGACGTCCGCGTAGGTCAGCAGGCTGAAGGGCGCTGTCCCGCCAGGACGATGACACGAGGAGCAATTCGCGAAGACGATCGGCGCGATGTCTTTCGCAAATGTCGGTGGATTGGGCGATTGGGCGCCAAACGACGGTGTCGCGGCTATGGCACCGCTCGCAACCGCGATAAGAGCCGCGCGCCGGACTATCGCCCGCATTGCAAAGAAAGCTTATACCTTGGACGCGGTCACGAGACTCGTGGCGGCAATCGGATTTCCCCACCAGAATCTCCAGCCCAACCGCCGGCGTTCCACGTTCCGCGCGTCGAGGCCGCGCAACACACTGGCATAGAGATTCGTGCTCCGGATGTCGGCAATCACGAGCCGTCCCCCCGGCAAGAGCACGCGGTACGCTTCCACAATCGCCTTCTTGCGTTCATCTTTCGTGGGGATGTTGTGAATGGCAAGACTGGACACCACCAAATCGAACGTCGCGTCCGCAAATGGCAGCGAACGCATGTCTCCCGTTTCGATTCGCACCCGATCGCTCACGCCCTCGAGCGCTGCATTGCGCAGCGTCACGTCTCGCGCATTCCCCGACTGGTCCATGGCATTCCAGATGTCGATGCCAATCACCTTTCCCGATGTCGTTAGTCGCGCCGCCGCTGCTGTCGAGACCGCGCCCCGGCCACAACCCAGGTCGAGCACTTTCTCGTCTCCGCGCAGATGCAGATCATCGAGAATGCGCTCCCACTCAATGAACTTCCCTCGACGTGTCGTGTAGAAGAAGCTGCACGCGTTTCCGGCGAAGAAGAGCAGGTAGAAAACAGAGAACCTTATGCCACGCGTGTTGCTTTGCCACAGAAACAGCACCAGTGCCGCAAGGCTGCCAAGCGCCGCCAGCGCAAACATGATCAGCGCATAAGGCGCGTCGTAACCGTAGGTTCCCCGATGCGTCATGTGCTACTTCGCGAATGGATACTCTGACAGCCGCTGCGGACCGCGATTCTGCGCGTGCTGGAGTAGTTGCCGCAGTTCGCGCACGTCTTTGACGACATCGAGTGCGAGCGTTTTCTCGATCAGACGTGTGGTCTGCGGCGCGCCGAGCACGGGCGCCATGAGATCTCGGCACTTGGCGATCAGCTGATCCCGCGTCATCGGATTCTGAGCGGTGCCGAGCACCGGCCCGGTCGCGTCCTGCACGATCACGGTGCCGTCGTCCATCGTGATCCGGAACAGCGGTGGGCGAGGTGTCCCCGTGCCCGGATCGAGCTTGATCTTTTCTCGGAGCCTCACGATGGCTGGATCGTGAAGTCGTGCGGCATCGTGGATGGACTTGAACGTCAGCGTCTTGTCCGTGAGCATCACGGCGATGGCGTGCTGCACGTTGATATCCGAGGCGCCGCTGTTGTCGGTGATCGAGCCTGGTTGATAACGCAGGACGATCTCCTTGATGCGAGCGGTATCGATCGGCTGTCTCTTCATCAGCGTCTCGAGTGCGTCGAGCGGCGCATGAATCGGCTGGCCGACGGTCCACTTCTTGATGTTCGCGCGCATCAACTCGTAGCGTTCGCCGAGCTTGTCGACGAGCGGATCGGGCTTGCCCGTTGGCGCGTTCGCGAGGATGAAGTTGTCCGGTCCGGTCATGATGTCGTTGACGCTGTTCCAGCCGGCTCTCACCAGGAGTGCCGCGGTGACGCCGCTTCGCGCCGGCATGCCGGCGAAGATGAATCCTTTCTCGATGTGCTCGGGATCTCGCGGGAACGACTCGATGCCGGAGCTCTGTTGCGCGCAGTACGAGAGCACCCAG
>DASRAP010000202.1:0-2083 GCA_035638155.1 Gemmatimonadaceae bacterium | reverse complement strand
GTTCCGCAGCGACTCGAAACGCTTCGCGATGATGAACGCCACGGCCGTCGCCAGATCACGCGAAAGGAACACGAGCACGCCCAGGGACGTCAGCACCCCGTCGAACGCGAGCGTTGCCACCGCGACCACCGAGAACGCGCGATCGGTGCCGGCATCGATCAGCGCGCCGAGCCGGGAGAAGCCTCCGCGCCGGCGGGCCAGCCAGCCGTCGAGATAATCGGTCGTGGTTGCAATGCCGACGAGGGCCAGCCGCCACGCCACGTCGCCCACCAGCACGAACGCCGCCGCGAGGCCCAAACGCGACAGGGACACGCAGTTGGGCAGCGTCCACAAACGGTCTCTGGTCACGGACGGAAGCTAGTTGTGATTTGCGCCAGCTTGCTACGGCGGCTGACTCGGGTCTACTTTGGGCCTCAGGAGGCCACTCGTGTCCATATCTCTTCTGCGGCAGGTCCCGATCTTCAAGGAGCTCGACGACAGCGAGCTCGAGCGAGTGGCAGAAGTGTGCCAGATGCAGGAGTTCGTGTCGGGCGAACGCATCTTCAAGGAAGGCGAGCCGGGCAACCGCCTGTACCTGATCGTCGAAGGCGAGGTCCGCATCAGCCGCGAAGTGCCGGGAAGCGGCGAGGAAGCGCTGGCCGTGCTCAAGACGGGTTCGTTGTTCGGCGAAATGGCCGTGTTCGACCGGAGCGAACGCTCGACCGATGCGATCGCAAACGGGGGCGCCAAGTGCCTGACGATCACCCGCCCCGATTTCGAGATGCTGCTCGATTTCAACCGGGACATCGCGTACAAGGTTTTGTGGTCGTGCGTGCGATTGCTCTCGGGCCGGCTCCGCCAGACGAACGACTCGCTCCGGTCGTTCCTTGCGATGTCGATGTTCTGACCACCGCTCTTTCGGCGTGACAACCTTCGTTCATCGCACCGCCGACTTCACCGGCGTCGCCGCCGCGTTGCTGCGTGACCAGGCGGTGGTGAGCGGACTGCTCGTCGCCGCCGCCGGCGCCGCGGGGCTGAGCGCCGAAGGCTCGCCCGCGGTTCGTGAGCGCGGGGCGCACGGCGTCTCGGCGGTACTGCTGCTCTCAGCGGACGGCTGCCATATGGCGGCGCACGCGTTCCCCAAACAGGGACTGCTGCTGCTCGACATCCTCGTGCCGTCCGAGCGCGCGACGGACAAGGCGATCGATGTGTTCACGCGCAAACTTGTTGGAGCGAAACTCACGAAGCGGGATTACAAACGCTAGGGATTGCCCGATTGCCCGATTACCCGGTTCACCCGTTCCCCCCTTCCCCCCTTCTCCCGTTCTCCCGTTCTCCCGTTCCCATGCTTTTCTCCGGTTTTCCCGCCTGTGCCCTCACGTTCCTCAAGGGCCTGAAGAAGAACAACAGGAAAGAGTGGTTCGAGGCGAATCGTGAGACGTACGAACACGACGTCCGCGAGCCCATGATCCAGCTCGTCGATGAGCTCGACGCCGTGCTGGGCGCAATGGCGCCGGAGCTCCGCGGCGATCCGAAGAAATCGATTTTCCGCATCTACCGTGACGTGCGGTTCTCACCGGATAAGTCGCCGTACAAAACGCATATCGCCGCGTGGCTGTTCCATCGCGATGCCGGGAGCGGCGTGGGACAGGAAGCCCACGGCGGCGCGGGGATGTACATCCACGTCGAGCCGGGCGCATCCATGGTTGGTGGCGGCATCTGGATGCCGCCCAAGATTGCGCTCGACAAGATCCGCGATCGCATTGCGGATGACGTGAAAGGCTTCGAGAAAGCGCTCACGTCGCCGGCATTCAAGCGACGGTTCGGATCACTGAGCGAGGAAGCCATGCTCACGCGCGTCCCGCGAGGGTACGACCCGAATCATCCCGCCGGAAAGTGGCTTCGCTACAAGAGCTTCACCGCAGGACGAAAGCTTGCCGACGCCGACGTGCGCACGAAAAAACTCGTGAGCGCGCTTCGGAAGGATTTCGAAACCATGCTGCCGTTCGTGCGATGGCTGAACGCGAGCATTGGCCTCAAGCAGGCAGAGAGCAGGTGACGGGCAACGGGCAACGGGCAACGGGCAACGGGCAACGGGCAACGG
>DASRAP010000201.1:0-15667 GCA_035638155.1 Gemmatimonadaceae bacterium | reverse complement strand
ATGGCGTCGTCGGCGGTGTAGCACCCCGCCGTATTCGCGAGGAGGAAATAGCGAGACGGATCGAGGTGCGTGAGGATGTTGGCAGAGTCGCGCTTGGAGAGATCGACGCGGCGCACGGCGACGGTCACGACCTCAGCCCCGGAGGCCTCGATCGCTTCGACCATTTGCTCGTTGGTCTTGTACTTGCCCGTGCCGACCATCAGCCGCGAGCGGAACTCGCGGCCGGCAATCGTGAATGCGGTGTCAACCATCGGCGTGGTTAGTGCCGCCATCCCTCACCCGCCTCCGACGAAGTGCACGAGCTCCAGAACATCACTGTCCTGAAGCGTTACCTCGTCGAAGGTGGTACGGTCACGAACGATTTCGCGGTTCCGCTCGACCACGATCATGCGGGGGTCGAGGGAGAGATCGGCGATCAGTGTGGCGAGGGTCCAGCCAGCCTCGACCTCGCGGGGTTCGCCATTCACCCGGATCGAAATCCGGGGAGAAAAAGGTGCTTGAGGCATCGGGTTCAAAGATACCCGGCAGCCGCCCTGGCCGGGTCGGCGGCGTGCCAGATGCCTCGAATCGCCGCGACACCATGTGCGCCAGCGGCTCGGATTGTGACGGCGTCTTTTGGCCCGATTCCGCCGATCGCGATGACCGGTATTTCGACAGCGGCTACTTCACTGATGAAGTCGAGGCCTCGCCCCGGCCGGGCAGGATGCGACGCCGTTTCATGGATGTTTCCCGCAATCAACCAATCCGGTTTCGCCGCCCGCGAAGCGTGCGCCTCACTCACGGCGTGGACACCGACGCCGAGTGCGGCCGTACCGATGAGACTGCGGGCGTCCGCTGGAGAGAGCGAGCGAGTCGTGACCCGCACAGCCGCGCCCCCAGCGGCGAGGGCCACGTCGACACGATCATTGATGACCAGCAGGCCACCGGAGGCCGCTGCGGCGGGGGCCAGTTCCACGGCCAGCTCGAGAAGCCTGGCGGCGGAGACACCGGGGCCGCGCAGGTGTACCGCTCCCTTCGGGCCAAGGGCGCCAAAGACCTGTTCCGCCAGCGCCCTGAACTGGGGATCCAGGAGGATTTCCGTGTCAGTTACGGCATGAACGGTCGGTACGTCTATCAAAGGCATTGAAGTAACTGTTGACGACGCGGCACGCTCCCGGGCGGCCTGGGATTGCCCAGGAGCAGGCGAGTTTGCCGTTGCCCGCGTCTTTGGACGATATTCGACCCCCGGCTCATTTTTGCCATTCTACGACGGAGTTTCCCATGGTTCGACGTAAGTTCACGACCAGCGTCCTTGCCGGCACGCTTGCAGCGGTCGCGCTGGTTGGCGCCTGCCGCGATAGCGCGACGACGGGACCGTCGAACGTCCCGTCAAGATCATACGCCGCGCTCCTCAAGCTGCAGGGCGGCAATCTTCAAAACGGTCCCGTAGCGCTCCCGCTGGCCCAGCAGCTGCAGGTGCAGGTCACCGACGCCGGTGGACATCCGGTGCAGGGCGCATCGGTCAACTGGACGGTGATCGGCGGCGGCGGTTCTGTGAATCCTCCCACCGGCGTTTCGGACGCAGCCGGATTCGTGCGGACCTCGTGGACACTCGGTACGAACCTTGGTGAGAACAAGGTTCGCGCGTACCTCACAGGCGCGTATTTGCTCGATTCCACGACGTTCACGGCGACGGCGACGAATGGCCAGGGCGTCATCATCAAGGTGGTCGAGTCGACGGCGCCGCCGACGACGGCGCCTGTGGCGACGACACTCACTGCCGTGACCTTCCTCATTACTGATCAATTCGGTCACCCGGCGCCCGGCTCTGTCGTCACGTTCTCGGCGTCCGCAGGCACCGTGAATCCCACGACCGCGATCGCGGATTCGACGGGGCACGTCTCCACGATCTGGACCACGAGCAATTTCGTCGGGACTGCGACGATCACGGCGACGCTCGCCGGACAGCTCCCTGTGGTGAACACGCTGACCACGACGCCGGACACGTCGCGCCGGCTCACAATCATCAGCGGCAACAATCAGGTCACCACCGTCGGCGGAACGATTCCATCCGCGCTCACGGTGCAGGTGACCGACCGGTTCGGTAACCCGATCACGGGTGAAGCGGTCACGTTCAGTGATTCGATCGGAAACGGCGGCACTGTGCAGCCCACCGCTGCGCTGACCGACGTGGCGGGTATGGCCAGCACCGTGTGGAAGGTCGGCACGATGGCGGGCCCCCAGCGCATCCGCGTGAAGATCGGGAGCAGCGGCGGACAGTTCGTCCGGTTCAACAGCACCGTTAACGTTTCCTTCCGCGATGTGTTCGTCGGGTCGTACTATGCGTGCGGCGTCAGCACGAACGATCGCGCGTATTGCTGGGGCTTCGGCGAGGACGGCCAGCTCGGCATCGAGGCGAAGGTCACCCGCAACGCGCCGACGTGGCCCGTAACGTCCACCGACACGATTGCGGGTCCGTACCCGACATTCCGTGAAATCAGCGGTGGTCCGAGTCATGCGTGCGGTGTCGGCATTTCGCGCCAGCTCTTCTGCTGGGGCTTCTCGCCGGATGGCAGAATCTTCGCCACGCCCGGCTCGCCGTTTGCGATCGCGCCGCAGGCAACACAGTCTTCGATTCGCACGGTCGCAACGGGCAACTCCTTCACCTGTGTGATCACGCTCGGCGCACTCGCGCTTTGCGCGGGCACGAATGAAGTGGGTGAGACGGGCGCGAACCCGCCGCCCGTGAACGGCTACGCGTTCATCACCGCCGGCCAGCGTCACGGCTGCGGCATGTCGCGGTTCGATCCAGCGTTCCCCGTTCTCACGCGCACGCCGCAATGCTGGGGCGCGAACAACAACGGCCAGCTTGGCGATGGTCTTGCCACGTTCCTCGATCAGGCAGCGCCGGTTCCGGTTGCGATGCCTGTCGGCATCACCTTTGACTCCACGTCGCTCGTCGCGGGTGCCCAGCACACGTGCGCGCTCGTGTCGTTCGACGCACCGGCCGGTGCCGGTACCGCGTATTGCTGGGGCAGCAACGCGTTCGGCCAACTCGGCAAGGACGTGGGTCTTTTCCCAGCCACGCGTGAATCCACGCCGCGTCCGGTTGCCGGCAACATCGCGTTCGCACGGCTGTACGCGGGCGAGTATCACACGTGCGGTCTTACGGCCGCTGGCCAGGCCTACTGCTGGGGTCGCAATACGACCGGTCAGCTGGGTACGGGCAACACCACGCAAGCCAATACGCCGGTGCAGGTCTTGCCCGGCATGCAGTTCCGCAACCTCGCGCTCGGCGAGCTGTTCTCGTGCGGTATCACCGGCCCCGGCCCCGTGCCGACCGGAACGACGGGCACGGCCGGCATCATCTTCTGCTGGGGCGACAACGAAATGGGCCAGCTGGGTACCGCAGCGTTCGGAGCAAACGGTTCCCCCGTGCTTGTGCCGCAACGAGTGGCGTTTCAACAGTAAGGGCCAGCTCGGGCAAAGGGCCAGCACGGGCAAAGGGCCACGGGCAACGGGCAAAGGGGCGTCGCATTAGCGGCGCCCCTTTGTGCATTTCCGCGACCTGTTCATTTCCCCTCTCCCATCTCCCATCTACCATAGTCCGTTCCATCTCCCATCTCCCATCTCCCATCTCCCATTTCCGTTCCCCCTATCACCGTTGCACTAATTTTCCCCCGTGTCCCTCAAACACCGCCACGGGCCCGTCGCGATCGTCGGCACCGGCGCGCTCGGCACTGCCCTCGCGCACGCATTTGTGGCGTCAGGCGTGGCCGTACGCGCCATCGCGAGCCGCGATCCTGACCGCGCTGCGGCGGCAGCGAGTGCGTTTCCTGGCGCGATCGGCGTCAGCCTGGACCGTGTTGCGAAGGAGGCTCCTGTCGTGCTGCTCGCCGTCGCCGACAGCGCCATCGAGAGCGTGGCGAGTGCACTGGCCGGCGCCCGGGGCGTGATCGTCGCGCACACGAGCGGTTCGCGCGACACCAAGCCACTCGCCGCCGTGCGAGCGCACGGAGCTCGCGTCGGCGCGTTCCATCCGCTCGCGGCCGTCGTGAAACCGGCCGGCCCCGTCGACGCCGGTCATTGGACGACACTCTTCCGCGGCGCCGCGTTCGCCATCGAGGGGAGCGACGGCGATGTCACCGCACAACTCACGCAGCTCGCGACCGCGCTCGGCGGCAAACCGTTCACGGCTACCGCAGCGGCGAAGGCGCGGTACCACCTCGGTGCGTCAATGCTGGCTGCCTTCTCCGCGGGACTCGCGCAGGTCGCCTGGGAGGGCATGCGCGCCGCCGGCGCTCCAGCCGATGTCGCGAGCGCGGGCGTGGGCCACCTGCTCGAAACGGTCGCGCGAAACGTGGCGGCCGCACCGGCCCCGGCCGCGGCACTCACAGGCCCGGTTGCGCGCGGCGACGCCGGCGGCGTCACCCGCCAGGCGATCGCGGCGGAGGTGCTTCCACGCGAAGCACAGGTCCTGTACCGCGCGCACGCCGAGCACAACATTCAGCTCGCGCAGCACGCCGGGCGAATCACGAAGGAAACGGCGGACGCACTCGTCGCGGCACTGCACGCGCACGGGAACAGCTCATCCTGAACGAATACGATGCCGCGAATCACCGTACCTGAAATCCGCTCCGCGAAGGGCAAGCGCAAACTCGTTTCGGTCACGGCGTACGACGCTCCGATGGCGAAGCTCGCCGAACAGGCGGGGGTTGAGCTGCTGCTCGTGGGGGACAGCGTGGCGATGGTCGTCCTCGGCCGCGACAACACGCTCGAAGTCACCATGGACGAAATGCTCCACCATACACGCGCGGTGGTTCGCGGGAGCGAACGCGCGCACGTGGTGCTCGACATGCCGTTCATGAGCTATCAGACTGGCGAAGACGACGCGATGCGAAACGCGGGGCGCGCGCTCAAGGAAGCGGGCGCGAGCTCGATCAAGCTCGAGGGCGGATCGCGCCTCGCGCCGCTCGTGTCGCGCCTCGTGGATTCGGGCGTTCCGGTCATGGGGCACATCGGGCTTCAGCCGCAGTCGGTCAATCAGGTGGGCGGCTTCGTCACGCAGGGCAGGGACACGCACGCTGCCGATGTGATTATCGCCGATGCAATCGCGCTTGCAGACGCCGGTGCGTACGCCATGGTGATCGAGAAGGTGCCCGTGGAGCTCGCGGAATACATCACGAAGCGCGTGCCGGTGCCGACGATCGGAATCGGATGTGGCCCGCATTGCGACGGACAGGTGCTCGTTGTGCACGATGCGCTCGGCTTCAACGACGGGTTCCATCCGCGGCACGCCAAGCAGTACCTGTCGCTCGCCGGGCCGATTCGCGACGCGCTGACGGCGTATGTCGCCGAAGTACGTGACGGGCGTTTTCCCGCCGAGGAACACGCGGTCCACGCGAACGCGCAGCTCGCGGCGCACCTCAAGGAGCGCGTGTGAGCGCAGCGAAGCCGCTCGTCGTTCGGCACGTCGAAGAGCTGCGGAGCAAGATCTCGGAACTGAAATCGCGAACTGCCCCGGGGCGGGGAGCGGGGGCACCGCCGCTGCGCGTTGGGTTCGTCCCGACGATGGGATACTTGCATGACGGGCATGCGGAGCTGGTGCGGCGCGCGCGCGCGGAATGCGATGTCGTCGTGGTGAGCGTGTTCGTGAACCCGCTGCAATTCGGTCCGGGCGAGGACTTCACGTCGTACCCGCGCGATCTCGACCGCGACGTTGGCCTTCTTGCCGGCCAACGCACGGACATCGTGTTCATTCCCGAAGCGACGGAGTTATATCCGGCGGGCGCCGATACGGCCGTCGTCGTCGGGGCAGTGGCGCAGCCGCTCGAGGGCGAATCCCGCCCGGGACATTTCCGCGGTGTGGCGACGGTAGTGACCATGCTCTTCAACGCGGTCTCACCGCACGTGGCGTACTTCGGCGAGAAGGACTGGCAGCAGCTGCAGGTCGTGAAGCAATTCGTGCGCGATCTGCACATGCCGGTCGAGATCATCGGCGTGCCCACGGTGCGGGAATCCGACGGTCTTGCCATGAGCAGCCGAAACGTCCGGCTCGATCCGGATGAGCGCACGGCGGCGCTGTGCGTGCCGCGGGCCCTCGCCGCGGCGCGCAAAGCATACGCGAAAGGCACGCGGTCGCCCGAGGTACTCGAACGGACGATGATGGACGTGCTGAACCGCGAGAAGCGCGCGAAGGTGGACTATG
Source organism: Gemmatimonadaceae bacterium (assembly GCA_035638155.1). Lineage (GTDB taxonomy): Bacteria > Gemmatimonadota > Gemmatimonadetes > Gemmatimonadales > Gemmatimonadaceae > DASRAP01. Next base: position 9,480 of record DASRAP010000201.1, on the reverse strand, counting down.
CCGTCGTCGTCGATGCCACGACCCTGCGCCCGCCCGCGAACAAGAAGGCGGAGCTTCGCGCGCTGGTCGCCGCGCGCGTCGGCAAGGTCAGGTTGATCGACAACTCCGCACTCTGACGGCCGGCGCCGCGTCTCCCGCCCTCTCGTTTTCCCGCGTTCGCTTTTGTCAGTGCACGCTCTGTATTGAGACCCATTCTCGCAGCGAGTTGATCAGCCAGATCGCTGTGGCGCGCGCCAGGTCGTCGGCGCGCAGAACGCGTTCGTGAATTTCGCCGCGCTCGAGCAACTCCTCGCGAAACACGCCGCCCAGCAGGCCGCATTCGCGCGGGGGCGTCCAGCGCGCGCCGTCGAGCTCGACTACCAGATTCCCGATCGTGAATTCCGTGAGCTCGCCGTCCTCGTTCCAGAGCAGGACGTCGAATGCACCCGGGTGCTCCGCGCGGTGGCGGTCGTACACGGTCCGGTGCGTGGTTTTGTGGTACAGGAACCGGTTGTGGCGTTTCACCGGTGTCGCCGCCAGCGCGACGGAGACGGGCGCCGCGCCGTCGCGCTGGATTTCCGGAAGCGGCGCGGCGTCCACTCGCGTTGCGCCCGCCGGCGACACGGTCACACGCACGCGCTCGGGCGCCTGCCCCGCGCTCGCTGCGTGACCCCGGAGGGCACGCTCGGCGGCGTCACGCAGCGAGCGCGGAGAGGCGAAGCCGAAGTACGCGGCTGACCCCTCGAGCCGCGCGAGATGGCGGTCCAGTCGCGCGTACTCGCCGCGCTCGAGCCGCAGCGTCTCGAGCAGATCGAATGTCGGCAGGTCCGCCGTGAGGATCGCAGCTTTGGCCACGACTTCGTCGTACTCGGCAGCACGCGCCGAGTCCCACGTGATCCCGCTCCCGACGCCATACTCCGCACGCCGGCGCGCATGATCGAACGTCAGCGTTCGGATGGCGACGCTGAATGTGCTTTCTCCGCGCGGCGCAATGTGCCCGATGGCTCCGCAGTACACGCCGCGCTCCGTCGACTCGAGGGACGCGATGAGCGACGCCGCTGCGATCTTGGGTGCACCCGTCACCGAGCCGCACGGGAACAGCGCGCCGAATATCTCCGCGTTCGACGTACCGGCCCGCAGACTCGCTTCGATCGTCGACGTCATCTGCAGGACCGTGGGTCGTCGTTCTACGTCGAAGAGTTTCGTCACGCGCACCGTTCCCGTCTCGGCAATCCGGCCGAGGTCATTGCGGAGGAGGTCGACGATCATGACGTTTTCGGCGCGTTCCTTCTCCGACGACGCGAGCGCGCCGGCCCGGCGGTCGTCCTCATCCAGCCAGCGTCCCCGGCGCGCGGTGCCCTTCATGGGTCGCGTGACGATGTGCGTGCCGCGGCGCTCGAAAAACAGCTCGGGTGACGCGGAGATGATCTCGTGCCGGCCGGTGTGGATGTGTGCGCCGTACCCGGGTCCCTGCGCCAGAAGCAGGCGCCGGTAGAGCGCAGCCGTGTCGCCGTCGACATCGACGTCGAGCCGCACGGTGAAGTTCACCTGATACACGTCGCCGCGGCCGATGGCCGCGTGAATGCGCTCGATGGCATCGGCGTACTCTCCGGGGCGCGAGCGCTCGTGCCACGCGGCCGTTGCGGAGCTGCCGTCGTCCGCGGCGCCGTCGTGCGTGGGCGCGTCGAAGACACCGAACCATGCGAGCGGAACAGCGCCGCCCGGGTGCGCGCTGAACGCGGTGTCGAACGCGGGCGCCGCCTCGTAGGCCACGAAGCCCACGGCGTGCCTGCCGCGCGCGGCCTCGCCATCAGCTTCGCGCAGGACGCCGGCAACCTCATCGACCGACACCGCCGAGAGCACTCGCACCGGGCGTTCGAAGACGAGGGTACCGAGTCCGCGCGACGGCGACGCCGGAAAATCGAGCACGACAAACGGAGGCTGCATGCGCGCGGAGGAGTATATTCGCGGAACATGAACGCGGCGTCGATACTTGGCCTTCGCGACCCGTCCGCCAGCGAACGGACGCTGGTGATGGGCATCCTCAACGTCACTCCCGATTCGTTCTCCGACGGCGGGCGCTACGCGTCGATCGCCGACGCGGTACGCCGCGGCATGGACATGGTTCGCGAGGGCGCGGACGTGATCGACGTCGGCGGGGAATCCACGCGTCCCGGGCACACGCCGGTCGGCGAACGCGAGGAGCTGGAGCGCGTCATTCCTGTGCTCGAAGCACTCGCGCCCCAGTGTCCGGTGCCCATCTCCATCGATACCACCAAGGCGCGCGTCGCCGCCGATGCGCTCGCGGCCGGTGCGTCGGTGATCAACGACCAGTGGGGACTTCAGGGCGACCCGGACATGGCACGGCTCGCCGCGGAACGCGGCGTGCCCGTGATCGCCATGCACAACCAGCGCGGACACCAATACGCCGACATGATGGGCGCCATCATCGCGTTTCTTCGGGCATCACTTGGCATTGCTGACGCCGCAGGACTCGGGAGGGAGCGCGTGATCGTGGATCCCGGATTCGGATTCGGAAAAACGCCGCCGCAGAATCTCGAGCTCCTGCGCAGACTCTCCGAGCTCGAGGTGCTCGAGCGCCCGATCCTGATCGGCACGTCGCGGAAGTCCATGATCGCGCGGATACTCGGCGATGCGGCGCCCGACGATCGCACCGAAGGCACGGCGGCCACGGTCGCCGTCGGAATCGTCTTCGGTGCGAGCATCGTGCGCGTGCACGACGTACGCCCCATGGTACGCGTTGCGCGCATGACCGACGCGATCATGCGCGCGGCCAAGCCCTTGCCGGCAACATCATGAACGAAGACCGGATTCTCATTCGCGGCCTGCAGTTCTTCGGCTATCACGGCGTGATTCCCGAGGAGAATACGCTCGGCCAGCGCTTTCTCGTCGACATCGAGATCGGGACGGATCTCCAGGCCGCAGGTCAGTCGGACGATCTCCGCAAGACCATCGACTACGTCGCGGTGCAGAAGGACGTGCGCGACATCGTGGAAGGGCCGCCGCACAAGCTCATCGAGCGTGTTGCGGAACGTATCGCCGAACGTGTCCTCGGCACCTATGGCGGCGAGTGGGTACGCGTGTGCGTGAAGAAACCGCACGTGCCCGTCGCCGCGACCCTCGACTACGTGGGGGTGGAAGTCTTTCGTCGCCGCACGTCGTGATCCCGGGCGTCACGCGCGCGTATCTCTCGCTCGGCAGCAATCTCGGCGACCGGCTCGCGCATCTGGCTGAAGCCGTGCGCCGGCTGTCGACCTCGCCGGGTGTGAACATCGCCGGCGCTTCTCCCGTCTACGAGACAGAGCCGCTTGGAGCCGATGGTGCCGTGCTCGACGGCCAGCCCGCGTATCTCAACTGTGCCGTGGCGGTCGACGTCACGCTGACGCCGGACGAGCTTCGCTCGGCCACGCTCGGCGTGGAACGCGCGATGGGGCGGGGGGAGCACGGAAAATGGGAATCGCGCACGATCGACATCGATATCGTGCTCTACGGTGACACGGCTGTGTCGACGCCGGCAGTCACCGTGCCGCATGTGCGCATGCACGAACGGGCGTTCGTGATCAAGCCGCTGCTGGATCTCGACCCGTCGCTTTCCGCGCCGGGCATCGGGCCGCTCGCTGCGCTCCTCCCGAAGGTGTCTGCGCAGGGCATTTCGTTGTTCAGCCCAGTTTTTCCCCGATAGCGAGCTGCCTGCCGCCCGCCATTTCGTGGGGCGCGAGTCGTTTCTTTCCCGCGGGCTGCGCCACGACAACGAGCACCGCCTCACTGCCGGCGCCGACGAGCATGCCTGCCTTGCTGATGTCGAGCACCTCGCCCGGCGACCCGCCCTTCCCGGTCACCGTTCGTGCGCCGAAGAGCCGCGTTTCCACGCCTCGGAGTGTCGTCCACGCGCCCGGCTTGGGGTCGTACGCGCGAATCACGCGCGCGATTTCATCCGCCGATTGCGTCCAGTCGATGCGCGCCGACTCACGCGTCACCTTCGGCGCATACGTTGCGCGCGAATCGTCCTGGCCTTCTTCGGCCGCCGCGCCCGCCTCGATCAATGCCAATGCTTCGACCAGCGTTTGCGCGCCGAGTTCGGCGAGCTCGAGCTGGAGCTCGCCGTACGTCGCGTCGGGAAGAATCGGGACGGACCGCTGCAATAGCATCGGTCCGGCGTCCAGCGCCTCGACCAGACGCATGATCGTGACGCCGGTTTCGGCGAGGCCGTAGCGAATAGCGGCCTGAATGGGCGCCGCACCGCGCAGCGCAGGCAACAAGGATGCGTGCACGTTGAGCGTGCCGCGCGCGGGGAGATCGATCAGCGTGCGCGAAAGGATGTGGCCGTACGCGACGACGATCGACAGATCGGGTTCGAGCGCCGCGAGCGACGCGACAAAATCATCGCCGCGCGGGCGCGCGGGCTGAAAGACCGGGATCTTCTCGTTCTCGGCGATCACCTTGACCGGCGGCGGAACGAGCGTGCTGCGCGAGCGGCCCTGCGCGCGGTCGGGCTGCGTGACGACACCGCACACGTCGAACCCTTCTCCGATCAGCGCGAGCAGCGACGCGGTCGCAAACTCGGGCGTGCCCCAGAAGAGCACGCGCATCAGAGCTTCCCGGTAGCCGGCTCGCGGTCGGGATCGCCCGGATCGCCGGGCGTGAGAAGGCGCACGTGTCCCGGGAAATCGCTCTCGCGCGCAGCCCAGTCGGACAGCGCGCGCCGGCGCTTGAGAAAGCTCAGGTGGTCGATGAAGAGCCGGCCATTCAGGTGATCGAGCTCGTGGAGCATGCAGCGCCCGAGCAGCTCGGTCGCGTCAACCGTGATGAGGTCACCGCCCAGCGTCGTCCCGGACATTCTCACCTGCGCCGGCCGCCGGATGTCGCCGAAGATTTCCGGAATCGACAGGCATCCTTCTTCGCCGAGCTCGAGGGGTCCCTCCGCGGTCACCAGCTCGGGATTGATGAGTGCGTAGCGCGCACCGGCCACGTCGGTCACGAAGAGCCGCGCATTCACACCAACCTGTGGCGCCGCGAGGCCGATGCCCTTCGCCGCGTACATCGTCTCGAACATGTTGTCGACGAGCCGTCGCAGGTCGTCGTCGATCCCGCGAACCGGATCGGCGATGCGGCGAAGAATGGGATCGCCGAGAACGCGAACGGGCAGAAGACTCACGACCCCTTGGGTGCCACGCGAGTAATGCGTCCGCGCTCGACGACGAGCTTCGATTCGCCCGAGCGGATCGTGACGCGGTCATCCATGCGGGCGGCGCTTTCGGCGCCTTCCGCCGCGGGTGCCATCTGGATGTGGACGACCTCCGCGATGATGCCGCCGGCCGTCACGATTTCATCGCCGCGCTTGATTTCCATGAGGGACTGCTCGAGCCGTTTTCGCTCACGCTGTTGCGGGCGGATGAGCACAAACCAGAAAATGGCAATGATCGCGCCGATCTGGACGACGATCACGCCAAGGCCCGGCCCGGCCGGAGCGACGCCTGGTGCTGCCTGCAAAAAGAAGTACGGTGTCATCGTTCGATGGGGTGATACCCGGCGGCGTAACGCGCGAGCCACTCCGCGCGCCACGCGGGAAACGAGCCGTTCTGAATGGCGGCCCGCGCCTCGCGCATCAGCGAGACGAGGAAATGTACATTGTGCAGCGACAGCAGGCGGAAGCCGAGCAGCTCCTCGGCCTTGAACAAATGCCGGATGTACGCGCGGTCGAACCGTGCGCACGTCGTGCAGGTGCACGTTTCGTCGAGCGGGCGGCGGTCGGTTCGTGACGCGGCGTTCATGATCGCAAAACGGCCGTCGCGCGAGAGCGCGGCCCCCCGGCGTCCGAGGCGCGTCGGCGCAACACAGTCGAACAGGTCGATCCCTCGCGCGACGCATTCCACGAGATCCTCGGGATGTCCGACGCCCATGAGGTACCGGGGACGGTCGGCGGGGAGCAGCGCCGCGGTGAATTCCGCGGTGCCATAGAGCAGGGGCTTCGTCTCTCCCACCGACAGCCCTCCTATTGCGTACGCGGGCCAGTCATGCATGCCGCGAATGGTTTCGGAGGCGGAACGGCGCAGCTCTTCGTGCGTTCCGCCCTGCACGATGGGAAGCAGCGCCTGCTCGAGTCCGTCGTACTCCGGCGCGATGCGCGCGAACTCGGTGCGGCACCGTTCCAGCCAGCGCAGCGATCGTTCACTCGCGTCGCGTGCGGTGCCGGCGTCCGATTGGCCCGGCACGACGTGATCGAACTGCATGATGATGTCCGCACCGAGGTTGCGCTCGATGCGCATGACCGACTCGGGCGTGAAGTGCCGGAGCGAGCCGTCGATGTGTGAACGAAACGAAACGCCGTCTTCGGAGATCTCGGTGAGCTTCGCGAGCGAGAAGACCTGGAAGCCGCCGGAGTCCGTGAGGATCGGACCGGGCCACCGCATGAAGTCGTGCAACCCGCCCAGCTCCCGCACGAGCTCGTCACCAGGGCGAAGATGCAGATGATACGCGTTCCCGAGGAGGACGACGGCGCCCATCGTCGCGAGCTCCGCCGGATCGATGGCCTTGACCGTGCCCTGAGTGCCCACGGGCATGAAACACGGCGTCGCCACGTCGCCGTGCGGCGTGCGAAACGTGCCGGCGCGCGCGGCGCCGGCTTCGTGCTCGACGGAAAAATCGAAAGAACTCACGCGGCGAAAACTACACGCCGCGCGAGTGTCATTCGCGAATCGAGAAACGCGTAGTCCGGCTGGTGCTCTTGCCGTTGACCGCATCCGTGATCTGGAGCGTGAGCTGATAGTCGCCCGGCGGTGTTTCGCCGAGGCTCATCAGGATGTGGTCCGTAATTGTTGGCGCGTACGCGACCGTTCGGTCGTACCTGTTCACGACGCGGTCGCCGCTGCGCTCCACACCGATCGCCCCGCCGATGCGGTCGAGGATCTCGGCGACGACACGGCCACTGCCTCCCCGCACCCGTTCGAGCGTGAGCGTGACCGCGTAGCGGGCGTGACCATCCTCGTTCGTGAGAGAGTAATTCTCCCACACGAGTCCCAGTGGCGCACCTTTCGGCTGGGGTCCCGCGAGCGGCGCGGCGTCGAGATCCGTCCATCGCGCCGGCGCTGCCAGCTCGGAACGCAGCGAGGTCGCAAGAAGCACATCGCTGATACCGAACCCGCGCAGCGTAAAGCCCGACGACGAATCGTTCATCGCCACGACGAGCGCGGACGCCCGCCCCGCGCGCGTCGATCCCTGCGCGGTTGCCTCGGCACGCACGAGGTATGCACCGGGCGCGAGCCGATGCCTGAACACGTTCGGCGCAACGCGATTGGCGAGCACGGAATCGCGCGCCGCGGTGACGGTGCCGCCACCGAGCCAGTACGCAAACGCGTTCACCGGTCCGGCGACGTCGGATGACTTCTGAATGGTGTCCACGTTCGCGCGCGTCGCGAGCACGACGTCGACCGAATCACCAGCGCGGAATCGTACGGACTGCACCGGCATGGAATCGATCTTGACGGACGCAATGTTGTCCCAGCGCACCGGCTGTGCTTCGGTCAGAGATTCAACGATCGCGCGGTCCGTGTACGGGAAGCGCGCCACGCCGAACGCCGGCGGGCCGACGAAGATGAACATGAGCCCGGAGTTGTAGATCCAGACCGTCGTCACGTCGGTGATCTGGTGGTTCATGTCGGGCGCGATTGTGAACGTCTTGTCCGGCGGGCCGTAGCGGATGTAGATGTTTCCGCGATCCGTGTCGGCGCCGTGCAGCTTGAGCTCGAGCACGGACCAGCGGAGCTCGGCGTACGTGACGCGCGAAAGAAATTCGAGCCGCGGTGACCCTCCTTCCTGTGACCAGAGCGGGCTGGTCGCGAGCCAGTACAGCCGCTGTATCGCGGCGCGATCGCCGAGCCCCATGTTGGCGACGCGCGCGCTGTCCTTGGGGGGAAGCAGGCGCTCGAGCTGGTCGAGTCGCCCGCGGTCCGCGGGCGCGAGGTAGACCATCGCACTGTCAAAGGCCGCGGCGGCCATCTTGTCATCACCGCGGCGGTGCGACGCGAGTCCAAGCGAGAGCCACGCCCACGGATCCCACGGCGACGCGTTCACATGCGCACGCGCGAGCGTCGCGAGCTCGGCCCATCTGTTTTTCTCGGCGAGCAGCATGGCGAGGCTCGGCAGCGACCGCTCATAACGTGGTGCGGCATCGTACGCCTCTCTAAAGAGCAGCTCGGCCCGTGTGTAATCCGCTTCTCCCTGAACGTCAGGCGGAAGGTCTTTCGTGAGCCGGTTGAACGTCTCCGTTGCGTCCTTGAACGCGAGCTGCGGCGTTCCCATGTCGAGCTCGGGGCGCGACGTGCCGAGCCCGACGATACCCATGCTGCCAACGTCCGAGACATTCGATTGGATTGCCGAGGCCGCGGCGTATCCGCCGCCGCCGAGAGCGCCGCTGGAATAATCGATGCCACCGGAAATGGTGCCCATGTTTGCCGCGCCGTAGAGTGCTTCCGCCGCTCTCAGCAGCGGATTGAGCGCTTCAGCCATCGATCGCGGCGCCGCGCCGGGATCGAGCTCGAGCTGTCTGTTTGCACGCGATTCGTAGCGGCGCCAGTTGACGCGGCCCATGTCGATCGCGGCTTGTGCGTGATCGTCGGGGTCGAGATTCTTTCGCGCCGCGTCGATTGCACCGCCGAAGATCCAGCTCGACATCAGCTTGGTCGGGCCCCACCCGCTGCTGATGAGATACCGTCCGGACGCGACCCAGAAGCGCGTGCTGTCGGGCGCAAGTTGCGATGCAATACGAAGCGACGTGTCGGCGAGCCGGCCGAGCCGTGTATGGTCGAGCCCCTTGATCGGCGGCTTGGCCTGATCGCGCACGGAGAGCGCCCAGGCGACCATCCCGCGCCGATACCACGCGGCAGCGTCCTTCGGGTGCGCGCGGACAGCGGAATCGAGCCGCTGGAGCACCGCGAGCGACTCTGCGACCGCGCCGGCGGAGAGGTTCTCCGCTCCGCGCGGCGTCTGCGCACGCAGGGTGACGGAGACACATACGAGACCTGCGGCAAAGGCAGCGCGGCGCATCGGCATGGGTGGAGCCTCCGGGCGTGAGACACTCTAACCTGCGATTACCCGACGTCCTGGTCCAGACTCTCGGATCTTTCTGTTGATTCCGGCCAGGAGGAGCCGGTGCTGGTGTTGCCGCTCGCTATTGCTGTACGACGAACGCGCGTGTCCTGGTCACCGAGCCTCCGCTCACTTTGTCGTTGATCGTGACCGATACCGAGTATCGCCCCGCCGGCGTCCCGCTCAGGTCCACGTTCACGTAATCGACGAACGCGGGCGCGTGGGGGACGGTGCGGTCAAAGGAGATCGTGACCCTGTCTTCGCCGTTGTTGATGCGCGCCACGCTCGCCAGCGCGCCCGTGATCTTTGCGCCGATACGCGCGGCGACGCCTTGCTGCCGCTGCACGGTCACGACGAGCTCGTACTGGGCGTTACCGTCTTTCGCGCCGAGGTCAT
>DASRAP010000200.1:0-5833 GCA_035638155.1 Gemmatimonadaceae bacterium | reverse complement strand
CCGTTGCCCTTTGCCCGTTGCCCTTTGCCCGTTGCCCTTTGCCCGTTGCCCTTTGCCCGTTGCCCTTTGCCCGTTGCCCGTGGCCCGTTGCCCTTAGTTGCGCTTACTCCGGATGCGCAAACGCCGGGCGCTCTCCGGTGGGCAATCCGAGATAGATCCGCGCGCGATCCAGCGCGTCATCGAAATCGGCAAAGACATTGTTCTCGCCGATCTCGTCGAGCGCCGCGGATCGCGTGAGCGCTTCGAGGGGCTGCGTGCGCACGTCGGACAGCAGCACGAGCGTCCCGTCGCGGCGTCCGCGGCGCACGAGATCACGGAGGGCGTTCATGCCCGTGGAGTCGATGGCGGGCACGTGCCGCATGCGGATCACGAGCACCTTGGGCGTGCGCGCCACGCTCGCCAGCGTTTCCTTGAACGTTTCGGCCGCCCCGAAGAAGAATGGGCCGTTCACCTCGAACACTTCCACGCCGGCGGGGACCGAGCGGCGGCGCACCGCGCCGGGGTCATCGCTGTACGGATCCTCCTCGTCCGCATCGAGCGACGCGACCGTCACCTGCGTCACTTCGGCCATCCGGTGCATGAAGAGAAATGCCGCGAGCACCATCCCGACCGCGATCGCGACGGTGAGGTCCACCAGCACCGTGAGACCGAACGTGCACAGGAGCACCGCCACGTCGCTCCTGGGTGCGCGCAACTCCGCGCGGAACGTGCGCCAGTCGCTCATGTGGTACGCGACGACAACGAGAATCGCGGCGAGCGTGGCGAGGGGCACGCGCGCCGCCCACTGACCGAAGAAGTACACGATGAGGAGCAGCGTCAGCGCGTGCGTGATGCCCGCGACCGGCGTGCGCCCCCCGTTCTTGACGTTGGTGGCGGTGCGCGCGATCGCACCCGTGGCCGGAATGCCGCCGAAGAGCGGCGCTACCACGTTCGCCATGCCCTGCGCCACGAGCTCCATGTTGGAGCGGTGCTTGGATCCGATCATGCCGTCCGCGACCACGGCCGAGAGCAGTGATTCGATCGCGCCCAGCATCGCGATGGTGAGTGCGGGACCGACGAGGAGCCGTACGTCGGCCAGCGTCGTGTGGGGAAGCGACGGCGCCGGCAGCGCCGCGCTGAATGCGCCGAATCGCGAGCCGATCGTCTCCACTGGCCATTTCGCGACGGCGACCAGCACCGACGTTCCGATGAGCGCAATGAACGGACTTGGCACGCGTGTCGTCACCCGCGGCCACCACACTACGATCGCGATCGTGATGAGAGCGACGGCCAGCGCATGTCCGTTGTACGCGCCGGCGTGTTCGGCGAACGCGCTCCATTTCTCGAGGAACTCGGCGGGCACCGTCCCCATGCTCAGTCCGAAGAAATCCTTCACCTGGCTCGTGCAGATGATGACGGCGATGCCGCTGGTGAAGCCGGTGACGACGGGATGCGGAATGAACTTGATGACACTGCCGAGTCGCGCGAGTCCGAGCGCGATCAGAATGACGCCGGCCATGATCGTCGCGACGGTGAGGCCATCGATCCCGAATCGCTGCACGATGCCGTAGACGATGACCACGAACGCGCCCGTCGGGCCGCCGATCTGCACGCGAGAGCCGCCAAGCGCCGAGATCAGGAATCCCGCGACGATTGCGGTGTAGAGTCCCTTCGCCGGAGAGACACCACTCGCGATGGCGAATGCGATGGCCAGCGGCAGCGCGACGATGCCGACGATGACTCCCGCGACGACGTCAGACGTGAACTGACGGCGATCGTAATCGCGAAGGGTCGTGACGATTTTGGGAACGAGCACGATCGAAAAACGAAATGGAAGGTGAAATGGAAGTACGAAATTGAAAACCCGAAGCTTGAAGATGACTGGTCTTCAGGCTTCGGGTCTCAGTTTCGTACTACGATTTCACTCTCCCTTCCGTTTTCGTTACCCGCGAATTCTCCCTCGGACGGGCGGTGTGTCAGGGGCGTCCTGACATCCGGGGCCTGCGCCTCCTCGCGCGCCACCGCGCGCTCCACCGGGACCACCGGGACCGCCTGGACCACCGCCTCGCGCACCACCCCGCGCACCACCTCGTGCACCGTCAGGGGGTTGTGGCGGCTGCGGAGGATTCACGCACGCGGGCGCCTGCGGGTCGCGCAGGCCACGCATGCCAGGTCCCATGCCGGGGCCCATGCCACGTCCCATGCCACGTCCCATGCCTCGTCCCATGCCTCGTCCCATGCCTTGTCCCATACCGCCGCCCATTCCTGGTCCCATGCCGCGCATTCCGGCGCCGCCGCGCATGCCCGGCCCCACGTCATCGCGCATGCCGCGCATTCTGCTCTGCACGCCGTCGCGACGGCGCTCGAGCATCTGCTGGCGCTCGAACGCGCGCCCTTCCTGCTGCAAACGCTGCTGGCGCTGCTCACGTTGCGCGCGCGCTTCGGGCGGCAGCGCCCGCTGCAGCTGCTCGCGCTGACGGTCGCGAAGATCCTGCAATTCCTTTCGCTGCTGCTCCATCAGCTTGCGGATTTCCGCGCGTTTTTCGTCTGTCATTCCCTGCCGCGCCGGTGGCTGCGGCGGCTGCGGTGGTGCGCCGCGTCCCTGCGCGAACACGGTTGATGTCACGCTCGCGAGGAACGTTACCGCAAGCATGGATTGCCTGATGTGCATTGAATGATCTCCGATCTCAGCGCCAAGCCAATCCTGGCGTTCGCGAAGAGAGACGGAGCCCGAGCCACCAGCGTTAATGGGGCGAGACGAAACCCTTCAGCGCTTTCACCGCGGGCGGCAGCGCAAAGGCCGATGCGTCGACCTTGTCGAACTCGACAGTAGTGTACGTGATCACGCGTTCCGTCCCGCGTGCGCGCGTCACAACGCGCGTCGCCACCTTGACGCCGCCGAACGTCTTGTAGTCGCCGAGTACGACCGTCGTTTCGTCACCGGCGCCCGACGACGTTTGCCCAATGCGCAGTCCCGTTGCGCGATCGAAGTATGACGAGATCTCGACGCCGAGTGTCGCGGCGTACGTGAGCCGCCATGCTGGCGTTCCTTCGAAATCGGCCGTATCGACGCGCGCGCCATGGATGGCTTGCGGCACTGCGAACTCGAAATACCAGTCCGCCAGTCTCTTCACGTCATCGGCGTCCGAATCCGTCAGCAGCGCCGGCCCCGATTGGGAGATCTCCCACGCCGTGGTTCCGTCGTAACCGGTCGTGACGTCGGCGACGCCAGTGAGCGACATCCTGTGCACGTACCAGTTCGGCTTGCCGCGCAGGATCTCGACCGTGCCGTGGAGATCGCTATCCGGAATGTCGACCGTTCCCGTCAGTCGCAACGTCGTGTGCTTGTCGAGCGCGGCGCGTCCACCGACTGCCGCATCGTGCGCCGCAAGAATGCTGTCGGCAGACGGCAGACGCTGCGACGACGCGCGCGGCGCGAACGCCAGGCTCGCCATGGCCGCCACGAGACAGCACGCGCGCATCACTGCGCCCGTCCGGCTTCGAGCCCGAGCTGCACGCGTTCCTGCAGTCGCGGACTGCCGCCGAACACGACGGCAGCGAGGTTCTGCACCACGATGAGCAGGGGCGTCTTGGGCCACGGTGACAGCAGCGTTCCCGGCGGCGCCGCGGTCGCCGTATCAAGTTTGTCGGTCACCAATTTCCGGGCCACGCTGTCGCTGAACACGAACACGTGCAGCTCGGCATCGCGCCCCACATAGAACGCCCCCGTCTCCTTCGCGGACGCGAAGAACCTGGGCACTTTGGGCGCGGGCGTCATGCGCCGCGGTGCCACGCCCGAGCGCACGAGCCGCTCGGACACCGCGTCGAGATCCCAGAGTCCCGTTGGCCGCGCGGCGGCGACGCGCGACGCCCTCGCCGATTCCGCCTGCACCGCGGCGATCGCCACGGAATCCTTGTGCGTGAGCGTTCCGGGCGCGCGCTCCTGCCCGCACGCCGCGGCGACCGCCACGAATGTCACAGCCAATCGCGTGGTGCGGCGGGTGCCGCTCGTGCGGCTGCGTGCGCGCGACGCGAAATTGGTGCAGACCTTCGTGCAGGATGCGAACGTGGCGGACACGGAGCAGGTACGACTCGACAAATGGCTGTGGGCGGCGCGGTTTTTCAAGACGCGATCACTGGCCGCGGACGCTATCGATGGCGGCAAGGTGCAAGTGAATGGTGACCGCGTGAAGCGCGCAAAAGAAGTCCGTGCGGGCGACATGGTGCGCGTGCGCCTCGGTCCGTATGAACACCACGTGAAGGTGCTCGTTCCGTCCGATCACCGCGGGCCCGCGGTCGTCGCGCGAACGCTCTATGAGGAAACGAGCGAGAGCGTCACAGCGCGGGAAAAACTGCGGGACCAGTTGTCTCTGCTCCCATCCGCGTTCGTTCCCGCCGCGGAACGCCCAACCAAGCGTGACCGGCGGAAAATGGACCGATTCAGGGGACGGTAAAGGGCCAAAGGGTCAGAGGGCCGAAGGGCCGAAGGGGTGTGGATGGACGAGCTCCGCCAGCGTCACGTCGTCCAGGCGGTGGCCGCCTTCGAATCTGCGAAGTGCGATTGGAAACTTTGCGGCGTCGAGGCGCGCCTGCTCCGCACTCATCCGCTCCGGCGTGACCCAGCGATCGCGCGTTCCGATCACGATCTCCACGCGCAGCCGCCGAAGCGGTGCATTTTCGCCGAGGTCGACGTCCATTGGCAGGGCGGCGCCCCAGAGGATGAGGCGCGGCGGCTCGTGCCCCGACGAAATCCGGTGCGCGGCCCAGCGCGCCGCCGTCGCGCCGCCCTGTGAAAAGCCCAGCACCGTGAGCCTCGCGCCGGGAGCTGTCCCACGCGCGTGCGTGACCAGCGCGTCGAGGTAGGCGTGGTTGTCGGCGATATCGTCGTCGCGGGCTTCGCGCGTCATCCAGCTCGCACCCACTGGTGCCGTCGCGTGGGGCGTGCCAGGCTCGGCGTCGTAAAACCGCTGAAGCGCTTCGGGAAACAGAAAAACGCGCGTATCGCCGGCGGGCCACGTGGCGGATGCCGCGAACGACCGGGCAAGGTGGCCGTAGCCGTGGAGCACTACCCACGTCTCCCTCGTGGCGGCCGACAGCGTGCCGACGCGGCCCACCCGCGCCGTGCGCGCGACCCTGAGCGTGTCCTCGCCGTACTCCTGTGTCCCCGTCACACGAAAAATTTGCGTTCGCCCTCGATCGGTCGCTAGCATTCCTGCTGGAAATCATCGCGTACCAACGGAGTCGCAACGGAGTTCTTCGTGTCGAACGAGTCCAATCAGGACCTGCACAACAAGGGCTGGGGATTTGCCCTTTTCATCATCGTTCTCGCCGTCGTGATCAACATGGGTGTGCTCTACATCCACAAGACGACGTATCTCGCGCCCCCGAAGACGGCGGCCAAAGCCGAGACTCACCAGACCCACTAAAGCGGGTGTAACGGTGTAGGGAGGGTAGGAGTCGTGCGTACGCTCATGACTCTTGCCCTCTTCTGCTGTAGTATGCGAGTAATGCCCATGCCCACGCGCGCGCTGCTGGCGCTGTTCGTCCTCGCCCAGGTGGCGGCCGGCCAGAATCCGCCGCCGGACTCTGCGCAAAAACCGCCGGTCCAGAAACCCCCGGCGCAGAAGTCGGCCGCGCAGAAATCCTCAGGCCAAAAGGCGTCCGCACAGAAATCGGCGACGCCGGCGCCGGCGCCCGACACCGTGCCGCCACGGCGCTTTCCGTTCTGGCCCGACTCCGTCCCCGGCCCCGCCGCGCGCGCGGGCGCCATCCTGCCCTTCAAGCGCATCGTCGCGTTCTACGGCAATCCGCTTTCCACCAGAATGGGCATTCTCGGACAGATTCCGCCCGCGCA
>DASRAP010000199.1:0-2741 GCA_035638155.1 Gemmatimonadaceae bacterium | reverse complement strand
GCTCGCCGGCGGCACTGATCTCATGGTGATGTTGCACGCAGGCACGCTTCGCCCTCAGCCGAGGGCGGTGCTCGACGTGTGGTCGCTCCGCGAGCTCAAGGGTGTGCGCCGCGTCGGGGACGCGCTCGAGATCGGCGCCGCCGAATCCTACACTGGGATCATTCGATCGGCTGATGCGAATCGATATGTGCCGGCCCTCGTCGCGGCGGCGCGGACGATCGGCGCGGCGCAGATCCAGAATCGCGGCACGCTCGGCGGCAATCTGGCGAATGCGTCGCCCGCGGGGGACACGCTGCCGGTGCTGCTTGCCTACGATGCTGTCGTCGTCACCGATCGGCGCACCATTCGCATCGACAACTTTTTCCTCGGCTATCGCAAGACGGCATTGCAGGCGGACGAGCTCATCACCGCGGTGCGAGTGCCGCTCGATCGTGATGTCGTCTTTCGGAAGGTCGGGACGCGTGCGGCGCAGGCGATTTCGAAGATCGTGATGGCCGTGTGCCGAGCGCCGGCGCGCGTTGCGGTCGGCTCGGTGGCAGAAGTGCCCATGCGTGCCGGCGGTGCCGAGCGCGCGCTGGCGGAGGGCGATGTGGCTGGAGCGGTCGGGGCGGTCGCCGCCGACATCCGTCCCATCGACGACGTTCGATCCACGGCCGACTATCGGCGCGCCGTGACGCAAAACGTACTGCGGGAGCTGCTCGATGCATTCACGCGCGAGTGAGCTGCTCCAGGCGCTCGGGATGCGCCCGCATCCCGAAGGCGGGCATTACGCGGAGCTCTATCGCTCACCACGGCGGGTGGAGGTCCTGGAGCGCAAGGTCCACCGCAGTGCGATCACGTCGATCTACTTCCTGCTCGCCGCCGGCGAGTACAGCCGCTGGCACCGCGTCATGTCGGACGAGATCTGGCATTATCACGAAGGGGATGCGATCGAGCTGGTGCTCTTCGATCAACAGGGACTGCGGCGGCTTCGGCTTGGCCCGGTGTCGCGCGAAACGAGGCCAACGATCGTTGTACCGGCGGGCACGTGGCAAGCGGCGCGTACGACGGGTGCCTACACCCTCGGCGCCTGTACCGTCGGGCCGGGCTTCGAATTCGCCGACTTTTCGCTGGCGGTGGATTGGCCGGAGATTGCGGCGAAGATCGCGGACGCGGGCCCGGATCTCACCCGGTTCATATAGTCCCCAACCTCGTCATTTCCACATTCATGGAAATGAGAATGAGCAACCGCTCATTTCCACATTCTTGGAAATGACAACGTGAGGGGATGGCCCTACAGGCGCGGCCGCTAATACGCGATTATTTGCAACGCCTTCTGCAGGACACGCGTCCCGAGCTCCAAATACTCCGGTTTCGTGGACTCTTCGGGACAATGGGACCGGCCGCCGATACTCGGGACGAACAACATCCCAACCTTGCACCGCGCCGCGAGGACCTGAGCGTCATGTCCCGCGCCACTGACGAGCTCCATGGCGTGAGCGCCGGACTCGCGCGCCGCGCGCGCCAGGAGCGATCGCACATCCGGGTGCATCGCAACCGGCGGCTTCTCCTGCAGGACCCGCATCTCCAGCCCGAGCGAGCGCTCGGACGCGATCGTTTGACACAGTGAGCGCACACGCTGCTCGAGCGCACGCCGCGCGCCGAGATCCGAATGCCGGAGATCGACCGTAAACATGCAGCGGCCGGGAACGACGTTCATTTGATCCGGCTCGATGCGAATGCGGCCAACCGTCGCGACCGCGGGTGGTCCGAGCGCGCGCGCGATGGACTCGACCGCCTGAATCATCGCCGCGGCTGCCGCCAGCGCGTCGCGGCGCAGCGTCATCGGGGTGGTACCGGCATGATCGGGGCGCCCCGTCACCGTCACTTCGAGATGGGCGGTGCCGACGATCGCGCTCACCACCGCGAGCGGGGTGCCCGTGGATTCGAGCACGGCGCCCTGCTCGATGTGCAGCTCGATAAATGTGTCGATGTCGTCGCGAGCCGCGCTGGAGACACGAGCCGCGTCGAGCCCCCGCGCCCGCATCGCCGCGGCGATGTCGTCCGGGACCCGGTCGAGCGCTCCGACGATCGCGCGTGAACCCCAGAAGTTGGTATTGAAGCGCGAGCCTTCCTCTTCACAGATCGCCACGACTTCGAGCGTTCGCTGCGGTGGCCCATCCTTCAACAACGACTCGACGGCCGTGAGGCCGGAGATAATCCCGAGTGCGCCATCGAGTCGCCCACCGCGCCGTACGGTGTCGATGTGCGAGCCGGTGACGACTGCCTTTCCTTTATTCGCGCCGTCTGCACGCCCCCATAGGTTGCCGACCGCGTCGCGTCGAGTCTTGAGCCCGGCGTCCTTGAACCAGCGCTCGACGAGATCCAGCGCCTGCGCCCAGGCGTCATCGTACAGACCGCGGTAGGCGCCACCATCGGGCTGGGCGCCGATCGCATACAGTTCATCGAGACGCTGTTCCAATCGATTATTCACGTGGCCTCACGAACTTTCCCCAACCCGCGTCTCCCGAGACTCTGCCATCCCCGAACACGGTGCGACCGCGAACGATTGTCCGCACGACTTTGCCCTTGAACGCTCTTCCGAGATAGGCGCTCACCCCGCTACGCGTTTCGAGCTCATCCGGCTCGAGCGTCCACTCCCGCTCCGGATCCACGATCGCAAAATCGGCGTCGGCGCCGACCGCGATCGCTCCCTTGCGAGGGTACAGTCCGAACGTTTGCGCGGGCGCGGTCGCCGTCAG
>DASRAP010000198.1:0-4934 GCA_035638155.1 Gemmatimonadaceae bacterium | reverse complement strand
TGGCACCCGTTCGAGTCGGGCCTGATGTTCATGCGCTCGGCTCGCGAGGACTCGACCGTTCGTGCCGACAGCATCAAGGCGGCTGCGGCAAATCGTGCGACGCGTGGCGGTCGCGGCGGCGCCGGCGGTAACGGCGGCCGTGGCGGGCGTGGTGGTGGTGGCGGCGCGCGCGGCGGTGGTGGTGCCGGCGGAGGCCCCGGTGCGGACTCGACTGCGGCGCGCCCGGACACGCTGTTCCTGTGGACAGCGCCGTTCGTTGGCCCGAACAGCTCGATTCTGAAGCCGCTGTACGTCACGAAGGGGAACGGAACGATCAACGGTGTGCAGTTCTCGAACGACGGCAAGATCATGTTCGTGAACCAGACCGTGAACCGTCAGACGACGACGGACGCGATTTTCCTTGCTGAGAACAACGCGACGTTCACCGTGACGCGCGGCGGTGGTGGCGGTGGCGCACCGGCCGGCCGCGGTGGTGGCGCCGGCGGACGTGGTGGTCGCGGCGGCGGTGGTGGCGGCGGCGGCGTTGGACTTCTCACGCGCGAAGGCACGCGTGGCGTGACTGTGGTCATGCAGTCGAGCGATGGGAAGTCGGTATACGCTCCCGCGGTAGGCGCTGACAGCGCCAACGCAGACAGCGCAGCGGCTCCGGCGGCTGGCGGTCGCGGTGGACGTGGCGGCCGCGGCGGCGCAGCCGGCCCGCGGAACGCCATCGATCGCATCGACATTCGCACCGGCACGCGCACCCGCGTCTATGAGACGACGGTGACGGACATGACCGAGCAGGCGGTGACGCCGCTCGACAACGACTTCACGAAGGCGCTGGCGACGCGCACGAATCGCACGACGCCACCGGAGTCATTCCTCGTCGACGTGGCATCGAAAAACGCCACGCAACTTACGACGTCGAAGGATTACTGGCCGGAGATCACGAACGCGATTCACAAGACGGCGTTCGCGAAGCGTCCCGATGGTGTGAACATCCGCATTCGCGTCACGCTTCCGCAGGACTGGAAGCCGGGCACGCGTTTGCCGGCGCTCTTCTGGTTCTATCCGGCCGAGTTCGACAGCGCAGCCGCGTACACGACGTCATTGACAAGCGGTCGCGGCGGGGCACCGCCGGACAACGCGAACGGCCCGGGCACATTCGCCAACGTCGGCCAGCGCACCATGTCGATCATCACGGCGGCAGGATACGCGCTCGTGGAGAACGATGCGCCGATCATCGCAACGCCGGGCAAGCTCCCGAACGACAACTATCCAACCGATCTCCAGTGGAACCTCGAGGCGGCCGTCAACGCGCTCGTCGACTCCGGTTGGGTCGATCGCAACCGTCTCGCGCTCGGCGGGCACAGCTACGGCGCGTTCAGCACGATGAACGGCCTCACGCTGACGACGCTCTTCAAGGCAGGCATCGCCGGTGACGGCATGTACAACCGCACGCTCACGCCGAACGGCTTCCAGAATGAACGGCGCGACCTGTGGACGGGACAGGCGACGTATCTCGCGATGTCACCGATGCTGCGCGCCGACAAGCTGAACGGCGCAATTCTGATGTACCACTCGGAAGAGGACCAGAACGTCGGCACGGATCCGATCAGCTCCATCCGCATGTATCAGGCGCTCATGGCCAACGGCAAGACGGCGTCGCTCTACATGTATCCGTATGAAGACCACGGACCAGTGGCGCGCGAATCGAATCTCGACCAGTGGGCGCGCTGGGTGGCGTGGCTCGACAAATACGTCAAGAATCCGCAGCCGAATAAGACGAACGCACAGTAACTGAAAGGGGAAAGGGAAAAGGGGAAAAGCCAAGGAAACGACGAGGGAAAAGGGAAAAGGAGGAGGAACGAGGAGACGTCTCCTTATTCCTCTTCCTTTTCCCTTTTCCCTCGTTGTTTCCTTGGCTTTTCCTCTTTTCTCTTTTCACTGTGCTTTGTAGAAGTTGACCCCTCCAATCAGCGGATAGTGGTCCGATCCATACCGGTCATGAATTCGGCGGTATGGAAGCGTGTGCCAGTGGTCGTGCACACGGCAAAACAGATGATCGATCCGCCGCCTGATGAGCGGACTCACGTGCGTCGGCAGTTGGTCGTGCGCGCGTGCGTGGGGGAACGCACGGCTCAGGAGCTCGTGCGTTCGCTCGATCCATGGGAACACATTGAGGTCGCCGCCGATCACGCATGCGGGCGCGGTACACGCGTCGATGATTGCGCGCGCCTGCGCAGCTCGGCCGCCGGGGTGCGTGCGGAGATCGAGATGAACGGATCCGAGCTCCAGCCCCACCTCTCCGCCGTCACTCGTTTCACAGCGCAATGTTCCGAACACCGCGACCCGGCGCTGATGCTGAAGCGGCAATTCGATGGCCGTGATGTCGTGGATGGGCACCGTCGAGAAAATGGCGTTGCCGCGGTCCTCACATTCTCCGGTGCGCGCATTCGCGCCGCTCCCGTTCCGCATCGACGGGACGTACGCAGCAAAGAACTGCGATCGTTCCGCGATCTCCTCCACGTCGAATCGCGCTCCCCGCGAGTCCGCGTGATGCAGCGACTGCGGAGAGATCGCGTCCGCCGGCATGGGGGCCGGGACGCCGTGCCCGCTCCGGAAAGTTTCCTGAACGAGCAACACAAAATCGGTTATGCGTTCTCCGTCCGTGAACTGCCCCGCGCGCAGATCCGCGATGAACGCGAAGATGTCCGCGCTGCCGACGTGGATATTCCACGTCACGATCGGCAGCCGGTCGATCGGCGCCAGGCGCCCACGCGTGTAGTCGCACACCAGCGGAGGCCCAACGCCACGCCGCCACCGATCGTTGCGCTCAGCATCCTTCGGCGCGACAGCGTCGATCCAGCGCACCGAGTCAACCGAAAGGGAAAAGGGAAAAGGGACGAGGGTCAAAGGAACGAGGACCGAGGTGACCAGAAAGCAAGTTCTCTTACCCCGCCCCGCGTTGCTCGTCCCTCGGCCCTTGCTCTTCGCCCCTTTTCCCTTTTCCCTCTTCTCTTTCCCTATTCCTGTGCCAGCAGCCCCAGCTTGAGCGCCAGCTGCACGTACTCCGCTCGGTGTGAGAGGCCGAGCTTTTCCTGAATCCGTTGCTTGTACGTGTCCACCGTCTTTGGGCTGATGAACAGCTTCTCGCCGATCTCGGGGGCCGAGTAGCCCTGGGCGACATAGCGCAGAACGTCTTTCTCGCGCTGCGTGAGGCTCTCGAACCGTTCGCGGTCCACCTTCGCCGGATCCTTCTTCTGCACGCCCTTCACGAGCACACGTGACGCCGCGGCGCTGACGTAGGAGTCGCCGTGCGCCACGGCGCGCACCGCGGACACGAGGTCGCGATCGGCCGCGCTCTTCACGAGGTAACCGGCCGCGCCGGCTTCGAGCAGCGGCAGCAGGTATTCCTCTTCCGTGTGCATCGTGAGAATGAGCACGCGCGTCGCCGTGCCTTTCGCGATGATCTCCTTCGTCGCCTGCACTCCGTCAACGTCGGGCATGGTGAGGTCCATGACCACCACGTCGGGCGTGAGACGCTCCGTCATCGCGACGGCTTCGCGTCCGTTTGACGCTTCACCAACGACGGTCACGTCTTTCGCGGTGCCGAGCACCGCTTTCAGGCCGGCGCGCACGACCGCATGGTCGTCGGCCAGCACTACGCGAATGAGATCGCCGGGCATGGAACGTGTCCGTGAGGGAACCGCTGCCGTCGCAGTCATGATAGTTTGCCGTTGGTGGGTTGGTAACTGGCCCGTTCGATCGGAATGCGCACACCCACGGTGGTGCCTCTGCCGGGTTGTGTCGCCACGGCGAATTCGCCGCGCACCAGCGCAACGCGCTCGCCCATCGTGAAGAGTCCCATACCCGGGCGGCGTGCTTTCGCCTCCGCGAGATCGAACCCGATACCATCGTCCGCCACGCGCATCGTGATGGAGTTATCGCTCGCCCCGAGCACGATCTGAATGTTCCGCGCGCGGGCGTGACGAATCGCGTTCTGGAGCGCGTCCTGCGCCACGCGGTAGAGCACGGCCGCCGTTTCCATCCCGATCCCGCGGAACGCTTCCTCGGAGCCGGAGTTGACGACGACCTCGATGGGGTGCTTTTCGTTGCCAACCGTGCGTGCGAGATGGCGGAGGCCGGCGAGAAGCCCGAGGTCGTTCAGCACACGCGGGTGGACGGTGTGCGAAAGCACGTCGACGCTGTCCAGGACTTGTCCCGTCATCACGCGGATGGCGCGCAACCTGCCCGCCATGTTCGGATCACGAGCGTCCGTCTCAGCAGCGGTCAGCTGGTACGTGACGCCGGCCAGCGCCTGCGCAATCGATTCGTGCAGCTCGTGGCCGATGCGCGCCCGTTCCCGATCTTCCGCGCGAATGACCTCGCTCGCGAGACCGCGCATGCGAATGCGGTCCTGATCGAGATGGTCGAGGAGGGCGTTGAGCGTGCCGCCTACCTGATCGAGCTCCTTGTCGCCGATGGGAGACCGCGGAACCCGCGCCCCGGAGTCGCCATGCCAGATCCGCCAGGCGGTGCGCTCGAGATCGCGAATCGGGCGAAGAGCAAGCATCACCAGGGTGACGTTGACCGCCATCCCGGCGACCAGCGCGAAACCGACGGCGACGATCAGGCGGCCGGCCGGCGTCGGCGCGCGGTGGTTGAGGACAACCGCCCCCCACGCCAGCAGAGCGATGGCCAGGTTGGCGCCCAGGAGCTTGACCAGCAGCGGGACCCGCAGCAATCGAGACGGTCCGGCCGCTTCGCTGACGGTCGACCCGGCTTCGATGGGGGCTGTGAGGGTTTCTGCGTGCACGGGTTCTGTGGGTACGGGAATCGTGTGACCTCAACATCGACCGCCCGCAACCCCCGCCCTATCGGGGAGTCAGCGTAAATCCTGTCAGGGGGGACCTGACTACAGACGGAGACGGGGAGATGGGGAGACGGGGAGA